>JANYHS010000132.1 GCA_025358945.1 Acidobacteriota bacterium
CCTCCAACTCGCCGCGTTTGCCGCGAAAGATCCGCGCGCCGCGCTTGCCGAGATCGCGAACGCACCGGTCAAGGAACTGGAATTGGCGATGTTCGCCGGCGAGCCGATCTACGCAAGTTGATTCCGGCGCAGCGGCGTGAAATAGATCCAGTGCGGGATCGGGCCCAGGTACGCGCCGACCCTCGACGCCGAGGTGGTGTACTGCACCACCTCGCCTGACGCCTGCGAGACGTACACCTGCTCGCCGTTCGGCCACGAGTATTTCGACAGCGGCCGCGTGCTGCGAAATGATCCCTGGACGGTCCATTGATCCGCTGCGTCCAGCGTGACGACCGTCGCGGCGCCGGCGGGCTGCCGGGCCCATGCGGACGCCACGCGCGCGGTCATGTCTGCCGGCACGTCGAGTTGGCGCGCACCGGTGTCCGCGTAGACGAGACTCTCGCCACGGCCGACGCGGAATCGATACACCGGACGGCCGTCGAAGATGTTGAGCCGCACCTGCCCCGCGGGTTGCGACTGGTCCAACGCCGCAAACGCGTCCGCTGGCGACACGTGGATTTTAGACGAGTCGAGTGCGGGAGATCGATCGAGGCGATCGCCGGCGCTGACGCTTGGGAAATCCCAATACATCATGCCGATGCCCGACGGGAACCAGAGCAGAAACAACAGGCACAGCGCGACGCCGAGCCAGCGGTGGAGGAAGATCGCGGATCGTTTGATCATGCCGGCTGATCTCGCGCTACCGCACAACCGCCGGTAAGACGCCTTCGCACACGAACGGCTGCGGCGCCTGGCCAGCGTCGGGAGAGCGTGTCAGACACCGTGGTTATTCTGCCACGCGTCTGACACCGGGGGGGCTATCGGGTCGGGATGCCGAGTTCCTTGAGCTTGGCGGCCATGTCTTCGGCCGAGGTCGCCGGCTTCACGTTCTTGTCGATCGCCGTAATCTTGCCGTCGGCGCCGATGTAGAACGTCCAGCGGCTGGCGTAGCCCATCATTCCCATCACGCCATACGCGTTGGCGGTGTCTTTCGACGGATCGCTCAGCAGCGGAAAGTCCGCGTGCTGCGATTCCGCGAACTTGATGTTCTGGTCCAGCGGGTCGACGCTGATCATGAAGTACTGCGCCTTGTATTTCTTGATCAGGTCGCCGTGTTCCGCCAGCGACTTGCACTCGATCGTGCAGCCTGAGGTGAAGGCCTTCGGGAACCAGGCCAGCACCACCGCCTGCTTGCCCTTGAAGTCCGACACCCTGTAGGTCTTGCCGTCGGACGCCTTCAGCGTGAAGTCCGGCGCGGGATCGCCGACTTTCAGCTCAGCCGCTGCGCGCGGCAGCGCCGTGAATCCGATCGCCGCTACGAACATCGACAGAACGAGAGCTTTCATGCAGCCTCCAGGGAGTACGTTCAGAGTTTAACACCGGGCGAATCACCCGAATCTCAGACGCTGACTCCCCGCCGATCGGTTCAGGGCTCGTCCTAAAACAGAAACTTAATCGCCAGCTGACCGACCCGCGGGTCGAGCGCGGTGGTGATGGTTCCGAAATTCGCGGCGCCCTGCACGGCGTTCGGCGCGCCGAGGTTCGGTGTGTTGAACACGTTGAAGACCTCCGCACGGATCTCGATCGCGGCGCCTGCATGAATCGGCACGCGGCGAATCAGCGCGACGTCGACCTCGCGATACGACGGCCCGCGGACGGGGTTGCGTGACGCCGATCCGAGCGCGAACTGGGGCGCCGCCGCGAACGCCGCCGTGTTGAACCACTGGCCTGGCGTGCGCTGATCTGCCGGCAGCTCCGGATCGCCGACCAGGTTCGGCCGCTGCACGCCGAAGCCGGCAAACGCGTTGTTGTTCGTCGTCTGCGTCACGGCCACCGGTACGCCGGACTGCATCGTGATCAGCGACGTCAACGTCCAGTCGTTCGCCAGCGCGCCGAGGACCCCGTGCAACTGATGCGCGCGCCCTGGGCCGGCTGGCAGTTCCCCCACCAACGACGCGACGAAAACGTGCGGGATGTCGCCCGACGAGTAATCGCGTTCGAGGGTGCGGTTGTAGCTGTCGGCCACTGGGTAATTCGCGATCGGTCCCGTCAGAATCGAGGCGTCAAACACCGACGAGCCATCGTCGATCAGCGTGGAGCGCGTGTAGGCAATCGAATACGAGAGCCCGTGCGACAGGCGTTGCCGCACGCTGAGTCCCATGCCTTGATAGCGCGTCGTGCCGACGTTGTTGCGGTACAGGCTGACCGTGGTGTATGCCGGAAACGGTTTCAGCAATTGCGCGACGGTGATTGTCGGATCGCCGAGCGACGATGACCGCGGGATGATGCCCACATACGGGTTCGGCACTCTGGTCAGCAGCGATACGCCTTGCGCCAGTTGGGCGGCCGACAGCTGGTTGACGTTGCTGTCCGGAATGCCGACGTGCGTGATGTTCGACCCGATGTAGCTGGCCTCGACGATCGTGTTCGTGGCCAGCTCGCGCTGCAGCGACACGTTCCACTGCTGCACGTAACCGGAGCCGAGCGTGTTGTCGACCGCGAACACACCCTGCCCTAGCCCCGCGGTCGCCGTCGCGGCGAGCGGCGCCACGCTCGGCCCGTTCTTCAGGACGAACGCGGGCACGATCGTGTCGAGCGCGCGCTGCGACACCGTCTGCAGGAACGGAAACGTCGGCGTTGTGAACGGTGTGGTGATCCCGGCCATCTCGATCCACACCAGGCCGTAGCCGGCGCTGGCGATCGTCTTGTCGGTGATCCGGAATACCGCGCCCATGCGCGGTCCGAAGTTGTCCTTCTTGAGCGGACGCACGGGACTGGCACCCGGATACTCGAGCTGCTGCGTCTGCAGATTGAACACCGCCGTCTGTCCGTTGATCTCGGTGGACGGAAAATTCAACGTGTAGCGAACCCCGGGATTAAGGGTCACCCGGTCGGACACCTTCCAGTCGTCCTGGATGAAGTACTCCTGGAAATGCGCGCGCTCCTGGATCTGTGACGTCTGCAGATCAATGGAGAACGCCTGGACCTGCCCGAGCAGGAAGCTGGCGAGCGGCGTGCCGGTATTCGCGGTTCCCGGCAGATCGCTGCCGATGGCGTTGAACGTGAACGAACCGGTCGGCGACGGCGGCTGGATGACGTTCAGCCGTTCCCACCGGAAATCGAAACCGGCCTTCACGATGTGACGGCCTCTCAGCCACGTCAACGAGTCCGCCACTTCAGACACGCTGGTGTTGAAGTTCGATGCGGTGTTGGACGGTGAGCCCAGCTGCTGGTAGCCACTGACCAGGAATGTCGGCAACGTCTCCGGAAATCTGGCGGTCGAGGGGATCCCCGGAATGCTCAGCGCCGCCCCGGCCGTCGTCGACAGCTGCGCCGCCGTGCGCCCCACCGTTCGGCGCGTGTCGCCGATGCGCAATTCGTTCAGCAGGTTGCCCGAAAAGGTGTGCTGATAGTTCGACGCGAAGGACCACGCAGCCGTGTCCTGGGGTCCCAGCGTCCCGGTGGTCACGCCACTGCCGTCGGGGAGCGGCGTCACCGGTATGAACCCGTCGCGGAAGGACGAGAGCCGGCCGAACAACTGATCCCGATTCGTTGCGAACTTGTGATCGATCCGCGCGTCCCACTGATCCTGGTTGTCGATTTCGGAATCTGTGCGGCTGTAGTTATTGGCGACGCCGGACGAGGTCGGCAGCGGGTACCGCTTCAGCAGTGCGAGCGCCACCGGGTCCATGCGCGACAGCGGGATCGTCCCGCCCGCAAACGCGTCCCGCGTCGTGCCGCCGGTCGCCGGATCGTAGACCACCGGCACGCGCCCGCCGATCGTCTCGGTGAAGATCCCCTGCCGTTGAAGAAGGGTCGGCACCGTTGAGATGGCCGTGCGGCCGATCGACTGCCGCTGACCTTGATAGTCGACAAAAAAGAACGTGCGGTCCTTGACGATCGGTCCGCCAAGCGTGCCGCCGAATTGATGTCGGCGGTGCTCGGGCTTCATCGGGTTTGTCGACTGGAACACGTTGCGCGCGTTGAAGGCTTCGTTGCGGAGGAACTCGAATCCGTTGCCGTGAAATACATTCGCACCGGCCTTCGTCGTCAGGTTCACGACGCCGCCGTTGAAGCGTCCGAATTCCGCGGGCAGGCTGTTGCTCTCGATCTTGAATTCCTGAATCGCATCGATCACCGGCAGGAACGCCACTTGTCCCGGCTCCGGTTGCAGCACCGAGATGCCATCGAAGAGGTATTCGTTCGCGCGCGGGCGCCCGCCGTTGATGCGCGGGAGCAGCGAGTTCGGCGGCAGCGCGACACCAGGCGCCAGCGACGCGAGCAGGATGAACGCGCGGCCGTTGAGCGGCAGTTGCACGACCTGCTCGTGCGCGACCACCGTTCCCAGACTCGCCGTCTCCGCGCGCAACATCGGCGCATCCGCGGTCACGGTCACCTGTTCGCTCAGGCTCCCGACGAGGAGATCGAAATCCACCCGCGCTTTCTCGCCGGTGGACAGATGGATGCCGCTGCGCCGTACCGGCTTGAACCCCGCCAACTCGACGTCGACGCGGTAGTCGCCCGGCGCCAGGCCCGGCGAGGCATACACGCCCTCGCGGCTCGAGTTCAGGGCGCGCTGCCGATTCGTGTCGATGTGAGTGACGGTTACGGTGGCGCCGGGCACGGCGGCACCGGCCTGATCTCTCACGACGCCGGTAATCTCGCCGGCAGCCACCTGGGCGAACGACGGGCACGCTGCCGCCACGAAGACACCCACGGCCAGGAACAGGACACGCATGATGACAAAAACTCTATGTCGAATGTAATCAATATTCAAATCGCTCTGAATCGACTGTAATTGATTATCGCTCGACAGAGCGAACCGCGCGCCCCTTCAGCGAATGCGTTGTTGTGGCGTGGCGATGCTAGGGTGCGGGTTCGGTGAGAAGTCGTTCAACCAGCGCGCGCACTTCCTGCTTCAGTCGCACATGCTCGGCGCCGGTGGCGGCGCTGGGAAAGCCCGCATGCACGCTGCGCACCCGGCCGTCGCGTCCGAGATAGATCGTCGTCGGATACGCGCCGAAGTTGACGAGCTGTGGCAGCGCGTCCGCAATCACCTTCGACGAGGGCGTCGGCTGCGTCGTGCCGGCGAACAGCATCGGGTACTGCGCCGCATGTCGCTTGATGAACGACTGCACCCGAGGCCGGTAGACCCTGGGATCCGGATCGTTCTCGAACATCAGCGCGACGATCTCGAGCCCGCGCGCGCGATAGTCCGTGTACAACTCATTGAGAAACGGCGCCTCATCGTGACAGTTGGGGCACCAACTGCCGCCGATCGCCAGAATCATCACTTTCCCGCGCAGGTCCGCGTCGGTGTCCGACACCAGCTTCCCGGTCAGGTCAGGAAACGCGAAGTGGAACGGCGCGGTTGGGTCCTTCACGTTCGTGTAGCGCGACGGATCCGGGGGTTCGGGAATGCCCTTCGCCCTGGCCTCACCACTGCGCACGACGAGATAGTGCGCGTTACCGTTCAGCGTGACGGCGAGTGTGCCGTCCGGGTTACGGGTGGCCTCGAACAGATTCGGCCGCTCGCCGGCGAAATGACTGAGTACGAGCTTGCCATTCTGCCAGCGCCCGACCAGCGTCCCGACGTCGCCGTCGACGCGAAGAATCGTCCCCGACAGTTCAGCGCCTGACTGGCGCAGAAACACGTTCCACGTGCGCGTGTCGCGCGGTGCGGTCACCTCGTCTGCGTTCCGGCGCATTTCCCAGTTGCCGGCGAGCACCGGCGTGGTCTCGTCGGCGCTCGCCGCCGGTACAAATCGCCGCATGCGGACGTCCTGCGGGCGCGCACCGGCACGGTTGGTCCGGTAGGTGCCCGCCAGGGCGTCCCCGGCGAGTCGCAGTTCGAGCGTCGTGTTCAGAAAGTCGTACTCGAACGCGAACGCATCGCCTGCCACGCTCCCTGATGTCGAAGTGATCCGCCGATCGCCCTCGAAGAACGACCCCTGGGTCTCGCGGCCCTTGGTCGCGATCTCGAATCGAAACGGAATCTCGATCCCGTTCGCGACGACGACGGCGTCCCAGAGGCCGTCGATGGAAGGCGCCGCACCGACGGACCGTTCAAGAGAAGGCGCCCAGAGCACGACGACACAGGCGGCCGCCAGCAACAGTCTCTTCATGACGTACTCCTTCGCGAAACGGCGTGGACCTCAGCTACGGCGCCAGCAGACGAATGACGCCGTCGCGCTTGTTGAGCACGAACAGTTGCCCCTGCGGACCAACCGCGAGGCGCAGATCCGCGCGCACGGCCGGCGTCTTGCCCTGCGCCGTGTTCTTCTCCTGAATGATCTGCAACAACGTCCTGGACGAGCCCTTATCGGTGAGGAGAATGCGGTGAATCGGATCCTGCCCGCCCTGCGGCAGGGTGTCGGCGTCGACGTAGAAGATCTCGCCGCTTGGGTTGTCGCCGAAGATCAGCTTATTGGTCAGCTGCTTGATGGCGGTCTGCCGATAGGCGTAGACGCCGGTGACGGCCGGCCGCCGCAGCAGCGGATCGGTGTGATCGAACTCCGCGATCGGAAACGTGACGCCGGCCTCGCTGCGCTGATTGGCCATGCCCACTTCACGCGCGCCGTAGGTGAAGCTGCCTTCCCACTTGTTCCAGCCAAGGTTAGCGCCCGCCGTCACAAGGCTGATCTTCTCGACGATGTTCTGGCCAATGTCGGCGACGTACATGTTGTGGTTCTTGGGATCCCACGAGAAGCGCTGGGGATTGCGAAGGCCGTAGGCGTAAATCTCGCCGAGCACACCGGCCTTTTTCACGAACGGGTTCGACGCCGGGATGCCGTATTTGCCGTTGGTGCTGTTGGCACCGAGCGGATCGATGCGAAGAATCTTGCCGAAGGCCGACGCCAGATTCTGCGCGTGGTTGAACGGGTCACCGCCGCTGCCACCGTCGGCGGATCCGACGTACAGCAAGCCGAAGTCCGCCGTGCCCGCCCGCGCCGCCGGATCGACCGCGATCATGCCCCCGTTATGATTCGGATACGGATGCGCCACCCTGAACAGCTCGCGCGGCGCCGCGCCGTCGTAGGTGGCGGCCGCCGGATCCTTTGCCGTCCACGCGAGCAGCACCGTGTCGTGGGTGTGTGGATCGCCGCTTGGCAGGAAGTCCGCCTTCGGCGTCATGTTGGACGTGTCGGTGTAGGTGTAGAACGTGCCGAACCCGCGCGTACCGCGCTGGGTGAACTGCGGGTGGAACGCGAAACTCTGAAATCCGCGCTCGGTCCCCTGGAAGTTCACCGGCACGCCCCACTCGGCGGCGTTCGTGTCGAGGTATGGCGCGACCGTTTTGCCGTCGTAGCTCACGGAGTAGATCAGGCCGCGCATGGTGTTCACGAAGAGCCGGCGGGTGCCCGGCTCGTCCACGAGCATGTTCATGCGGGCCGCCTCGGTCCCTGCATCGGGGATGACAGCAAACTCGGTGAAGTTCACCGTCACGACGCCCTCGGTGACGGCAATCGGCGTCGCGAACGGATTGCTGCCGGTGGACTGGCCGAGCGCGGGCGTCGCGATCAGCATCGCCGAGATCAGAAAGCGAGAGATGTGCATATCAGGCCCTACTGCGGTGTCGCGTGGAAACGCCCGGTGTAGGCCGCCTTGCCGATGACGTGGCCTTCCATCGCCTTCAGCAGGTCATCGCGCGTCGCCGTCGCCGCCAATTCCAGCTTGGTGTCGAGCGCGTAGAACTCGAAGATGTAGTGATGGAAGGGCCCTGGACCCGCGCCCGGTCCGAAATACGAACCCGGATTCCCGCCGCGCGCCATGATCCCCGGTCCATTCTTCGTCCCGTCAGGAAGTTCGCCAGGTCCCAGTCCTTCGGGCAGGCCCTTCGCGGCTCCAGGAATGTTGAACGCCGACCAATGCAGTGTGTCGGTCGTGCCCTTGTTCGAGGAGTTTTCGATGTCGTGGAAGATCACGGCGTAGGTCTGGAGCGTCTCCGGCGCGGCGCCGGGATTCGGTCCAAGGGTCCAGTGAAATTCGAACGCCGGCGACTTGTTGCCGCCGCGGCCGGCATTGAGGGTCGGCACTTCTCCGCCATCGGGCCACGCGGGCGAGCTGACCGACAACACCAGACGCGGTGCGGCTGCTCCACGCCCGGCGGCGGCCGGAGCCTGCGGCGCGGGCGTTTGGGCAAACGCGACCATACAGGCCGAGACGACGATCCCCGTGCAGAACAGACCTCGGTGCATGAGCTTCATTCGCAAATCTCCCTTGTTCAGCAACTATATCCTCGTCATGCGAGGGCGAACTGCCGGGCATCTGTTTACGGTTCTGGATACGAGTAGCCAAAACTGGTAAAGCCGGTTAGACTTCCGGTAGACATAGTCTGTCCATGTCCCATTCGGTCAGGTCGCTCCCCCACGACGAGACCGCTCCGAGTTCTGCCACCCGCGCAGGTCGCCTTCGCTCGTACGCCGTTCTGATCTCGTTATTGTTGCTCACCGTCGGCTGGGCGACGCTCCGCACGCGCGCGGAGTCCGCGCCACCTTCTGCGTCCGCGCCAGGCACGCTGTCGGACGGCACCACACTGTTACCAAACGGCTGGCGCCTCCAACCGGCGGGCAAGCATCTCCAGGTCGGCAACCTGCCGCTGAATGTCATCCAGACGCCGGATGCGCGTTACCTGATCGTCACCAACAACGGGCTGGCCAAGCCGTCATTCTCGATTGTCGACATCGCCAACTGGAAGGTGAAAAGCACGCTGCCGCTGGACCACGCGTGGTACGGCCTGGCGTGGCATCCCGACGGCACTCGACTCTATTCTTCGGGTGCGGGAAGCAACGCCGTGCAGGAGTTCAACTACAGCGATGGCGTGATCGCGCCTGCGCGGACGTTCGCGCTGCCGGCCGTCACCGGCGAGAGTTTTGCTGGCGGCCTCGCGGTCAGCCCTGACGGCAAGACATTGTTCGTCACGCGGATCTTCGCGCAGAGCGTCTCGATGATTGATCTGACAACGGGGCTGGTGACCAAGACCGTGGCCCTTCCCGCCGAGCCGTACAGCAACATCGTCTCCGGCGACGGCCGTCTGCTGTACGTGTCGTTGTGGGGCGGCGCCAGAGTCCAGGTCTACATGCTGCCGTCGATGATCCTGATGGAGGAATTTCTCACCGGCGAGCACCCGAACGCCATGGTGCTGTCCAAGGATGGCCGGCGCCTGTTCGTCGCGTGCGGCAACGACGCGTCTGTCTGGGTCTTCGACACCTTCTCGGGCTCAGCGATCGAACAGATTTCGATGAGCCTGTTCCCGAATGCTCCGCGGACCTCGACGCCCAACTCGGTCGCGCTCTCGCCGGACGGCCAGACGTTGATCGTCTCGAATGCCGACATCAACGCGGTCGCGGTCGTCGACGTCAGCAACGGCGCGCGCAGCACGGTCAACGGTTTCGTGCCGACCGGCTGGTATCCGACCGGCGCGATTTTCAGCAGCGACGGCAAGCAGATCTTTTTCCTGAGCGGCAAGGGGTTGGCGCCGGCGGCCAAGCCCAATGACGACAGCCCCCAACTGCGGCTGTACGGAGCGGTTTCCGCCCTGCCAGTGCCAGACCGTGGTGCCCTCGCCGACTACACGCGCAGAGTCCTGGCCGTCACGCCATACAACGACGACATTCGCCTGGCGCCGAACGTCCCGATTGGCTCGCCGATTCCGCGCACGGTCGGCGCGAGTTCGCCAATCAAGCACGTCTTCTACATCATTCGCGAGAACCGGACGTACGACTCGATTCTCGGCGATATGAAGGAGAGCAACGGCGATCCAACGCTGACGCTGTTCGGTGCGGCCATCACGCCCAACGCGCACGCCATCGCGTCACAGTTCGTGCTGTTCGACAATTTTTACGTGGACGCCGACGTCAGCTACGACGGGCACTCATTTTCGACGGCGGCCTACGCGACCGACGTGATTCAAAAAATCTGGCAGACCGTCTACGGTAACCGGGGCGGTCTCTACTTGAGCGAAGGCGACGGGTTCATGCGCAACCCGTACGGCAACCTGACGGCGCCGGAGTCCGGCTACATCTGGGATTACGCGCAGCGCGCGCGCGTCAGCGTGCGGAGTTACGGAGAGTTCGTCCGTCATCTATCGAAGACCACCGCGGGCGACGTCGTCGCTGCCGAATCGGTGCCCGGGTTGAAGAACAACGTCGCGCCCTACTTCGCGGGCTTCGACCTCTCGATCACCGATCAGAAGCGCGTCGACTACTGGTTGGATGAGTTCCGGGCATTCGTCCAGAACAACAACCTGCCGCAGCTCTCGATCATCCATCTCGGCAACGATCATACCCAGGGGACGACGCCCGGCATGTTCTCGCCCAAGGCGATGATCGCCGATAACGATCTCGCAATGGGCCGCGTTGTCGACGCGATCGCCAACAGCGTCTACTGGAAGGACTCCGCGATTTTCGTCGTCGAAGACGATGCGCAGAGCGGGCCGGATCATGTGGACTCGCATCGTTCCGTAGCGCTGGTGGCCAGCCCGTTCGCCAAGCGCGGATTCGTCGACCACACGTTCTATTCCACGTCAGGGATACTGAGGTCGATGGAGTTGATTCTCGGCCTGCCGCCGATGAGCCAGTACGACGCGGCAGCGACGCCGTTCTTCAACGCGTTCCAGAGCACACCGGATCTGTCGGCGTACCGCCGGATTACGCCGAACGTGGCGCTCGATGACAGGAACCCGCCCAACGCGGTAGGCGCCGCCGCGTCGCGCGCAATGAATTTCAGCGATGCGGACTTGACCCCGGAAGAGCCGCTGAACGAGATCATCTGGGCATCGGTGAA
>JANYHS010000167.1 GCA_025358945.1 Acidobacteriota bacterium
GCAGAGCGCCGTCACCACCGATGCGCGGCCGGTGCGCGCGCCCATGCGAATGCCCGCGATGCTTTCCACGTACGCCGTGCCGGGCGACGTGCCCGCCAGGCCGGATCCCAGCGTCGCGATCGCATCGACGATCAGGCCGCGGCGCAGGTTGATCGGACGGCCGTCCGGATCCGTGAGCCCCGAGGCCGTCGCCACGCCGATGAACGTGGACAACGAATCGAACAGGTCCGTGAAGAAGATGGCGACGATCGTCGGCAACAGCGCCAGCTTCAGCGCGTCGCGGATGTCCAGCTTCAGAAACGCCGACGAGAAATCCGGTGCGCTGATCAACGCCTCCGGCGCCTTCGCGTAACCCAGCATCCAGGCCAGGGCGGTCACCGAAAAAATCGCCGCGAGGAACGCCAGCGGATTGTTCCGTCGCATCAACGCCACCGCGATGAGGATCCCCAGCAGCAGGAACGCCGCGCGGTGGTCGAGCGCGCCCATGCGCACCAGCGTCGCCGCGTCGCCGACAATCAGCCCGGCGTTTCGCAGACCGATAAACGTCAGCAGGAGTCCGATGCCGGCGGCGGCGGCCTTTCGCAGCGCCGGAGGAATGGCCAGCGCGATGTGTTCCCGCAGCGGTGTGGCCGATACGACCAGAAACAGGACGCCCGACCAGAACACCATGCCGAGCGCCGTCTGCCACGGCACGTTCCCCTGCAGAATAATCGTGAACGCAAAGAAGGCGTTCAGCCCCATGCCCGGCGCCACCGCGAACGGCAGGCGCGCGTAGAGTCCCATCAGCAGCGTCATGCTGCAGGCGATCAGCACCGTGGCGGTCATGGCGCCGGAGAACGGGATCCCCGTTCCCGGCGTCGACAGGATGCCGGGATTCACGACGACGATGTAGGCCATCGTGAAGAAGGTCGTGACGCCTCCGATCACGTCGGCAGACAGCGCGCGTTCGCGAATCGCCCCGGGCTGGGTCATGGGTGTTTCGCGCATGCTACCATTCCGCCTTCGCTCCCCTGAACATCGAAGGAGCTTCGGTGGACAAGTCCGCAGTCAATCCCATGAACACGAAACCGGCTCTGGCGGTGACGTTGCTGGTCGTCTCGCTGCTGGCGGCGTGCGCCGCGCGCGACACACCGCGGCCCATCGTCGTGCAGGGCGCGATGGATGTGGAGATCCAGAAGCTGGCCCGCGTGATCGAGCACGCCACGGAAGAGCACGTCGGCGGGTGGACGTTCTGGCGCGGGACGATCGACGGCTATCCCGTGGTGATTTCCAAGACGCTCAAGGGCATGGAGAACGCGGCCGCCGCCACCGCGCTTGCGGCCGAACGCTACCATCCAATCGCGATCATCAATCAGGGGACCGCCGGCGGTCATCAGCCCGACCTGCACGTGTACGACATCGTGCTGGGCACGGACGCGGTCAACCTCGGCTCGTTCAAGACGGGCAACCGTGCGCTCGGCGACGGCAGCAACGTGACCGAGTGGAATCCGCTCGACCTGATGCGATCGGAAGGCAGCGCCGGCAACGATCCGAGCGCGCGCGTGATGCGCCGGTTTCACGGCGACGCTGCGCTGCTGGCCGCCGCCAGAAGCATTCGCGGGACCTACACCAAGGGGCGCGTCGTGGACGGCGTGATCGGATCGAGCGATGTCTGGAACAGCGAACTCGACCGCATTCAGCACTTCCACGACGCGTTCGGCACCAGCGCTGAAGAGATGGAGGCGGCAGCGGTGGCACAAATCGCCTCCCTGTTCCACGTCCCATTTCTGGGAATCCGTGTGCTGTCCAACAACATCACAAACGGTGAGACATACAATACGAAGACTGGCGAGGCCTGTCAGGATTACGTCTACGATGTCGTGAAGGCCTATGTCCGGGGTCTGCAGCGATGAGCGCTGAGCCGCCCGCGCGTCCACGACCTGTCTCGGTAGCACGCGTCCACCTCGTTTTCGCAAGGAGCCGACCGATGGTATTCCGCCGCGCACTCGCCACACTTTCGTTGTCCGCACTCGTCTGTCTCGCCGCGTCCTCGCCCGCCCGCGCGCAGGATGCGATCTCCAAGGATGGCGCCGCCGCCGTGAAGGCGTCGTTCATCGCGGATCTGGAAACACTGCACGGAAAATTTGTCGGCATCGCCGAGGCGTTTCCTCAGGATAAGTACTCGTGGCGCCCGATGGAAGGCGTTCGCTCGGTCTCTGAAGTGCTGATGCTGGCGGCGATGGAAGGGTACTCGTTCATCCCGACGTCGTTCGGCGCGAAGGCTGCGGCGCTCGGCACGCGCGAAGAGATGGTCGCGCTGCGCACGCTCTCCGACAAAGCCAAGGTGATCGATCACCTCAACAAGGGTTTCGCGCACGCGAAGAAGGAACTCGAAGGGCTCGACGCGGCGACGCTCACTGGCAAGCGCAAGGTGATGGGCAAGGATCTCGCGGTCACCGACATCGCGCTGGCGATCGGCGGCGACCTGCACGAGCACCTCGGCCAGATGATCGCCTATGCGCGCATGAACAAGATCGTTCCGCCGTGGAGCAAGTAGCGCCGTTACGAAAATCTTTTACAAAGGACCCGAGCCGGCGACCGATGATGGCGCGTTCTACGGCATGTTCCGATCGTCCGGCGTGCCTAAGAAAGTGGGGTACGCGGCGTTGCTCTGGTCCACGCTGTCGCAGTACCCGACGCGCCTCTCGATCTCGGGCGGGGCGTCGAACTTCTACGCGATCGCGGCGAGCAGTCCCACCGCGGGCACGGCGGTTCTGGTCGCCAACAACTCGAGCAGCGCGCGAACGTGGAGCGTGGCGTCGCTGGCCGGATCATCCGTCGCGGTAAAGACCGTCAGCGATGCGGCCGACGGCGTGATCACCACGACCCAGACCACCAGCACCTTCAGTATTCCGGCGTACGGCGTGCAGCTGGTCAGCGTCGGCGCCGGCCCCACGTCGACGCAGACGTTCACCGCATCCGCCAGCGCGTCGGGTTCGTCCTCGTCGCTGACACTCGACGTGTCGATGACCGTCGCCGCCGCCGACATCGGACAGAGCGGCCAGATCTATGTCGCCGCCAATCTTGGTTCGCAATGGTTCTTCTTCAACGGATCGTCGTGGCAGCCGTGGACCAGCGGCAACTATCCCGCGTATCTGACCGGCGCGCTGCCGTCGAGCAGCACGGTGCGGGTGCTGTCCGTCACCAACGTCAACGCCTTCCGCGGCGCGGCGATCTATGTCGCCTACGGCCGATCGCAGGCCGACATGCTCACGCGCGGCTTGTACACGCTCGTCTACACGCTCTAGCCGATTCGTTAGTAGAGCCACCCGAACGTCAGCGCGTTCCTGCCGTCGCGGACGCCGTGCGCGATGTCGGCGCGCAGCACGCCCGGCGTGCCGGGGATCTTGATGCGCAGGCCGGCGCCGAGATCGACTTGCACCCCGGTGGCGCCGGCGTCTGCCTGCCGCGACGCCCGCGCGATGTCGGTGAACCCGGCGATCCCAAGACGCACCAGCGACGGCCGCGCGAACCAGCGCTGCACCTCTCCGCTGCCGAAGAGCAACGTGCGGCCGAATGCAGACGAAGCGGTCAGATCGACGACGCCGTCGCTCAACAGCGGGTGCGCCCGCAACAGCGGCGCGCGCACCTGACCTTCACCGGCGCCCGGCCACACACTGAACGGCGCTGCATCGCTGACGCGTTCCACGCCAATCGCTCCGCGCGTCACCCACCCTCTGGTGTTTGTCGACGACCGCGCAACGGCGCGCGCGGCAATCGCGCCAAACGATGCGCCGCCGGTCAGCGGCGCCCACTGCGTGGCGTCGATGGACAGCGACAGCCTGTCCTCGAACTCGACGCGCTCGAGCGCGCCGCCAAATGATGCCGCCTTGCGGCCGGCGCTCCATGCGTCCAACCCGGTGGTCACCGAGTAGCGCACGTGGCCCGACAGCCAGTCGCTGATCGTCAACGCGCCGCGGGTGCGCGTGTCCACCAGGCGCGTCGCATCCGCGCCGCCGTATGTGTCCGACTGCCACGAGCCCTCGAATCGCCAGACGCCGGGCAGTCCTCGCACGCGCGGCGCGGCGAAGCTGATGCCGACGGCCGGCCGGTGGCTCCACCAGCGCCAATTCGCGGACCACACCTCACCCTGGCCGCTGATGCCTGGCGCCGCCACCGCGATCTCGCGATTGGCGGCAGTCCGTGCGACTGCGCCGATCCATTCCACCGCGCCACGAGGAACCGGCGCGAGTTCCGCGACACCGACCTCCACGGTGGCGAAGCCGTCGGTCTCGGGCCGCACGTCCAGCCGCGTCGCGGTTTGATCCGGCAGCTCGTTCAGTCGCCGGCGCGCGCGCTCGAACACGTCGGCGGTCAGCAGCATGTTGGGCTGGATGGCCATCACCTCGGCGACGGTCTGATAGCGCGTGCGGTGCAGACCGCTGATCCGCACGCGGTTGACGCGCGGTTTGTCGAGTTGATTCCAGGCACGCAGCGCGCCCACCGCCTCGTCCTGCATGAACAGGCTCGATCCGAGGACGTCGAGGGCGTAGGTGTCGCGTCGATCGAGCGTGAGCGCGTCGCGCGCCAGGGCGGCGGCGTCGCTCCAGCGGCGCTCGGCGAATCGCACACCGCTCAATTCCGCGAGCGCCCAGGAGTCAGTTCTCGTGTCGGACAGGTTGACCGTTGGTTCAGGAGAGGACGTGTGGCGTGAAACCGGCGGAAGGATCACCAGCGACCACGACTCCGCCGCCTTCCACGCGCGTTCGAACGCGGGCCGAAGGATCGTCCGCGATGGTCCCCACGCCGGATCGTGAACGACGATCGCCTCCGCGCTGGCCCCGACGACGACGACGTAGTGATAGAGGAGACCGCGGTCGGGCAGCAGCACGATGACCGGCTGACCGTCCCGCACCCGCGCGGTCAGCGCCTCGATCGAGCCGTCGCTGCGTTCCGTCCGCCACCCGCGCGCCTGGACGGCACTGGTGAGGATGTTGTTGGCGATACCGCCCGCCCGCCGATCGACGAGCGGCGCGAACTCCTGCACATCGGCATGCGCGTCACCCCAATAGCGAAACACCATCGCGGCCGCCGCGCCGCCGCACAAGGCGTCGGTTTGCGGCAGATACGGCACGTCGATCGTCAGCGACGAGACGAGCGACAGCGCGGCGACCAGCGTGGTGAGCATCGCGTTGCGCCGGCGCTACTTCAGCACGATGATCAGGATGATGACCAGAAGCAGGACGATGACGATCGTGGTCGTCGAAATGACGACGGTGGATGCGCCGCCGACGAGCTGCTGATTCACCTGCTGCGCAGCGTGTGCGGCGCGTTCGAGATCCGCGCCGCTCATCGTGTCGACCGCGCCGGTCGCCCGCGTGAGATCGAGTCCGACCGACGAGGCGATCGACTGCACTTCGGGACGCGCGAGCGCTTCATGCACGGCGGCGCGGTTGGCGTCCTGTTTTGCGACGCCCTCAGCGACCGTTGTCGCCAGCTGAGCGGGAGTAACGAGGTGCTGCTGGCCGGCGAAGGCTGAAGACGAGGCCAACATCAGCGCCATGAGCGGGAACACGAGAAGCCTGCGAACTGACTGCATGTGAAAAATCCTCCAGAAAAGGTTACGCGTGACTCAACAGGAAGCAATCTCGATACCATTCATGCCCGGTCGAGCTGGCGCGGCACGAATCTCGATCACGATGCTTTCCGCGCACTGCATGTAGGATCTCTGGAGGCGGGGATGTGGCCCCGCCTCACACAGTGAGTCCTTCCGACGATCGATTCGCCGACTGGATCGCCAGGCTCGAAGAAAAGCATTTCGCCGAGCTGACGTTTCCCGAAGTGTCCCGCGCGCTGCGGGCGCTGTCGTCCACGTACGTCGAGCGGCGGGACAAACTGGCGGAGGGCGCTGCGCTGTCCGGCGCCGGCAAGCGCGCCGCCTTCGCGTTGTTTTACGGTCCACTCCATCACCTCCTGCTCACGCACATCGTCGAATCCGTTCCGGGCGCGACGCAGAACATCACGACGCTGCTCGATCTGGGTTGCGGCACCGGTGCGTCCGGCGCGGCGTGGGCAAGTGCCTGCCAACCGCGGCCACGGGTGATCGGGATCGATCGGCATCCATGGACGCTGGGTGAAGCCGCGTCCGCGTATCGCGCGTTCGGGCTGTCCGCCACCGTGCGCCAGGGGGACGTCGCCACCGCACCCCTGCCCAAGGGCCCTGTTGCGATCCTCGCGGCGTTCACGATGAACGAGCTGGCGGAGCCGGCGCGCGACGCGCTGTTGACGCGCCTGGTCGAGCGGGCCGGCCAGGGCGATCGCGTCCTGATCGTCGAGCCGCTGGCAGGATTTGTGGCACGGTGGTGGAATCGCTGGCGCGACACGTTTGAACAGGCCGGCGGCCGTGCGGACGAGTGGCGGCTGCGGACGGAGCTCCCGCCGATCGTTGCGAAACTCGATCGCGCAGCGGGCCTGAACCACCGCGAGATCACGGGCCGCTCGCTCTGGTTGTAGGGTGACGCGCTAGACTTGACGTCTGTGCCTGACCTGATCGTCCCGATCGCTCCGATCGTTCCCAACGCCCGCCCCGCCGCCACCGTGCTCGTACTGCGCGACAGCCCTGCTGGCCCCGAAGTGTTCATGGTCCGGCGTCATGAAGGCACGGCGTTCATGGGCGGCGCGCACGTGTTTCCCGGTGGACGTGTTGACGCGGCTGACGCGGACGGCAACGACTCGTGGAGCGACGGCATCGCGCACGCGGCGCAGCAACTCGATGGTCTACCGGCGACAGAAGCGATCGCGTATCACGTGGCCGCCGCGCGTGAGTTGTTCGAGGAAGCGGGCGTCCTTCTCGCGAGGCAACCGAACGGCGACTTCGTCTCGCTGGCTGGCGCTGCC
This sequence comes from Acidobacteriota bacterium, assembly GCA_025358945.1. Taxonomy (GTDB): domain Bacteria; phylum Acidobacteriota; class Vicinamibacteria; order Vicinamibacterales; family CAVVIG01; genus CAVQFC01. Next base: position 6,877 of record JANYHS010000167.1, read on the forward strand.
GATCACGACCGCCTCAAAGCGGATCGTCCACGCGTACACGGCGGAGAAACCTCGCTGCGGGCGGTGATCGAACGCGAGCATCTCCGCCTGGCGCTCGACGCGCTGGTGCTGTTCTCGCACTGGGTGACGCCGCCGATCGACAGCCGCCAGTTCGACACGCGGTTCTTCATGACGCGCGTGCCGCCGCATCAGACGCCGGCGCACGACGACACCGAAACCACGCACAGCTTGTGGGTCCGTCCCGCTGACGCGATCGCCCAATCGATGCGCGACGAGATCGTGCTGCCGCCGCCGACCTGGTCTACGCTGCGCGAACTGGAACCGTTCGCGTCGGTGGAGGACGCGCTCTCCTGGGCGCGGCAACGCCCGGTGATCCGCCGCATGCCGAAGGCGCTCGAACAGGACGGCCATCGCATGCTGGTGATGCCGGGCGATCCACTCCATCCAGATCCCGCCGGCGACGATTCGCCCGCTGAAACGCGGTTCGTCCTGATCGATGGCCGCTGGCGCGCTGAACGTCCGCCCACGTAGAATCCGCTCGATGCGCACGATGATTCGCATGCGCCGGCTCGTGCTCGCCCTGGGGTTCGCGCTGGCCGTGTCGATCTGCGCGTGCTTGACGGGGCTCGGCGCATAAATCAGACTAGGCCCGCGGTCGGTACTTTTCAGGACTGGAAGGCGCAACATGCAGGACGATTTCGACAGCGACATGGGAATCCCGGACGATGAACTGGCCGGCGGTTCCGTGGCCGAGGGCGACGGCGATGCCCTGGGTGGCCACGACGGCGACATCGAGCTAGAGATCATCGAGGTTGAGGCGGTCGCGGTCGGCCGAGCTTCCGGTGGCGCGCGCGCAATCTCGTCCGGCGATGCGCCGGCCCCGCGCAAGGCCGCTCCGGCCAAGAAGAAAGTAGCCCCGAAGAAAGCCGCTCCCAAGAAGGCTGCTCCGAAGAAAGCCGCAAAAAAGGCCGCGGCCAAAAAGAAGGCTGCGCCCGTGAAGGTCGCGAAAAAGGCCGCCAAGAAGGCCGTCAAGAAGGCCCCGAAGAAAGCTGCCAGGAAGGCCGCGAAAAAGAACTCCCCGGTGAAGA
>JANYHS010000197.1 GCA_025358945.1 Acidobacteriota bacterium
GTCGTCGCCGGGCTCGAGATCTTGTCGCGCTCGAGTGCGCTGAGCCGTGTCAGCCTGACTGCTCTCGGCGTGATCGCGGCCACCGCGTTCGGCGTGCTCGCGCGCCAGCGTCCGTTCGCATCCGCCACCCGCGCGCCGCGCACACGATTCGACTGCGTCATCCTCGTCGGACTCGCGCTGGCCGGCGCCTGCACGCTGATTGTCGCGCTGGCCGCGCCGCCGAATCACTGGGATGCGATGACCTATCACATGGCGCGCGTCGCCCAGTGGTACGACCACGGCACGGTCGCGTTCTATCCGACGCCGATCGACCGCCAACTCTGGCAGCCGCCGTTTGCCGAATACATCATTCTCATCAGCTACGCCATGCTTGGCGGTCTGGACTACCTTGCCAACCTGCCGCAATGGATCGCGTGCCTCGGTGCGGCGGTCGCCGCGATGGAGATCGCGAGGCTGCTGGGCGCGTCGCGGTCTCTGCAACTGGTCGCCGCGCTGGTCGTGATGACGACGCCGATCGTGGTGCTGGAGTCTTCGTCGGCGCAGAACGATCTGCTCGCGGCGTTATGGCTGTCCATCGCCGCGTACCTGGCGCTCTCCGAGTACATCGCCCCGAAAGGACGAATCGTCGATGCCGTGTTGTTCGGCGCGGCCTTGGGCCTGGCGATCGGCACGAAGGGCACAGCGCTTCCCATCGGCATTCCGTGGCTGGTGCTGTTTCTCGTCGCGCTGCGGCCGTCCGGCATGCGAACCGGCGTGCGGCAAGCGGCGCTCGTGGGGCTCACGATCCTTGTGTTGAACGCCGGCCAGTACGCCCGCAATCTTGATGCGTACAACAACCCGCTGGGACCGGCCGACGTTCAGGGCATCCTGCGTCCCGCCTCGCTCGCACCGTCCGTGATCCTGTCCAACCTGACGGCCAACGCGACGATTCATCTCGGCACGCCGTGGACTGGCGCGAACAACCGAATGAACGGGGTTGTCGCCGCGATGCACACTGCCGCCGGCCTGGATCTGAAACAGCTGTATCCGTACTTCGGCGGCTTCCGGGTGGCGCCCTGGTCCAACGACGAGGGTCAGGCCGGCAATCCGCTGCAGTTTCTCCTGGGCATCGCCGGCTTCGCGATCGCGGTCGGCACATGGCGTGGTGTTGGGCGTGAACGGCGCGCGATGATCCTGACGCTCGCTGCCGGCATCCTGCTCGTGGGGATGACCATCCGCTGGCAACCGTTCAACGGGCGCCTCCACCTGCCGCTGTTCGTACTCGGCGCGCCCTGCATCGCATTGCTGGTGGGTCGTCTTCGCGGGCCATGGCTGCCAGTCGCAGTGGCCGTTCTCACAGCGGGCGCGTTGCCGAGCCTGATCGCGAACACCACCCGCCCGCTGATTCCGTGGGGAACGCAGGCGCGAAGCAGCGTGCTGACCGCACCGCGCGAGGAGCAGTACTTCGCAGGCCGTCCATCCCTTCATCCCTCATATGCCGCGATGATTCAGCAGATCGAAACGACCGGTTGCTCGAGAATCGGTTTGTTCGCCGACTACGACTCCTGGGAGTATCCGTTGTGGGTGATGGGAAAGTCGTCGGCGTTGACGTTCGTGCACGAGGGGACGATGCGCGGGACCACTCGGCCATCAGGCACGAACGCGTGCGCGTGGATCGGCCTCGACCCCGCTCCGGAGTGGCGGCCACCAACCGGCCTGCACGTGATCTGGCACGAAGGGCCCTTCTCGGTCTGGCGCTAGCGCGACCAGGCCACCGTTCAGTTCTGCGTCACCCGAGATTCGCGGCTGGATTGTTTACAGGGAGACGAAACGCGCTCTAGAAGATCGAGGAAATGGACGCGGCGGCCCAGTCGAGGACGCGCGTCGGGAGGATGCCGAGGTAGACGATGAGGATCGCCGAGACGATCAGCGTGAGGCCGGCGATCTTCGGAATCGCGGGACACTGCACCGGCGTGTCCGTCGGCGTCATGTACATCATCACGACGATACGCAGGTAGAAGAAGACAGAGATGACGCTGGTCAGCACGCCGATGATCGCCAGCCCGGTGTAGCCTGCCTTCACCGCAGCGCTGAACACGTACCACTTGGCGATGAAGCCGGCCATCGGCGGGAAGCCGCCGAGCGACAGCAGGAAGATCGTCATCAGCGCCGCCAATCCCGGACGCTCGTTCCACAGCCCGGCGTAGTCGCTCACCTGATCGTTCTTCCGATCCGGCGTTTCCAGCAGCGCGATGACGCCGAACGCACCGATATTCGTGATCGCGTAGGTCAGCAGGTAGAACAGCACGGCGCCCTTGCCGAAGTCATTGCCAGACACCAGCGCAACGAGCAGATATCCGCCGTGACCGATGCTCGAGTACGCGAGCATGCGTTTTACGTTCGACTGCACCACGCCGACCACGGTGCCCAGGATCATCGTCGCCGCGGCGAGCATCCAGATCGCCTCGCTCCAGTGACCGCGCAGCGGTTCGAACGCCGAGAGGAACACGCGCACGAACGCCGCGAATGCGGCCGCCTTCACGCCCGTCGACATGAACGCGGTGACCGCCGGCGGCGCGCCCTCGTAGGCATCCGGTGTCCACATGTGGAACGGCACCGCCGCCACCTTGAACCCGAAGCCGACGATCAGCAGACCGAGCGCGAGGTAGATCATCGGCGTCGGCGATGCCGCCTGCCCCGCCATCAGGCTGGCGATGCGATCGAGCCGCGTGGCGCCGGCGAGGCCATACGTAAACGCGATGCCGTAGAGGAAGAACGCGCTGGCGAACGCGCCGAGCAGGAAATACTTGAACGCGGCTTCCGAGGACGCCGGCGAATCACGACGAATCCCCGTCAGCACGTAGACCGCGAGCGACATCACCTCGAGCGCAAGGAAGATGACCAGCAGGTCCGTTGCGGTGGCCATCAGCATCATGCCTGCTGTGGCAAACAGCATCAGCGCGTAGTACTCGCCCGCCGGCAGTTTCTCGCGCTCGACCGTGGGACCGGAAATCCCCAGCGACAGCAGGCCGACGATGATCAGCGTGCCGGTGACGAACAACCCGAAATTGTCGGCCGAGACGACGCCGAAGCTCGAGGCGTTGTGATTCCACAGCAGGACGGTCGCAAACGCCGCGCCCAGCAGGCCGACGACGCCGAGGCCGGCGATCGGCATCCGTTCGCCCGGCTCACGAAACGCCTCGGCGACCATCGCCGCAATGCCTGCGGCCGCCACGCACGCCATCGGCACGATCGCGTTCATCGACGGGGTCATCGGGTTGACCCCGCATTACGGAGGCTTGGGGCTGGGGGCTGGGGGCTCACGTCCGCCTGAATCCGCGTGGGCGCGCCCTGGTGGAAGTGCGTCAGCATCCGTTCGACTGCCGGTTCGATCGGCCGCAGGAACAGGTTCGGCAGCACGCCCATCAGAATCGAGACCGCAATGATCGGCACGATGACCGCCCACTCGCGCGGCTTCAGGTCGGGCAGATTCGCGTTCTTCTCGTTCGTCACGGGGCCGTAGTTGACGCGCTGGAACATCCAAAGCATGTAGGTCGCCGACAGGATGACGCCGGTGGCCGCGAACGCCGCCAGCCGCGGATCCCAGCGGAAGGCGCCGAGCAGAATCAGGAATTCGCCGACGAACCCGTTCAGCCCGGGCAGGCCGATCGACGCCAGCGTGACGATGAGGAACGCCGCGACGAGATGTGGCATCCCCTTCTTCAGCCCGCCGAACTCCGAAATCAGCCGTGTGTGCCGGCGGTCAGACAGCATGCCGACGATCAGGAAGAGGCCGCCGGTGCTGATGCCGTGGCTCAGCATCTGATACACGGCGCCGGAGACGCCCTGCGTGTTCATCGCGGCAATGCCGAGCACGACGAACCCGAGGTGGCTGACGCTCGAGTACGCCACCAGCTTCTTCATGTCCGGCTGCACCATCGCGACCAGCGCGCCGTAGATGATGCCGATGACGGCCAGAATCGCCAGCGCTGGCGCGAAGAACATCGCCGCCTGCGGGAACAGCGGGAACGCGAACCGCACCAGACCGTAGGTGCCCATCTTCAGCATCACGCCGGCCAGAATCACCGACCCGGCGGTTGGTGCTTCGACGTGCGCGTCGGGCAGCCAGGTGTGGAACGGGAACAGCGGCACCTTGATCGCGAACGCCAGCGCGAACGCCAGGAACGACCACAGCTGCTGATGCGGCGTCAGCTCCAGCTGATACAGCTTCAGCACATCGAAGCTGTAGACCCCGTGCGCGGAGTAGTGCGCGTACGCCAGACCGAGGATCGCGACCAGCATCAGCACGCTGCCGGCCATCGTGTAGAGCATGAACTTGATCGCGGCGTAGATGCGGCGCTCGTAGCCCCAGATGCCGACCAGGAAATACATCGGCACCAGCATCGCGTCCCAGAAGACATAGAACAGGAACAGGTCGAGCGAGATGAAGACGCCCATCATCGCGCTCTCGAGCAGCAGGACGACGATGCAGAACGCCTTCGTCTTTTTTTGTACGGACTCCCACGATCCGAGCAGCGCCAGCGGCGTGAGGAACCCGGTGAGCACGAGCAGCAGCAGGCTGATGCCGTCGACGCCGACGAAGTACTCGATCCCGAACGCCGGAATCCAGGCGTGACGTTCCACGAACTGGAACTCGCCGGACGCGACGTTGAACTGGCTCCACAGCAACAGCGTCTCGGCAAACACCAGCAGCGACACCACCAGCGCGATGTTGCGCGCCAGCGGCGCGCTCTTCTTCTCGTCACCGTTGACCAACAGCAGAAGGATGGCTCCAGCCACCGGCAACGCGACGAGGGACGTGAGAATCGGAAAATGCATTATTGCCAGAGGTAATAACCCAGGATCACGACGACTCCGAAGAACACCGACGCGGCATACGTGCGGACCGATCCGCTCTGCAGGCGCCGCAGCCGGTCGCTGGCGCCCGCGACGGCGCCACCGACGCCGTTCACCGCGGCGTCAATCACCTGCACATCAACCACCTTCCACAATGCCTCCTCGGACACGATGCGGATCGGCTGAATGATCGTCGCATCGTAGATTTCGTCCACGTAGTACTTGTTCAGCAGCAGCGCCTGCAGGCCGGAGAAGCGCTCGGCCAACGCATCCGACGCGCGGCGGTTCTTCAAGAAGAAGTACGCGGCGATGCCGATGCCGGCAAAGGCGACGACGATCGACACCAGCATCAGCGCGCCTTCGAGTCCGTGCTCTGCCACTTCCTCGATCGGCGCCACACCAAAGCTCGGCTCGAGGTAGCGCGCGAACCAGTCGCCGCCGCCGAGAATTGACGGCAGCCCGGCGTAGCCGGCCACGACCGATCCGATCGCCAGCACGATCAACGCGACCGCCATCGCCGGAGGCGCGTCGTGCAAATG
>JANYHS010000216.1 GCA_025358945.1 Acidobacteriota bacterium
TCATCAGCACTGGACGCATGCGTGACTGCGCAGCCTCAATCGCGGTCTGCAGCGCCGAAGTCCCGTGCACGCGCGCCTGCTCGGCAAACGTCAAGAGCAGAATGGCGTTGGCCACGGCGACGCCGATAGCCATGATCCCGCCCATGAACGACTGCACGTTCAGCGTCGTCCTCGTGACGAACAGCATCAGTACGACGCCCATGAGCACCGCCGGCACGGTCGAGACCACGACGAATGCGAGGCGCAACGATTGAAAGTTGGCGGCAAGCAGAAGGAAGATCACCACGACGGCCACCACGAGTCCGGCCGTGATATTGGTAAACGTCTCGCGCATGGCGCCAATCTGACCACGGACCGTGACCGCGCCGCCGCGCGGTGGCGTGCCTGCGCGCGCGATCGCGGCATCCACCTGGCCGACCGTGCGACCCAGATCCTGGCCCGACACGTTCGCCGTTAGCGTGACCATGCGCTGGCCATTGATGCGATCGTACTCGCCGACAATCGTGCCGTTGTTAATCGTCGCCACGTCACCCAGCAACGCGTGCGCGCCGCGATCGCCGCTGACCGGCACCACACGAAGGTCTTCGAGTGTGGTCACCTGCGGTTGCGGCACCTCGATCTGCACCTGAAAGGCGATGCCCGTCCTCGGGTCGGCCCAGTAGTTGGGAGCCACGAAGCGGCTGGACGATGTCGAAGCCGCGAAGGATCGCCCAATCTGATCCACGGTCACGCCGAGCTGACCGGCCATCTGGCGGTTCACGTCCACCTGTATGGCCGGATAGTCGAGAGCTTGGCCGTATTGCAGATCCCGAAGCGCGGGAATCCGGCTGAGTTCATCCCGCACCTTTGCCGCGAACGTGCGACTGGCCGCAAAGTCCGGACCGGTCACCGCGACCTCCACCGGCGTCGACGTGCCGAAGTTCATGATCCGGTTGACGATGTCGCCCGGCTCGAATGAGAACTGTGCGGTGGGAAATCGTTCTTTGAAGCGCTTACGTAGCGTCTCCTCGAAGTCCGTGAGGCGAATGCCCGCTTCAGGCCGGAGCGCTACCTGCAGGACGCCTTCGTGTGAGCCGCCAGTCCACAGGAAAATGGTGTTAATCGGGTACGACGACGGCTGGACGCCGACATAGCCGAGCGTAATCTCGACGTTGTTCGGCCCTGCGGCGCTCTTGATTTCGTCGAGCACGTCGGTCGCCAAGCGTTCGGTCGACTCGAACTTGGTACCGGCGGGCGCGCGGAATCGCAACTGGAACTGGCTGACGCCGCCGGCTGGAAAGATTTCCCGTCCGAGGCTGAGGCCCACGAGAACGACGACGGTGACAGTGACCGCGACATAGACCGTCACGAGCAGCCACCGCGCCGGTGCGAGTCCCTGGAGCATGCGGCCCAGGCGCAAGCGAAGGCGATCCACCCAATCCGATCGGTGTTCAGTTGCGGGGGTCACGCCGCGACGCGCGCCAAGAAACCAGACCGACAGCACCGGCACGAGCGAGCTGGAGAGAACGAACGACGCGATCATGGAGAAGCCGACCGCCAGGGACAGGGGCACGAATAAAGACCGCGAGACGCCGGTCATGAAGAACGACGGCACGAAGACCGCCACGACCGAGAGCATCGCCAGCAATCGAGGCACGACCACCTCCCCACTGGCGTCGAGCACGCTCCGCGCGACGGATCCGCCACGCGCGAGATGCGTGTGGATGTTCTCAATCGCGACCGTGGCCTCGTCGACGAGAATACCGACCGCCAGCGCCAAGCCGCCGAGCGTCATGACGTTGATCGTCTGGCCGGCGCCCCATAACGCGATCACCGCGGCCAGCAACGCAAACGGGATCGTGACCACCACGATCCCGGCGCTGCGCCACTCTCCCAGAAAGATCAGCACCATCAGCCCCGTGAGAAGCGCGCCGATAGCGGCCTCCTGCAAGACCGCCTGGAGCGAGGCGGAGACGTTGCGTGACTGATCGAGCTCGTAACTCACCTTGATGTCGTCGGGGACGAGCGCTTGGAACCGACCGAGATTGGCTTTGACCTCACTGACCACGGTCAGCGTCGAAGCATCAGGCCGCTTGGTCACCGGGATGTAGACGGCGCGGCGTCCGTTGACCAACGCATACGCCGTCGGAATGTCTGTGCTGTCGCTGACGGAGCCGATGTCGCGGATCGAGATCGGCGGCCCGGCCCCCGTCCGGATCGGCAGATCGAGCAGGTCGTTGATGTTCGAGACGACAGCGTTCATCGGCGAGATGCGCGTTTCGTCGCCGATGTTGACGCTGCCCGATGGCATGATCACGTTCCCCGTCGTCACCGCCTTAATCACGTCGTCGGGCGACATGTTGTAGGAGCGCAGACGGTTCGGATCGACGCGGATCACGATCGTACGCTGGCTGCCGCCAAACGGCGGCGGCGATGTCAGCCCCGGCAGCGTCGCGAATTGTGGACGAACCCGATTCAGCGCCAGGTCCTGAATTTCCCCCAGGCTGCGGCTCTCGCTCGCAAACACGAGATAGCCCACCGGCACTGTGCCGGCGTCAAAGCGCATGATGAACGGCCCTACCGTGCCCGGCGGCATGAACGCCCGCGCGCGGTTCACGTAGCCGATCGTCTGCGCGAGCGCTTCGGCCATGTCCGTTCCGGCGTGAAACGTCAGCTTGAGCAGGCTCGTGTTCTGAATCGATTTCGACTCGACGCTCTCGATCCCGTTCACATAGAGGAAGTGGTACTCGTAGTAGTACGTGATGTACCCCTCCATCTGCGCCGGACTCATGCCGCCGTACGGCTGGGCGACATAGATCACTGGCAGCTCGAGGTCGGGAAAGATGTCTGCTCGCATCCGGCTGACGGCAAACACCGCCGTCAACGCCACAGCAATGACCGCCACCAGCACCGTGATGGGACGACGAAGCGCGGCGCGGATCAACCACATCGGTCAGCGGACTCCTGCGGAAGGGTTGGCTGCCGCGAGAAAGGGTGCGAGCGTGCCCTGTGCGACCGACTGCGCGAGCAACGCGCGCCAGACGTCGATGCGCGCCAACTGATCCTGGACCTCGGCTTGGGCCAGGAGACTCTGCGCGTCAGCGACCTCGACGATGCTGGTGAGGCCGGCCTGGTAGCGCGCGCGTGCCTGCGACTCCGTCTGCTGCGCCGCGGCCAACTGCACGGGCGTATTCGCCGCGATCGCGCGCGCGGCCTGTAGCATCGCAGCCGCCGTCTGCTGTTGGGTGGTGACGGTCAACACCGCCTCGTCGAACAGCGCCGCCTCGGATCGCGTCGAGGCTGCCGCCGCGGCCTTGCGGGCACGAAGGCTGGTGAAATCGAAGGCGTTCGGAAAAACGATCTGTATTCCGGCCGCCCAATTGGCGCGATCGAGCCCCAGACCACTCACGCCGCCATCCAATTGGCCGTTTGTATTCGCGCCACTGCCGCGCGCAAACAAGCTGGATTGCAGATAAAGGCGCGGCAGGTCTGTTCGCGAAAGGACCGTCTCTTGCGCCCGAGCGGCCTCGACGGCCGCCTGGTGCACCTGCGTCAGCGGGTGCGTCCCTCCGGCGCCTGCGAGTTCGTTGGCCGGCACACGATCGATCAACGTCGTTGAGTCGATCGACACACCACCGGTCGACACTCCGAGGATCCGCGCGAGTGCGATCTGTCCCAGCGTGACGGCTTCTTGCGCTTGGAGTAGGCGCGTCTCCGCCGCGGCCTGTTCAGCGTCGCTGCGTGACGCCTCGGCGCCTGGTCGCAATTGGTTGTCGACCAGCGTGTGGACGGCGCGAGACAGGACATCGCGCCGATCAAGGTCGGCTTGGAGCGCGTTCACCGTTCGCTGCGCGCCGGCCACGCTCAGGAATGTCGCGGCGACGGCCGCCTGCACATCGAGCCGG
>JANYHS010000251.1 GCA_025358945.1 Acidobacteriota bacterium
GCCACGTCAGGTGAAACGCGAAGAGCGACAGGTCCGGCTCTGCGTCGATGACGATGCCGGGGAGCTCGCCGACCCGGCGTCGCGCGTCCAACGTCAGTGCGCGTTTCTCGGCAATCGCCTCGCGAAACGCCGCCGCGCCGAACAGCTTCACCGAGAGCCATACACGCAGACCGGGAAAGCCACGCGACAGTTCCGGTCCGTGCTGGCTCGGATCGTAGAAGTCTTCGGGGTGCGGCATCGCCGGCAGGTAGTCGGCCGTGGCTTCGTGCGCCGCGCGCAGCGCCGCGCCGTCGCGCACCAGCAACGCGCCCGTGCCGTACGGCAGGAACATGCCCTTGTGCGGATCCAAGGTCAACGAATCCGCCCGCGGCAGCCCACGCAGCGTCTGGTGCAGATTTTCCGAGAGATAGAAAAATGCGCCGTACGCACCGTCGATGTGATGCCACAACTCTTCCCGCGCGCAGACATCGGCGATCGCATCCAGCGGATCCACCGCACCCGTATTCGTCGTCCCCGCGCTGGAGACGACGGCGAAAGGCGTGAGGCCGGCGCGGCGATCGGCGGCGATCGCGTCGTTCAGTAGATCCACGCGCATGCGGAATCGATCGTCGGACGCGATCGGCCGTACGCGATCCGGCATGACGCCGGCGAGCTTGGCCGACTTCAGCACCGAGTGGTGCGCCTGGTCAGACGTGTACAACACACCCCGGCGGATCTCGGCGCCCAGATGCCGCTCGCGGGCGCAGACGATGGCGTTGAAGGTGGCCATCGAACCGCCGGTGGTAAACAGTCCGCGCGACTCCGGTGGAAAACCCATCCAGTCGCGCAGCCAGTCGAGCGCGTTGGCTTCGAGCTGAACGAGCGCGGGCGCCGCCTGCCACACGCCGGTGTAGCGGTTGGTGGTGTCCGCGATGAAGTCGGCGAGCGCGGCCGGGTAGAGACCGCCGCCGGGAATGTACGCCAGGTAGCCCGGACTCGGCGCGGTGAACGAACGAGGGATCCAGTCGCGGAAGAGTTGATCGAGCAGGGGCTCGAGCGGCACACCCTGTTCCGGCGCGGATTCACGAAGCGAGCGGCACAGCGCTGCCGCGTCGACGTCGCCGCACGCGGGTTGGCGGTCGAGCGACACGATGTGCGCGATGCAGCGCTGGACCACCTCGTCGGCCATCACGCGCATGCGCTCTGGGGAAAATTCGAGATCTACTGCAGCCAATCTCTCACCTGATAGTAGGCGCCAACGAGCGGCAGAAACCATGGGTTGCCTGTGTACAACGGGATCGCCGCGAAGCGATCGTCGAACAGCGGGTGGTCGATCGGCTCTCCGGCGATCCGGCGTGCGATCTGTTCACCCAGATAAGTGGCCATCGCGACGCCGTGCCCGCAGTAGCCACCCGCGTAATACACATCGTCCAATCGTCCTGCCCTCGGCATCTGATCGCGCGTGAACGCGACGTTTCCGCCCCATGCGTAGTCGATCCGGACAGCCGCGAGGCCGGGAAAGATCGACGTCATGCCCCGCCGCAGAATGGCGGCGGCACGGCGAGTGGTGTCCGGAGTCGTCCGGCCGAACTCCGCACGTCCTCCGAATAGCAAACGCCGATCCGTCGTCGTTCGGAAGTAGTAAAGAAAATTCTTGGAGTCGAACGCCATCCGCCGTTTGGGCAACAGCGCCACCGCCTGACTTTCGTCGAGTGGCTCCGTGGCGATGATGTAGCTGCCGATGGGCACGAAGCGGCGCTGCAGAGCCGGCGACGCACCGTTGGTGTAGCCGTTGGTGGCGAAGAGGACATCGCGAGCCAGGACTTCACCCTTGGTGGTCTGCACGCGCCAGCCGCCGGGCTGGCGCTGCACGGCCGTGACGCCGACTCCGGTCGCGATCGAGACGCCTCGTCGGATAGCGGCGGCGGCGAGCCCGCGCACGTACTGCGCCGGGTTGATCGCGCCGCTTCGCTCGTCCACCAACAGGCCGTGATAGCGGTCGCTGCCGATCTCGCGGCGCTGTTCCTCGCGTGGCACGAGGTGGACCTGATGGTGAAACACACGCGCGAGCAGCGTCTGCTCGTCGTGAAACGCCTTGAAATGCGACGGCTTCCACGCGGCTTGAATGTGTCCTGAGCGTTCGTACTCACAGTCGATCGATTCTTCAGCGACGATCGCTTCGAGCCGGTCGATCGACGCTGACGCGATGTCGAACAGCGTCCGCGCCTTCGCTTCGCCGAACGTGGCGACGAGCGTTGCCGCATCCAGTTTCATCCCGGTGAGCACCTGGCCACCATTGCGGGAACTGGCGCCCCAGCCGATCTGCTCGCGCTCGACGACCAGCACCGACGCGCCGGCGCGCGCCAACTGCCGCGCGGCCGCAAGACCTGTATACCCCGCGCCGACGATCACAACGTCCGCGCGCGGGGGCAGGTCCGAGTTCTGAGTTCTCAGTTCTACGTTCTGAGTTCCTGCTGGCAGCGTGTCCAGCCAGTAGGAGTATTCGTTCACGGGCGGGCGTTCTTCAGCGGGACCGATGCCGCCGCGAGGATCGTGCGGCCGCGGAGTTCCTGCACGAATGCGACAACCGCCAGATGATCGCGCTGCCATCCGGCCGCCAGCCTGATGTCGGCCCGCGCGGATCCGCTTGTCGCTCCGTCACCCGCAACTTGTCCGATGACCGCCAGGGATCGCACCACCGGCGCGTGCGACAGCGTACGCCCGCGATTCTCGCCGCGCTTGACGTCCGTGCGCAGTCCGCTTTCGACAATCGCGACGATGATGTCCGCACGATCGCCGCGTCCAAGCTTCGGCAGATCGCTGGCCGACACGGCGATCTGCAGCGGAAGGCTTTCCGGCTGTGGCGCAAGGCTCTGTCTTTGTGGCGCAAGGCTTGGAGCCTTGCGATCGTCGCCGATCGTCACCTGAACGACGCCGTGCGGCAACGCCATCGTGCGCTCGATCGCCTTGCGCGCCGCATTCGCGTCGCTGCCGACGAACTCCGCGCGGCCGTCAACGACCATCTGCGGCGTGTAGATGCTTTCGGTGGCGAAGCGCGCCTGATAGATCTGTTGCCGGCTGGTCCACGCGACGGACGAGAACTGATCCTTCCACCCTTGCCGATCCCAGTAGTCCACGTGCTGCCCGAGCCCGAGGATCTGGACGCCGGCGATCGGTGGCGTGGCGATGAGTTTCTCCAGGAGCGTGTCGGCGGGCGGGCAGTCCGAACAGCCTTCGGACGTGAACAGCTCGACGATGACCGGTGTCGGCGGAGCCGCATGCACGCCGCCCGACATGGTCAGCAACGCGAGCGCGAACAGCAGGGAGAGGCGGCGCATGCCTCATTCTAGCTAGGTCGGGTAGGTCGCGTGGGTCAGGTGGGTCACGTAGGTCACGTGGGGTCGCGTGGGTCGGGTGGGTCGCGTGGGACGGTGGGTCAGGCCGGCCGCTTCCGCGCGACCAGCCAGATGATCACGCCAAACACCGCGGCGACCGCGAGAAACGTCAGGCCGAACAGCCACAGCGTCGTGTAGAGAATCGACTGCGCGGACATGCGCGCGTCGAGGACGATCGGCACGCCGTGCTGACGATCGGTGAGCGACTGCTCCCACACGAGAATGTTGCCGCGACCGACGTCGCGTCTGGTGTTGTGATACCGGATCTTGCTCGGCAGATGCATGCGGAACGCGGCGATCTCACTGCCGTTCCAACCTGGACTGCCGACATCCTTCCCCGCCGCGGCGCCGACGGTCTGCAGGTACTTGAACAGATCGGAGTCCCGCTGAAACTGGTAGGTCGACCAGGCGAACGGCGCCACGCTGCCGAGC
>JANYHS010000258.1 GCA_025358945.1 Acidobacteriota bacterium
GGCACGCGCCTCGGTCCGTATGAAATCGTCGCACTGCTCGGCGCGGGCGGGATGGGCGAGGTGTATCGCGCGCGCGACACGCGACTGGACCGCGCGGTCGCGATCAAGATCCTGCCCGAGGCGGTCTCGCGCGATCCGCAGCGGCGTCTCAGGCTCGATCGCGAGGCGCGCGCCCTCTCCACGCTCGATGCCCATCCACACATCTGCACGCTCCATGACATCGGCGACCATGCGGGTCTCGCCTTTCTCGTCATGCAACTGGTCGAGGGCGTCACGCTGGCCGACCGCCTGACGAACGGCGCGCTACCGGTGGCGGAGGTATTGACCGTCGCGATTCAACTCGCCGACGCCCTCGACTGTGCGCACAGCCACGGCATCGTGCATCGCGATCTCAAGCCCGCCAACATCATGCTGACCCGCAGCGGCGCGACGCTCCTGGATTTCGGCCTCGCGAAGACGGCCGGCAATTCCGTCCAAACGCGTGCCGCGACGAACGACGCCAGTGTGTCCACCATACCGACCGAGATGGGCACGCTCACCGCGGACGGACAGATTCTCGGCACGTTGCAGTACATGGCGCCCGAGCAACTCAACGGCCGCGAAGCCGACGCGCGCGCGGACATCTTCGCGTTCGGCGCGGTCTTGTACGAAATGCTGACCGGCCAGCAGGCATTCGCCCGCGTGACACAGGCGGGCGTCATGGGCGCAATCCTGCACACGGATCCACCGCCCGTCTCAACCACGCGGGCGCAGTGTCCGCCCGACCTCGATCGCATCGTGCGCACGTGCCTCGCGAAGAGTCCGAGTGAGCGATGGCAGTCCACGCACGATCTGCTGCGCGAGCTCCGCCACATTGCGGACACGGCAGGCGCGGGCCGCGCGGCGGCGTCCGCCGGTCCGGCGCCGCAAGAGCGGCCGTCGATCGCCGTCATGCCGTTTACGAATCTGAGCGGCGACGCGGAACAGGAATATTTCGTTGATGGGGTGGTCGAGGACCTCATCACCGGCTTATCGCGGATTCGATGGCTCCTCGTCGTGTCGCGTAATTCGACGTTCGTCTACAAAGGCAAGCCGACGGACGTCCGCCAAGTCGGGCGCGATCTTGGCGTGCGGTACGCGCTCGAGGGCAGCATCCGTAAAGCCGGCGACCGCGTGCGCCTGACGACGCAGTTGATCGAGGCGGCTTCCGGGGCACACCTCTGGGCGGGTAAATACGACCGGACGATCGCCGACATTTTCGCGGTGCAGGACGAGATTACGTTGTCGCTCGTCGGCGTCATCGAGCCGGCGCTGCGCGAGGCGGAAATGCAGCGCGCCAAACGCAAGCGGCCCGAAAATCTGGACGCCTATGACCTGTACCTGCGCGCGATGGCGTCCTTGCGCATTTACATGCCCGGCGCCGCGGATCAGGCGCTCGAGTTCTTGCGCCAGGCACTCGCGCTCCAGCCGGACTATCCGGCCGCACAGGCCGCGGCGGCCTGGTGCTACGAGGTCCGCTATCTTCGCGGCGGTCTACACCCGTCCGACAAAGCGGCGGCGCTCGCGCATGCGCACGCCGCGATCGAAGCCGGCGGCGACGACGCGCAGACGCTGGCGACGGCCGGCTTCGTCGTCGGCCTCGTCGCGCACGACTATGACACGGCGATGGCGGTCATCGATCGATCGCTGACGCTGGTCAACGCTTCGCCGCTCGCTCTGGGGCTCGGGTCCATCATTCTCGCGCACGCCGGCCGGACCGACGCGGCGATCGACTACGCACGCCAGGCACTTCGGTCCCCCAAAGGACCCGATAGCGGTAATCCCCAGATCGGGCTGGCGATAGCGTACTTAGCGACGCGCGATTTCGAGCGGGCCGCGGAGGCGGCGCTCCACGTAGTGCAAGCGAATCCCCGCTTTAGCCTGGGGCACGTCCTGCATGCGGCCGCGTTGTCGTCGCTTGGGCGCCGCGACGAGGGCCGCGCGGCGATGCGTCGGGTGATCGACTTGGAACCGCAGTTCACGGTCGCCCGCTTCCTTCAGGCACACACAGGTCGTGCCGACATCTGGGATCCGGTCGGCCGCGCGCTGTCGAAAGTGGTGCCCGAGCCCGTTTCAACATCGGAGTAGGCCGCAAAGCACAAGTCGGTTGGGGCGGATAGGTTCTCACTGGTCGCGAAGGGTAGAGTCTTACCGGATCTCCGACGCGCCAGCTAGACCCTCGTCTAGCAGGCGCGCCGCTCTAACCGAACCACCTTGCGCCAGAACAATGGCGATGGTATCCGCTTCCGCGATTCCCATTGGTAGATGACCGCTTTATTGGCGGCGCCTACTCGGCTGGCGAAGTCTGCCAGCGTGCAACCTAGCGCGAGGCGCGTGCTGCGCACACGATCTGGGTAATCCGGCGGCACCCGTGGCCGTACGGAGGGCCTCACCGAGCGTCGATCCCACCGATAGCACACCTTATAAAACTCGCGCCTAAACTGCTCACCAGCGTCGAGCGTGGCGCGAGGCACTGGCCTCCCGAATGCCACCGTGTTGTAAATCACTCGGAGTCGACCATCTCGCGCGGCTACGCGCAGCGTACGAACATGCACATCAAGGATGAGTGCCAGGGTGTCGAGCGAGAGTGGTGTGTGTGGATGGCACTGACCCGCGAGCGCCCGCGCACGCGCCAGGATCGTGTCGCGCGCCGGACGTCGCCCAGAATCCCACGTGCGGTAGGTGTCGAGCGGGACGCCGAGCTGCGTCGCGAACTCGAGCTGCGAGAGGGCGAGGATTTCGCGACACTGGCGCAGTGTTGGCGTGGCGTCTCCTGTGACGGTCGACATCGTCCACACAGTGCCATGAGGAAGCGATGAAGAGAAGATTTGTTCGCTGACCTCCGGCATTCATGGCCGGTTCTCATTCAGCACTGAACGATCGCGACATTTCTTCGCGCCAAACGGAAAACACACGAGAAACCGACGATCGAGAATGCGCCACATTCTGCGCCGTCGCTCAATACGGCGGAAAGTGACCGGTCGTTTTTCGTACTCAAATGAGGCCACATTCAGCGAGTGCGAAATGGAGATTCGCAAAATGTGGCGAGAAAAGTGCGCCCGGCTGGACTCGAACCAGCGACCCCCGGCTTAGAAGGCCCAGGCTCAGTCCGGACTGAGCTACGAGTGCTCTGACGAGCACGCGCCGAGGCGCTACCTCATCAATGACAGTTGGCCGTGGCGCCTGCGGCGGCGCTATATTCTCGTCACCCCGGTGTGACCCCGATGCACGTGAGGAATGAACGATGGAACAGGGATTGAGATTCGTGGAAGGAATTTGGAGTCGGCGACGTGACTCGAACACGTGACCTGCTGATTACGAATGAGTGGGTCGCTCGTCGTTGTTCACACAAGAATCCGATAGCCGGTGACCATGATGAGTTGTCGCCGGATTGAGCCGAGGAGCTGGCCCCCGTAAGGCGCCGAGTCCGAATTGCCACCCCAGTGCCACCCCGGCCAGGCTCTTGGCCCCAGATCATGCAGATTTCTGGAGGAAAACAGAAAAGACTAGACTTGCAACAATGACCGAGACGACGCTGACCCCTTCACGTTTGTGGAAGCAGATGACCCTGGACCAGCGGACGCGCGCCGCGCGCGCGTTCTGGGAGGATCCAGAGGCGACCGACGACCAGGTGCAGGCCGCGTTCCTGATCGCCCAGCAGAAAAAATTTCGGGCGAAGACGGTGATTGGCCTCGACCTCGATCGCAAGGCGATGCACCTCGCCTCGCTCGGCGCTCTGCCGGACGCGATGGCCGCCCGCGCGCTGATCGTCTATCACCTCGCCGAGCAGCGGCCGATGATGGGCGCGTTCCTCGACGGTCTGGGCATCGCGCACGAGAACGGTTTGATTCAGGAAGACGAGGTCAAGCCGGACGAGGCCAAGATCGGTCCCGCCGCCGCTCAGCTCGCGCAGCAGTTTCCGCCAGACGATGTCCGGATTTATCTGAACACGCTGCTGTCGCAGGACCCCGGCACCTGGGGCGGTCTGCAGGGGCTCCCGCAGGTCATCTAACCGACCAGCGGAAGTAGCACCTCGAATGTCGTCCCCACCTTCAGGGCGGTCGAGAACGAGACCGTGCCGCCCGCTTCCTTGGCGATGCCGTACACGATCGACAGTCCCAGGCCCGTGCCTTTCGCCGGATCTTTAGTCGTGAAGAACGGCTCGAAGATCTGCGCCTGCTGATCGGGGTGAATGCCCTCGCCGGTGTCGCTGACACTGATGCGCGCGAACGCGCCGTCTGAAATCCCCGGGTACCGCAGGGCGGCCCGCTCGTCGAGCGTCACGCGCTCCACGAGCACGTCAATCGTTCCGCCCTCCGGCATCGCATCGCGCGCGTTCACGACCAGGTTCAGCATCACCTGCTCGAGTTGGCCGGGCTCGATCCGCACCCGCGTGGCCGTGCCGGCCATCGTCATGCGCACCGGCACATTGTCGCCGGCCAGCCGCTGGAGCATGTTCACCATCTCCGGCACGCTGACGTTCAGGTCGACCAGCTGGGCCTCGAGCATCTGGTTGCGGCTGAACATCATCAGCTGCCGCGTCAGCGACGCGCCGCGCTCAGCCGCCTTCCGGATCTCCTGCGCTTCGTCGAACGCCGGGTCCGCTGCCGTCATGTGCATGGCGAGCAGATCGCTGCAGCCGATGATCGCCGCGAGCACATTGTTGAAGTCGTGCGCGATGCCGCGCGCGAGGCGGCCGACGGCTTCCATCTTCAACGCCTGCCGCAGCTGTTCTTCGAGCGCGCGTTTCTCGGTGATGTCTTCCGCGACGCCCTCGAAACAATTCAGGCCGTCCTCGAACTCGACGACCCGCGCGGTCAGGCGGACGATGATCGGCGTGCCATCCTTCTTCTGCCAGGTGACCTCGGTGGTCAGCGAATCGCTGTGGCCGCTGTGGTACCGCTCGATCAACCCGGAACGGTCGAACGCCGACTGGTATACCGCCGACATGTTGAGCGACATCAGCTCACCGACGGTGTAGCCCAGCATGGTGGCAATCGCCGGGTTGGCGTCGAGGATCCGGCCTTCCACGGTGGTGCGATAGATCCCGTACGCGGCGCCCTGGATCAGCGAGCGATAGCGCGCCTCCGATTTGCGCAGCCGATCCTCGGCGTCCTTCTGACGCGAGATGTCGCGCGCGATCGCATGGACTCCGGTGACCGTGCCACCATCGATGACCAGTTCGACGTGCTGGCCGACCCAGATGGTGTCGCCGCCCTTGGTCACGGTCGGAAATTCCAAATACGACGTCGGCGTGCCATCGACGATCTGGCGGAGATAGAACTCGCCGGCGAAGTCCCGGTGATCCTTGCGCACCAACGAAAAGAAATGGCGACCGAGCAGTTCGTGCTCGCTGTACTGCATCACGCGCACGGCGGTGGGGTTCACATAGGTGAAGCGGCCGGCCGCGTCGCAGTAATAAATCAGGTCCTGCGCGCGCTCGACGATGTGGCGGAGGCGTTCTTCGCTGGCGCGCAGCGCGTCCTCGGCGGCGCGGCGATCGGTGACGTCGCGGTAGTTGACGACGACCGCGGCGACGGCCGGCTCTTCGATCCGGTTGACCGCGATGGATTCGATGTGGCGCCAGTGGCCGTCCCTGTGGCGCACGCGGTACGCGCCGGGAATCGGCACGCCGGGCCGCCGGAGGCATTCCTCGAACATCGCGCGCGTCGACCCGACGTCGTCCGGGTGCATCAATTCGAACGCGCTGCGCCCCATCCGTTCGTCCAGCGTGTAGCCGAGCAGCCGCGCGGATGATTCGCTGGCGAACAGGATGCCACCCGTCACGTCCAGCATGACAATCGCGTCCGAGCTGTTCTGGACGAGAACGTGGAAGAGCGTATCCATGTGACGGGCGACTTAACTTAGCATAGGCGTTCGAGCCAATCGTGCCGCACATCACTCTGCCGTCTTCCGCGCTCGCGCCAGGGGTTTCACCCGGCCCACCAGACCCACCTGCGACCACGCCGTTCGTGGCGCACGACGTCGGTCGTGCGACATCATGATCGCCCTGGAATTCGACCAGGTCACGCGCGATTTCACCACGCCCGACGGCCCCGGCTATCGCGCGCTCGACGACATTTCACTGTCGATCGACGCGGGCTCCTTCGTCGCGATCGTCGGCCCCAGCGGCTGCGGGAAGTCGACGCTGCTCAACATCGCCGCCGGCCTGCTGATGCCTTCGTCCGGCGTGGTCCGCGTCGACGGGGCGCCCCTGTCCGGCCTGAACCGGCGCGCGACGTACATGTTCCAGCAGGACGCGCTGCTGCCGTGGAAAAGCGTCCGCGAAAACGTCGCGCTCGGACTGACGCTCGGCGGCGTGGCGAAGGCGGACGCGCACGCGCGCGCTGACGCGTGGCTGGGCCGTGTCGGACTGTCGGCGTTTGCCGATCACTATCCGTCGCAATTGAGCGGCGGCATGCGCAAACGCGTGGTGATGGCGCAGAACTGGATTATCGACCGCGGCATCCTGCTGATGGACGAGCCGTTCAGCGCGCTCGACGTCCACACGCGTCTGCGGATGGAAACGGAGCTGCTGGAACTGTGGGAAGAAGGGGTAAACAAGACGATCGTATTCGTGACGCACGATCTCGAAGAAGCGATCGCCCTCGCCGACGAGGTCGTGGTGTTGTCGGCCGGCCCCGCAGCGCGCATCGTCGCGCGTCATCCGGTGAGGCTCGACCGTCCCCGCGATCTGCTCGAGCTGCGCACGACACCGGCATTCATCGATCTGTACCGCGCCATCTGGGCGGTGCTGAAGCAAGAAGTCGTCAAGAGTCAGCGGGCGGTGGGGCATGGGACCGCGTAGCGCACGTCCTTCGGGACCCGCGTCCGGCCGCGCCGTCATCCTGTTCTGGCAGGTGTTGCTCGGCGTCAGCGTCCTCGCGCTCTGGCAGACGCTCGTCTCGGTGAAGATTCTCGATCCCTTTTTCGTGAGCCGCCCCACCGACATCGGGCTGCGCATCGTACGGTGGGTCGCCAGCGGATCGCTGTGGGGACATCTCGCGGTGACGCTGGAGGAATCGTTGCTCGGCCTGGTCGTCGGCGCGGCATCCGGTATCTCCCTCGGCTTTTCGCTCGGGCGCTCGCCGATGCTGGCCAGCATCTTCGATCCGTACATCAAGATGCTGAACGCGGTGCCGCGCGTGGTCCTGGCGCCGCTGTTTCTGCTGTGGTTCGGGCTGGGCATCTGGTCGAAGGTCGCGCTGGCGGTCACGCTGGTGTTCTTCGTGATGTTCTTCAACACCTACCAGGGCGTGCGGGATGCGGACCGCACGCTGATTGACAACGTCCGCATACTTGGTGCGACGGAACGTCAGCTGGTTCGCCATGTGCTGATTCCCAGCGCGCTGACGTGGATCTTCTCGAGCCTGCAGACCAGTCTCGGATTCGCGATGGTGGGCGCGGTTGTGGGAGAGTATCTGGGCTCGACGCGCGGTCTCGGCTACGTGATCTCGCAAGCGGAGGGCACGTTCGACACGACCGGCGTCTTCGCCGGCATGACGGTGCTCGGGATCGTCGTCGTGATCGTCAGCGCGGGGGTGACGCGATTGGAGAGATGGTTGCTAAGGTGGAAATCATAGGGGACCGACGAACACGAGGTTCTGGTGGGCTACTGATCGCCGTGAGCGTCGTGATGACGCTTTTCGTGTCGTGCGGCCGCACGGAACAGGCCGGCCGCCCGGAGGCAGCGACCCATGTTCGCATCGCGATCGGCGGCCAGAACCAGATGGTCTATCTGCCGACCACGCTGGCGCAGGAGCTGGGGTTCTATCGCGAAGAGGGCATTGACGCGGAGTTGCAGGATTTTGCCGGCGGCGCAAAGGCGCTGCAGGCGCTGGTCGGCGGCAGCGCCGATGTCGTGTCCGGTTTCTACGATCACACCATCCAGATGGCGGCGGAAGGTCGGGAGTTTATTGCGTTCGTCACGATGCTCCGATATCCAGGGCTTGTGCTGGTGACCTCGCCACAAAGCTCCGGAACGATCGGCACGATCGCGGCGATGAAGGGACACATCGCCGGCGTCACCACGGCGGGGTCCTCGTCCCAGATGCTGCTGACCTACATGATGCAGCGCAACGGGCTCGCGCCCGACACCGTCAGCGTCACCGCGATCGGCAGCGCGGCGACGGCCGTTGCCGCGCTCGAGCACGGCAAGGTCGATGTCGGGATGGTGGCCGACCCGGCGTTTACGCTGGTGCACCGCCGCAACCCGGGCGTGCGGGTGCTTGCGGACTTGCGGACCGCGGACGGCGTGAACGCGGCGCTCGGGACGCGCATGTATCCGGCGTCCGTGCTGTACGCCAAGGGTGAGTGGATTCGCGCCAACCGCGGCGCCACCGAGCGGCTGGCCCGCGCGATCATCCGGACGCTGGTGTGGATGCAGACGCACACCCCGCAGGAGATCGCGGCGAAAACGCCGAAGACCTTTCGCGGCGAAGACGATGCCCTGTATATCGAGGCGTTGAAGGCCTCGATGCCGATGTTCTCGCCAGATGGCGTGATGGCGGCGGAGGGCGCCGAGGTCGTGCGGTCCCTGCTTGTCGGTTCGATGGACAAGGTGCGGAACGCGGCCATCGACGTGTCGAAAACGTATACCAATGAATTCATTCATGGACGCTAAGACGCTGTTGTTTGTCGGACTCGGTGTGATGCTGGTGATTTATTGCGCGACCGTGTTTCGCGGCGGCTTGGCGATGCCGACGCCGCTGCAGACGGCGATCGGGTTCGTGACGTCTTTTTTCGACACGCTCGGCATCGGTTCGTTTGCGACGACCACCGCGGTCTACAAGCTGCGGAACATGGTGCCGGTCAGGTTGATCCCCGGCACACTGAACGTCGGGCACGCGTTGTCGACGATTGCGCAGGCCTTCATCTACACCAAGCTGGTCCCGGTTGATCCCACCACGCTGATCCTGATGATCGTCGCGGCGTCGATCGGGTCGTGGCTCGGCGCGGGCGTGGTCGTCCACTGGCCGCGGCGCAAGATCCAGATCGGGATGGGCATCGCGCTCCTGGGCGCAGCAGCGTTGATGCTGATGTCGCAACTGGGCATCGTCCCCGGTGGCGGCACGGCGATTGGCTTGACGGGAACCCGACTGGCGATCGGTCTCGCGGGCAACTTCGCGCTCGGCGTGCTGATGATGCTCGGCATCGGTCTCTACGCGCCGTGCATGATTCTGGTCAGTCTGCTCGGGATGGCGCCGACGGCGGCGTTCCCGATCATGATGGGCTCGTGCGCGTTCCTGATGCCGGTCAGCAGCGTCCGCTTCGTGAAGACGCAGACCTATCACGTGCAGGCGGCGCTCGGGCTCGCGCTTGGAGGCCTGCCGGCGGTGCTGATTGCGGCGTATCTGGTCGAGTCGCTCCCGCTGGGCGCCGTCCGCTGGCTGGTCGTCTTCGTCGTCGTCTACACGTCGGTCAACATGCTCGCGACGGCGAAGGCGGACACGCATGCGTAAGCCGGTCGTCCTCATCACCGGGGCTGGCGGAGAAATCGGCCACGGCCTGATCGCGCGTCTGTCGGAGTCCGGATCGCTCATCATCACGCTGGACATCAGTCCTCTCGACGCATCCCTGGCGCCGCTGGTGACGCGTGAATTCACCGGTTCGATCAACGACCTGTCGCTGCTCGAGCGCGTGCTGGCGGAGTTCGAAGTGGACCGCGTGTTTCATCTCGCGGCACTGTTGTCCACGCGCTCGGAGTTCACTCCCGTCACCGCCCACCACGTCAACGTCGAGGGGACCCTCAACCTCCTCGAGTTCGCGCAGCATCAGGGCGAGTCGCACGGCCGGCCGGTCGTCTTCATCTACCCCTCGTCCATCGCGGCGTACGGCTTTCCGGATCTCGAGACCAAGACACGCGCCGGCGCCGTCACCGAGGATCAGTACGCGCATCCGACAACGATGTACGGGTGCAACAAGCTGTATTGCGAGCAACTGGGGCACTACTACTCGCGGCACTACAAACAGCTGTCGGCGGACGTGATCGCACGTGTGGACTTCCGCTGCGTGCGATTTCCGGGATTGATCTCGGCGCTGACGCTGCCGTCTGGCGGCACGTCGGACTACGCGCCGGAGATGATTCACGCGGCGGCGAAGGGACAGCCCTACGACTGCTTCGTGCGGCCGGATACGACCATTCCGTTCATGGCGATGCCGGACGGTGTCGATGCGTTGCTCACGCTGGCGGCCGCGCCACGCGAGCGCCTGACCCGAAGCGCCTACAACGTGTCGGCGTTTCATCCGTCAGCGGCGGAGATCCGTGACGTCGTCCTCGCCGCCTTTCCGGAGGGGAGGATCGGCTACGCGATCGACCAGAAGCGCCAGGGCATCGTTGACTCATGGCCCGCGGCCGTGGACGACTCCGCCGCCAGACGCGACTGGGGCTTCGATCCGAAGTACAACTTCGAACGCGCCTTCCAGGAATACCTGATCCCAACCATCCGCCAGCGGTATCGCAAGTAAGATGTGCGCAACGATGAATGCAGTCACGGCGTTTGCTCCCGCGACGGTTTCGAATGTGGCGTGCGGGTTTGATGTGCTCGGCTTTGCGCTGCATGCACCCGGCGACGAGGTGACGGCGCGGCTTGCGCCGTCGGGCGTCCGCATCGACGAGATCATCGGCGATCAGGGCCGGCTGCCTCGCGATGCCGCAAAGAACACGGCGGGCGTTGCCGCGCAGGCGCTGCTCACCTTCCTCGGTGAGACACGAGGCGTCACGCTGACGATCCGCAAGGGCTTGCCGCTATCGAGCGGGCTCGGCGGCAGCGCCGCCAGTGCCGTGGCGGCCGTGGTCGCCGTCGATGGATTGTTCAACGCGCGCACGCCGCCGGCCACATTGATGGCGTGCGCGTTCGAAGGCGAGCGGATCGGCGCCGGCTCCGCGCACGGGGACAATATCGCCCCTGCGGTGTATGGCGGGCTGGTGCTGGTCCGCGTGCCGAATCCACCTGACGTCGTGCGCCTGCCCGTCCCGGCTGGCCTGACGGCGGTGGTGATCCACCCGGATCTTGAAATCGAAACCGCCCGCGCGCGCGCGCTGCTCGGCGCCACCGTGCCACTGGGCGATGCCATCCGTCAGTGGGCCAACCTCGGCGCCTTTGTCGACGCGTTGCACAGGTCCGATTTCGATCTGATGGCGCGATCGCTCGAGGACGTGATCGCGGAGCCGCGCCGCGCGTCGCTGGTGCCGGGTCTCGCGCAGATCAAGCAGGCTGCCGTCGGTGCAGGCGCACTCGGCTGCAGTCTTTCCGGTTCAGGACCGTCACTGTTCGCGCTGTGCCGCGATGCGGTGTCGGCCCAGGCGGTTGCCATCGCGATGACCGCGGCAGTCAAGCAGCACATCGGCGGCGAACCGCAGACCTACGTATCGCCGATCGCCCCACAGGGCGCTCGCGTGATCTCCCAAGAGTCTCGAGTCTGAAGTCTCAAGTCCGAATCGTGAGCGTTGAAAGTTGAGAGCTGAGAGTTGCGCTACGTAAGCACTCGCTGCACCGTGCCGCCCGTCTCGTTCACGACGGCGTTGTTCGCGGGGCTCGCCGCGGATGGCGGGCTGTACGTTCCCGAGACGATCGAGCGGTGGACCGCCGAGGAGTTGTCGTGCCTGTCGCAGCGCACGCTGACCGAGATCGGCCTCCGCGCGCTGCGGCCGTTCACGCGTGGCGACCTCGACCCTGCCACACTCGAAGCAGTCGTCGTCGAGGCGTTGAATTTCCCGATTCCGCTCATCGAGCTGCAGCCGGGCGTGTTCGTGCTCGAGTTGTTCCATGGCCCCACGTTCGCGTTCAAGGACGTCGGCGCCCGCGTCATGGCGCGTCTGATGGCATCGCGGCATCGCGGCGACGATCCGCTCACCATTCTCGCGGCCACTTCGGGCGACACTGGCAGCGCCGTCGCGCACGCGTTTCACGGCGTGCCGAACACGCGCGTGGTGATCCTCTACCCCGACGGCCGCGTCAGTCCCACGCAGGAAGCGCAGTTGACGATGTTCAACGGCGAGCGGGGGAACGTGCGGGCGTACGCCGTCGCCGGCAGCTTCGACGAGTGCCATCGGCTGACGCGCGAAGCGTACGCGGATCCCGATCTCCGCCGCACCATGCGGCTGACGTCTGCCAACTCGGTCAACGTCGGCCGTCTGCTGCCGCAGTCGGTCTACTATTTCCACGCCGTCGCGCAGTTGCAGGCACTGGGGTACGGTACGTCGGAGATCACGGTCAGCACGCCGAGCGGCAACTTCGGTAACCTCACTGCGGGCCTGATCGCCAAGCGCGCCGGGTTGCCCATCGCGCGCTTCATTGCCGCCACCAACGCGAACGACGTCGTGCCCGCGTATCTCGAGACCGGCCGCTTCGAGCCGCGGCCGTCGCAGCAGACCCTGTCCAACGCGATGGACGTCGGGCACCCGAGCAATTTCGATCGCATGCTCTGGCTGTACGACGGCGATCTCGACGCGATGCGGCGCGACGTCACCGGGCGCCGGTTCAGCGACAACGACGTGCGCGCGACGATCAAGCGGGTCTACGAGGAGCGCGGCTATCTGCTCGATCCGCACAGCGCGATTTCGTACATGGGGCTCACAGGTCAGGCAGGACAGGTAGTA
>JANYHS010000293.1 GCA_025358945.1 Acidobacteriota bacterium
GCCCAGCGAGCGCGCGTTTCTCGCAACGCGATCGTCGCGCGTCACCACGGTCACCAGCTGCGGTGTCTCGTCCATCAGCTCGATCGTGGCCAGGTGAATCGCGTCGAGCGTCCGGATCGGTTCGACCGGAAACGGCCGGCCCGCACGCGTCAGCACGACTTCGGTGACGGCGATCTTGGTGCAGTGACGCTCAAGCCTGCGTAGCGCACGAAGCGCCGCTCGTTCTTCAGATTCATCGATGCGGCGGTTCACGCGAGCGCGCAGCACTGCTCGCGTGGCCTCCGCGAATGTCAGCGCCGACGTCACGCGGCGACCGAGTTCGCTCAGGGCCGCGAACGCCTCGGCGTCGTGCTCGAGCAGAGCCGCCACCAACGCGCTCGACTCGATGTAGCGCAGCAATGATGCTTCGGCAGGAAGATCGACCTCGGGAACAGACCGGCGCCGCCGCCTAATCTTCGTCACGGTCCGCGTCGATCAAAGCGGCGGCCGTGCCCTTCGGCAGGCGAATCGTCGGCCAGCCCTTGAACGGATCCCCGTCTTCCGCCGGCAGGCGGATGACGCCCTCCGCCACGAGCTCGTCGAAGCGCGAGCGCCGGCGCCCACGTGCTTCTTTCTCCACCGGCCCGAGCATGGCCACCACACGTCCGTGCGCGGTGACGGCGATGCGCTCGCCGGCCTCAGCGCGGCGAACGTACTCGCTGAGGTTATCTTTCATGTCGCGAATGCCCGCGGAAGCTGCCATGTCGACAATTATAGCCACATGTAGCCTCAGTCGACAACCGCTATGGCAGCAGCCACGCGCGCATCGATTTGGTGACCAGTGCGGACGCATCGGCCTGCACGAAATGGCCGGCGTTGGGCACCGTGACGAGGGTGAGATCCTGCTCCATCCAGTCCCACGTCCCGTTCAACGCGCCCGACAGCAGCGCCGTGTCCTTCAGCCCATGGAACATCAGCACCGGCATCTGGATCTTCTTCACCGGCGACGTGTCTTCCGTGTACGGCTCGCGCGGGTAATTACGCTTGTAGAAGTTCAGCATCGCACCGAAATCCGAGCGCCCGAACGCCTCGACGTATTTTTTCTTCACGTCCGGATCTTTCACCCACGACGCAAGGCCGTCGGCGGTCAGCGTCTTCTCCGCGCCCTCTTCCTGAAACCGGCGCGCATACGCGCTGTTCTTCTGCTGTTCGGGATTGTGCGCAAGCTCGCGCGACAGCCCGCGCGGGTGCGGCAGGTTCAGGATGATCAGGCGATCCACGACCTGCGGCACGTTCATCGCCACCTGCCACGCCACCACACCGCCCCAATCGTGGCCGACGACGATGGCTTTCGGCTGGCCGACGTCTTTGATCACCGCGATTACGTCACCGACCAGCAGCCGCATGTCGTAGTTCTCGACGCCGGCCGGTTTGTCGCTCAGGTTGTAGCCGCGCTGGTCCATCGCCACGACGGTGAAGCGATCGGCGAGCCCCTCCATCTGATCGCGCCAGGTGTACCAGTAATCAGGGAACCCGTGGATCATCACGATGAGGGGGCCCGATCCCATCTTCGCGTAGTGGATCTTCACGCCGTTGGAGTCGGCGTAACCGTGCGTGACTCTGTCGTCGATACCGGCGGCAAGAACCGGACTGGCCGCCGCCGCGACGAGCAGGGCCGCGGCGCCACACGTCTTCATCAGGGTGATCATCGTGCGCTCCTCACCGGGAGTGTATGCCACGAACAGCGCCGGCGGCAGCAGTAAGCGCCTGCGCCGCGTCCGGGTTAGAATCGGGAGGTCGGGGCGTAGCGAAGCCTGGTATCGCGTCCGCTTTGGGAGCGGAAGATCGCTGGTTCGAATCCAGTCGCCCCGACCAACTCACCCATCTCGTGGCCATCGCCCGCGCCCTCAACATCGCTGACCTGCGGCGCCTGGCTCAACGGCGCCTGCCCCGCATCGTGTTCGACTACGCCGACGGCGGCGCGGACGCCGAAGTGACGCTGCGCGACAACTGCAGCGTCTTCGACACGATCACGCTTCGCCCGCGATCGGCCGTCTCGACCCCGCAGGTCGATCTGCGAACCACCGTGCTCGGCACCACATTCGACCTGCCCTTCCTGCTCGCGCCGATTGGCAGCACGCGCATGTTTTATCCGCACGGCGAGGCGCTGTCGGCCCGCGCGGCCGGCGACGCCGGAGCAGGCTATATCCTCTCGACGCTCTGTGGCTCTCCGCTCGAAGACGTCAAGGCGGCGGCCACGCGGCCGGTGTGGTACCAGCTGTATCTGGTCGGCGGACACGACGTCGCGCGCGCCGGGATCGAACGCGCGCGCAGGGCCGGATTCTCCGCGCTCGTCGTCACCATCGACACGCCGGTCGCCGGAATGCGCGAGCGCGACCATCGCAACGGCACGAGCGAACTCCTGACGCGGAAGATCGGTGCGATGCTCCCGTTCATCCCGCAGATGCTCGCGCGGCCGCGATGGCTGGCGCGCTTCATCGCCGATGGCGGGTTGATGAACTTCCCGAACGTGATGCTGCCCACCGGGCCAATGGCATACGCCGACGTCGGCGCGGCCCTCGAGCAATGCGCCGTCTCGTGGTCGGATCTCCGCTGGATCCGCGACGCCTGGAGCGGGCCGATCGTCGTCAAGGGCGTGCATACGGCAGACGATGCGAGGCGGGCGGTTGATGCGGGGGCGGACGGGATCGTGGTGTCCAACCACGGTGGACGACAGCTCGATGGTGTTGCGGCCACCCTTCGCGTGCTACCCGAAGTCGTCGCGGCCGTTGGCGACCGCACGGAAGTGCTGTTCGACGGCGGCATCCGCCGCGGCAGCGACATCGTGAAAGCGATCAGTCTTGGCGCGCGCGCCGTGCTCGTCGGCCGCGCCTACGTGTATGGGCTGGGAGCTGCAGGCGGACCTGGCGTCACGCGCGCAATCGAGATCCTCCGCGCGGATCTCGTGCGGACGCTCAAGCTACTTGGCTGCGCATCGACGGCCGAACTCAACGCCTCGTTTGTCGATGTGCCTGCCGGCTGGCCCTCGACGTTGTAGCGCAGGCACCGTGGCGTCCGCTTACGATCCCCCGTACCGCCGGCGCTCGTCCGCCGCGCGGACTGCATCACCAATCCGCTCGTAACACGTTGCCAGGTGACGATGCACCTCGCGGTAGTCCGGCTGCAACACCACCGTGTGGTTGAACTCGTCGATGGCGGCGCGATCGTCACCAACCATCATCAGTGCGTATCCGAGATTGAAATGCGCCTGCCCGTGCTCCGGATGGCGCACGAGAAATCGGCGGTACGCCGGGACCGCGCGTTCGAGGTCGCCCGCCTGCTGATAGGCGAACGCGAGGAAGAAATCCGTCAGCGCGTAGTCGGACACGCGCTCGGACAACGCCGTCAGCAACGGCACGCTGTCCGGATAACGCCCCACGCGCTGCAGGAGCACCGCCGCGTCGTACTGCTGCCGCAGATCGCGCGGATCCAACTGCGCCGCGCGCAGCGACTCTGCCGCCGCGTCGTTCAGCCGCCCGAGGCGTTCGTCCGCGACGGCGAGCCAGGCGTGGCTCTGCGCCCATGTCGGCGCCAGCCGTACGGCCTCCTCACAGTGCGCGAGGCCCGCCTTCTCGTCGCCCAGTTCCATCAGCACGAGGCCGTAGTTGATGTGCGCAATCACATACGACGGCGAGATCCGCAGCGCTTCTTCAAGGTTCGCCTTGACGCGCGGATCTCGATGATCGGAGATCGCGCGCGCCAGGTTCACGTGCGCCACCTCGTCGCCGCCGTAGTGCACGCTTCGGGTCCACAGGGATTCTTCGGTCAGCCACGTGCGGTTCAACGCGAGCGACGCGCCGGCCAGATAAAGACTGGCGACGATTGCGGCCAGCATCACCACTCGCGGCTTTAACACTCGGCTCGCCGCGAGGATCACGACGAGAAACAGGAACGGGCTCGATGGATACGGCCGGTAGTCGTTGCGCAGGTGATAGAGCGGAAGGATCGACGACTCCGGCAACAGGAACAGCCAGTAGGCCACGATCGCAAACGACACGATCGGCTGCGTACGCCGAAAGCGCCACGCGACCCCGCCCGAGGCCAGCACGACGACGGCGCCTGCGACGACGCGCCAGTCGAGAATGCCCGCCACGGGCGCGACCGCCGGCATCTCTCGAATCGCAAACGGCCAGGCGGCGTTCGCCAGATAAATCAGGTGCACCCACAACTGCGTCAATGGATAGGTGAGCGACAGCGCGCCGCTCTCGCTCAGCACCTGCTGCACGGCGGAGAAATGCAGGCCGAACTTCGTCCACAACACATAGACCGCCACCACTCCAGCAAACGCGGCGCTTTTGGCGATGGCCGCGCGCCACGGCGCACCGCGCGCGACGACCAGGCGCTCGAGCGCCAGCACCAGCAGTGGCATCACGATGCCGTTGGTCTTGGCCAGCAGCGAGCAGGCGAACAGCGCGAGCACCACGGCCCAGCGGCGACCGGAGTCGCCAAGCCGCCGCATCCTCGCGTACGCGAGCAGCGTGCCCGCCACACACGCCTCCATCATCCCGAGATCGCGCGCGCTGATGTAGTTGACGACGATGCCGGACACCGGATGGACGGCAAACAGCAGTGCCGCAAGAAAGGCGACGTCGTGCCCCCACTCGGGTGAGGCGTCATCGTTGCGGCGGCCCGACCGCATCAACTCCAGCAGGAATCCGTAGATCAGAAGCGCGGCGGCGAGATGCGCGACCAGGTTGAACGCGTGATAGCCGGCCACGCGCGAACCGGACCACCAGAAATTCAGCGACAGCGTCAGCGGCAGAAGCGGTCGGTACTCGGTAATCCGATCCAGCGTCGACATCGTCCTCGGATCGACGAAGTGACGCCAGACCGGCTGAATGCGCTGGATGCCGGGATTGTCGACGACGCGGTAGAAGTCGTCGAGGTGGAAGGAGTTATCAAAAGTATTGCAGAACGCAGCGAGCGTGGCCGCGATGAGGAGTAGCGGATAGAGGCGGTGTTTCACCTCTACCGCTGGACCAGTTCGACCTTCGCGCCCGCCGGACCTTCGAGATACGCGAAGTTCACCATCGTCCCGCTGGCAAGTTTCAGCGGCCGCGGCTCGGTGGTGAACGTGACCGTCTGCGCCTTGAGTTCGGCAGTCTTGGCCGCAAGGTCGGTCGTGCGGAATCCGATGTGATCGATCGCGTGTCCCTCACTGGGCGCCGCGTCACCCTTCTGCACCAGCAGCCACACGCCACTCAGCCGGACGCCGTCGAGGCGACCCTTGAGCTTCGCCATGTCGCCGGCGAACTTCTCTTTGTAGAACGCGAGCGTCGCGGCGGGATCCGGCCCGCGCAGGTGCACGTGGTGCAGCCCGAGCTTATCCGCATCCTGCACGACTTCGATGCGCGTGCCCCAGGGATCTTCAATGAAGCCGAGTTTGAACAAGCCGGCAACGTCGCGCACCGGCGTGATCACCTTGACCCCATCCGCTTCAAACGCTTTCATCGTCGCGTCGAGATCGGCAAACGAGAAACCGAGGTGATCGAGCGCGCTGCCAGAGCTCGGCTGCCCTTTGTCGTTCTTCAGGAAGATCAGACGCGTGTCGCCGAACATCAGGCGCTCGGGCGCCTCGGTCATCGTCGTTCCGCCGAAATGCGTCTGGTACCACTCGACGGCCTTCGCCTGATCGGGCACATTCAGGTGGATGTGATCGAGAATCGGCAGGACCGGCGTCTGCCCGGCGGCGGGAGCGGCGATGGCCGCCGCCACACAGGCGTACGCGAATGCGCGGGCGAACGTTCGCATCAACTTCTCTCCTATTTCGCCGGGTGGAGCGTCAGCTTCTGGACGCGCCAGCTGGCCAGTTCCCCGACGAAGAGTTCGTTCTCGCTGCGGCAGTCGATCGCGTTCACCATGTTGAACTCCCTGGGGACGCGTCCGGCGTGGCCGAACTTGCCGACGATTTTCCCGTCGAGTTCCATCTTGTAGATCTCGCCGTTGTCGAGCGACTCGGAGTCGTTCGAGTTCGAGACGTACATGTACTGGTGTGCGCCGGGCGTGATGCAAATCGCGGCCGGGATGCCGACGCCGGTGATCTGCGCTTTTACAGCGCCGTCACCGTCGAACACCTGGATCCGCTTGTTGCCGGCATCGGCGACGTAGATGAGGCCGTTCGCGTCGATGGCGATGCCGCGCAGCGAGTTGAACTGGCCCGGCTCGCTACCCCGCTGTCCCCACGACTTGATGAAGTGCGCGTCCTTGTCGAACTTCGCGACGCGGGCGTTGCCGATACCGTTGCCCTGTCCGTCGGCGACGTAGATGTTGCCTTGCGCGTCCCAGGCCACACCCGCGGTGCGGTTGAAGTTGTCGCCCGGGATGCCGGCGCCTGCCGGACCCGCGGGACCACGACCGCCACCGGCCGGCGCCGCCGCCGGCGCTCCACCTGGCGGCGGCGGTGCGCCAACGCCTCGGCCGTCCGCTGCTCCGCCTCGACCCTCTGGCGCGGGACCGCGACCGGCGCCCGGCGCGCCTGCGCGCACCGCGATCGCTTCAGGCTTGCGGCTCAGCACGAGTGCGATGCGGCCGTCAGGATCGAACTTGATCACCTGCGTCGATCCCTGATCGACGACCCAGATGTTGTCCTGCGGATCGACGCGCACGCCCTGCGCGCTGTTGAACCCGTAGACGCCGACGCCAATCTCGCGGATGAACTTGCCGGTCTGATCGAACTCGAACAACCGCGAGCCGGCCTTGTAGAATGTGCGGGACGTGCCGAGCGTGGCGTGCGCCGCGCCGGTCCGCGTGTAGACGAAGACGTGGCCCTTCGAGTTGGTGGCGACGCCGGCCGCCTCGCCCATGTGGATGCTCTCTGGGAGCTTTAACAGATCCGCGTTCGCGTCGTAGGCGATCTCGGGGACGTTCTGCGCGGCCAGCGACGCGCCGAACGCGAGTGCGGCGGCAGCGACGGACAGTCGGAATAAGCGTTTCATCATCACGTCTCCTACTTCCCGCCCGAGCTCTTCATCGGCTGGGCCCTGAGCAGAATCTTCTGCACGCGCCAGTCGGTGATCTCGGACACGAAGAGTTCGTTCGGGTTGCGGCAATCGATCTCGTGCACGGTGCTGAATTCCTTCAACGCCTTTCCGGCCTTGCCGAACCGGCCGAGGATCGTGCCGTCGAGTTCCATCTTGTAGATCTCACCGGTGACTGGCGCGTTGCGCGAGTCGCCGCTGTCGGGCATCGAGTTGGAGACGAACAAGTACTGATGCGGACCTGGCGAGATGCACACCGCCCACGGGCTGCCGACCTGATCGTAGATCGCCTTCGGGTTCAGATCGTTATCCCACACGTTGACGCGCGCGTTGCTGCGGTCGCCGATGTAGATGTTGCCAGCGGCGTCCATCGCCATGGTGTGCGGCAGGCGAAGCTGGGCGGGGCCGTTGCCCGCGGTGCCGGCGGACTTGATGAAGCGGCCGTTCTTGTCGAACTTCACGACGCGGTCGTCGCCGTAGCCGTCGGTCACGAAGATATTGCCCTGCGCGTCCCAGCCGACGTCGGTCGGACGGCTGAACGAGTATGGCTTGTTCGGGTGCGGCGCCGATCCCTGGCCGCTCATCGCCACGAGTTCGTCGACCGCATCCGGCCGTCGCCCGATGACCATCGTCACCCGTCCTGCCGGGTTGAACTTGATGACCGTGTTCGACCCTTCGTCGACGGTCCAGATGTTATCGTCCTTGTCGACCCGCACCGCATGCGCGAACGTGAAGCCGTAGAGCCCCGCGCCGATCTCGCGCACGAACACGCCGGTCTGATCGAACTCGAAGAGACGCGTGTCGCCGCTCCTGGTGTAGGCGAACACGTGCCCCTTCGAATTGGTGGCCACGCCGATGCCTTCACCCAGATACAGGTTGGGCGGAAACTTCAGGAAGTTCGGCACCGACTCGTACGGAATCTCCGCCACGTTCTGTGCCTTGGCCTTCAGACTCTGGCCCTGCGCGAAGAGCGGGGCCGTCATCAGGATCCCGGCGACGACGCCACATGCGATGCATACTCGCTTCATTACAGCCTCCGAAAAAGTGCGCGGATAAGTCGGGCGCATCGTAGCACGTCAGACAATGCGGCCACCGCGCGACACGAAGGACGCCAGGACGCTGTCGAGCTGCTGCTTCAGGTCCGCCCGGGCCAGCCACGACGAGTCCGTGAGCCGGACGGTGTTGACCTTGCGGAGATCGGCGGCGAGGTTCTCGAAGAGTTGCGCGGTCGAACCGTCCATCTGCGAGTCGAGGAACCGCATGAACAGCGGCTCGCACGACAGCACCGCCGGCTGTCCGGCTCGTAGCAGCAGGAAGTCGCGGCGCTCAATCCGCATTCCGCAATCCACGATCCGCAACGTCAGCGATGGTCCGCGCGACCATCGCCCGCACCATCGGCACCTTGTAGCCGTTCTTGGCGAGCGGTCGGGCCCCGGCGATCGCCGCGTCGCCGGCCTTCGCCGCCAGTTCCGGCGTGATCCGCTGCCCGGCAAGCAGCTTCTCGACCTCCGGCAGCCGCCACGGAATCGGCGCGACGCCGCCCAGCACGACGCGCGCGCGCTGGCAGACACCCTTGTCGATATCGAGCACCACCGCCGCACTCACGATCGCGTGCGTCCACGCCTCGCGATCCATGATCTTGTGGTAGGTGCTGCGCCCCAGCTTGCGGGCTGGCGGCAGAGTGATCGACGCCAGGATCTCGCCATCCTTCAGGACGTTCTCGCGGGACGCATCGACGGTTGGCGGCGCGAAGAACTCGGCCGCGGGCACCATCCGGTCACCCGTCTGGCCGACGATGCGGAACGTCGCGTCGAGTGCGACGAGCGCGGGCGCCGTGTCCGACGGATGCACGATGTAGCTCGGGCCGCCGCCGAAGATCGCGTGGAACTCGTTCTCGCCGGTGATCGAGTAGCACGTCGTGCCGCCGTTCTTCAGGCAGGTGAACCCATTGCGGTAGTACCAGCACCACGGCCGCTGACACACATTGCCGGCCAGCGTCGCGGCGTTTCGGATCTGCGGCGTCGCCACGCTTTCCGCCGCTTCGGCCAGCACCGCATATCGCTCCCGGATGATCGCCACCTTCGACAACGCGTCGAGCGTAATCAGGCCACCGATCGTGACGCCGCCACCGGGCGCCGCCTTCACCTGGTCCAGGCCCTTGATCGACCTCAGGCTGACGAGGACGTCCGGCGTCACCAGGCGCTCCTTCATCATGCCCAGCAGATCGCTGCCGCCGCCAGCGATCGCCAGACTGCGGCCGGCCTGCCGCGCATCGCGGATGAGGGTGACCGCGTGCGCGAGATCGCGCGGGTTGGTATTGGTAAAGGCTTTCATGCGCGGCCTCCCGTCGCCGCCAGCGCGGCGACGATCTTGTCGCGCGTGATCGGCAGATCCTTCATACGAACGCCGATCGCATTCGCGATGGCGTTGGCCACCGCCGCCGGGGCCGGCACCTTGCTCGATTCGCCCATACTCTTGGCGCCGAATGGCCCCAGGCCATCATCCGACTCGATGAAGATGACCTCGACCTCCGGCGCGTCGCGATGCGTGGCCACACGCGCCCCGTAGTAACCGGCCGACAGCGGCGACCCGCTGCGCTGGTCGTAGATCAGGTTTTCGTGCAGCGCCATACCGATGCCCATGATCGCGCCGCCTTTGATCTGACTGCGCGCAGTGAGCGGATTCATGATCCGGCCGCAATCGTGGACCGCGAGGTATTTCGTGACGTGCGCACGACCGAGTTCCGTGTCGACCTCGACCTCGACGAAATGTGCGCCGAAGGTGCTCCGCACTTTCCCTTGCACGGTGGGATTCGGTGACGCCGAGGCGATCAGCACCTCGTCACCCTTCGGCAGACCCTTCTCCGCGATCTGCTTCTTCAGGTCGCGAGCGGCTTCGACGACGGCGTAGCCGGTCATGATCGTCGTGCGGCTGCCGGACTCGCCGACGGAGTACGGGCAGCGATCGGTATCGCCCCAGACGACCTCGAGCTGCGAGAGCGGGATATCGAGCTCCTCGGCCGCGATCAGCCCCATCGTCGTCTTCGCGCCGCCGCCGACGTCGGTGACGCCGACGTGGACCCAGTACTTTCCCTTCGCGTCGAGCCGGATCACGGCGCTGCTGCGGCCGAGGCCGGCGCGGAACGCCATGAACGACACGCCGGCGCCGCGCTTGATGGGACCGCGATCCGATCCTGGCGTCGCCTTCCAACGCGTTTTCCACTCGAACGCCTCAGCGCCGCGGTGGATGCACTCGTCGAGCGAGTACGACGTGTACGGTGTCTGGTCTCCCGCCATCCGCGTCATGTTCTTCAGGATGAACTCGACCGGGTCCATCTTCAGCTTCACCGCCACCTCGTCCATCATCGACTGGATGCCGAAGAAGCCTTGCGGGAACTCGGGGCCGCGGAAGTTCGCCGACACCGTCCGATTCGTGTAGACGGGAGAGATCGAGGTTTCGATGTGCGGGCAGTGATAGAGCTCAACGCCGGCGATGTTACCGGTGTTCTTGCGATACGGTCCCATTCCGCTGTAGCCGCGCATGTGAATCGACTGCAATGTGCCGTCGTTCTTCACGCCCACCTTGTAGTACTGCACGGTCGGCCACCGGCCGTGGACGCCGATGAAATCTTCCTTGCGCGACATCTCGAGCTT
>JANYHS010000306.1 GCA_025358945.1 Acidobacteriota bacterium
GCAGACGTTTACGTTGATGGCGCGGCTGATCGCCGACCAGCCGACGCTCAAGGCGGGCATCACCACCAACGATCCGCTGACGGTCAAAGGCATCGCCGGCGGCTACCAGGCGCAGCTGAACGCCAGCCTGGTGCTGGTGACCAACAACCGTGGCGAGGTGCTGTACGCGGTCGGCGGGTCGCCGCGCGCGGCCGACATCACCGCCCACCAGCCGGCGATCCGCGACGCGCTCGCCGGACGCGACAGCCTCAGCCTGCTGCCGCAACCGACCGGCATCCTGCAGGTGGTCACCGTGCCGGTGCTGCTCGAGCGACCGCGCCACGAGATCCTCGGCACGCTCAGCGCCGGCTTCCTGCTCGATGATGCGCTCGCCACCCAGTTGAAGCGGATTACGGGCAGCGACATCGCGTTCGGCATGGACGGCCAGATCCTGACGTCGACGCGGCCCCGCGAGGACTATCCGTTGCTCGCCGACCGGCTGCGTTCGACGGGCCTCTCGCGCGTGCAACTCGGCGCTGAGGAGTTCGAGGCGCTGCCGCGTCCCCTGACCGCCGGCGCCAGCGATCGCGGTCCGTCGGTGTCCGGACCGGTCGCCCTGATCCTGCGATCGCGCACCGAGCAGCTCCAGTCCCTGCAGACGATTCACACCGGCCTGGCCGTCACCGCCGTCCTCGCGATCGTGCTCGCGACCGTGCTCAGCCTCGCGGTCGCGCGGACGATCGCGCGCCCGCTGGCGGCGATCACCGACGTGATGCGCGAAGTGGGCAGCACCGGCGATCTGACGCGCAAGATCGCGTTGCGCCACGGCAATCGATGGGACGACGACGATGCGCGCCTGCTGGCCACGACATTCAACACCCTCACCGATTCGATCGCGCGATTCCAGCGCGAGATGTCGCAGAAGGAACGGCTCACCTCACTCGGCCGGCTGTCGACGGTGATCGCGCACGAGGTGCGCAACCCGCTGATGATCATCAAGGCCGCGCTCCACACGCTGCGCCGTCCCGACGCCACGCCCGCGGCCATCCGCGAGGCCGCGACCGACATTGACGAAGAGGTTGTGCGGCTGAACCGGCTCGTCAACGAGGTGCTCGATTTCGCACGGCCGATCCACTTCGACCTGTCACCAGTCAGTCTCAATACGCTCTGCCGCGAATCGGCCGACGCGGCATTGGCGTCCGGCCCTGGCGTGGCCGTCGACTGCGATCTCGATCCGGAACTGGCCACGCTGACCACGGATCCAGAGCGCCTGCGGATCGCGCTGGTGAACCTGCTGGTGAATGCGCGTCACGCGGCGAACGCCAATGGGACCGGACGCAGCCGGTCGGTCCCGGCGGCTGTCGTCCTGCGTACGCGGGCGATCGCCAACCGCGTGCGGATTACCGTCGCGGACACCGGAGTCGGCATCGCCGGCGAGGATCTCGCGCAGATCTTCGACCCGTATTTCACGACCAAACGCGGCGGCACCGGCCTCGGGCTGCCGATTGCCAAGAACATCGTTGAAGGGCTGGGCGGCACGATCGCCGTCACCAGCCGGCCGGGCGCCGGCGCCGAGATCGTTCTTGAGTTTCCCTTCGACACTCAGAGCGGGCCCCCGTCATGACCCATCGCGGTTCGATCCTCCTCGTCGACGACGAAGAAAAAATTCTGAAGGCGCTCGGCCGCGCCCTGCGCGACGCCGGCCACGTCGTGGTGGAAACCACGAGCCCGCGGCACGCGCAGCGCCTGCTCGCCGAGCGCACGTTCGACGTCCTGATCGTCGACAACGTGATGCCGGAGTTGAACGGGCTCGAGCTGATCCGCGAGTTCGTGGCCTCGGCGCCCGAAGGCGAGCGCCCGCAGATTCTGATGATGACGGCGCACGCCACCGTCGAGAGTGCGCTCGAAGCGATGAAGCTCGGCGCGCTCGACTACCTGCAGAAGCCGTTCGAGATCGACGAACTGCTGGTCGTGGTCCGGCGCGCGCTGGAGCACCAGCAGCTCCGCACCGACTACCGCTACCTCGTCAACGAACGCGACGAGCAGTTCGATCACTACGGCATCGTCGGGCGCAGCCGCGCGATGGAGGCCGTGATCACCCGCGCCGAACTGGTCGCGGCCACCAAGAGCACGGTCCTGATTACCGGCGAGACCGGCACCGGCAAGGAACTGGTGGCGCGCGCCATCCACGACCGCAGCGCGCAGCGCGACATGCCCCTGATCAAGGTGAACTGCGCCGCGATCCCGGAGACGCTGCTCGAATCCGAATTGTTCGGCCACGTGCGCGGCGCCTTCACCGGCGCGACGACCACAAAAAAGGGCAAGTTCGCTCTGGCCGACGGCGGCACCATCTTCCTCGACGAGATCGGGACGATGAGCGCGATCCTGCAGTCCAAGCTGCTGCGCGTGCTGCAGGAGCGTGAAGTCGAGCCGCTCGGTTCCGAACGGACCGAGAAGATCGACGTCCGGGTGATCGCCGCGACCAACCGCGACCTTCGGCAGATGGTCGCCGATGGCAAGTTCCAGGAAGATCTGTTCTACCGACTGAACGTGATCCCGATTGAGATTCCGCCGCTGCGCGAACGGCGCGACGACATCCCCGCGCTGGTCGAGCACTTCGTCAACAAGCACGCCCAGCGCACCGGGCGCCGCTTCGACAAGATCGACGAGACGGTGCTCGCCGGCCTGCAGCAGTACGACTGGCCAGGCAACGTGCGCGAGCTCGAGAACACCATCGAGCGCGCCGTCGTCCTGTCCCCCGGGCCCACGATCACGGCGCGGGCGGTGTCGGTGCTCGGCGGAGCCACCCAGCCGGCGGCCGGGCTGCCGTCACTCAAGCTGCGGCAGAACATCGAGTGGGTCGAGCGCGAGACGATCCGGCGGGCGCTGGACAATGCGAGCGGCGTCAAGAAGGACGCCGCGGAGTTGATGGGGATCAGCCAGCGCGCGCTGTCGTACTACCTTGCAAAGTATCGGCTCGACACCTGACCGTACGGCGCACGCGACGCGTAATCAGTTACGCGTCGCGTAACCCGTTTGGCGGCCCACAGAAGTGTGCCTCCCGCTGTTGACCGGACGTGACCCCTGCGGCACGGGCGTTGCTGTGCCGGATATTACGTTTCACCGTTGAGGACATTCATGCGCATACACATTCCCGTCATCGTCGCGGCGCTCGCGCTGTTCACGGCCTGCGACGAGAATTTGTCGAAGATCGCCGGACCATCGCCCAATCTCGAGCCGACCTTCGCCAGCATTCAGAGAGATATTTTTGAGACCGCAGATTCGGCGGGCCGCGTGTCGTGCATAGGCTGCCACACGAGCACGGGCCGCAATCCATCCGGCGGCCTCAATCTGAATCATGACGTGGCGTATGAGCAATTGATCAACCTCGCGAGCCGCGGCAAGCCGAGCGCCGTCCGCGTGGTCCCCGGAGATCCCGATGCGAGTTACCTGGTGCAGAAGCTCGAAGGGGCCGCGGGCATCGCAGGCCGGCGGATGCCGTTTGGCGGCGCGCCGTTCCTGACCGACGGACAGATACTCATCCTGCGCCGGTGGATCGCCATCGGCGCGCCGCGCAACTAGCCGGAGGACGAAACACGTGAAATTGACGCTGCCGCTACGCTTGGTATTGACCGTCGCATTGCTGTCCCTTGCGGGCTCGGCGTCCGCACAGGACGACGACGAGAAGCTGAAACCGGCTGAGCCGGACTTCAGTCTCGTCAGCCTGCCGACGTCGCTGCGCCTGCCGAAATTCAGCAGCGCGTTTCGCGTCACCCACCGGTTCACGGGTCCGCTGACAGGCGATTTCGGCGACGTGGTCGGCAATCTGTTCGGGTTGGACTCGGGAGCCGTCATCGGCCTCGAATACCGATTCGGGATCGTCAAAGACGGCCAGGTCGGCATCCATCGCTCCAGCGACAACAGGACGATCGAGTTCTTCGGGCAGTATGGCGTGATGCGTCAGCGCCCGGGCCGGCCGATCGACATCTCGGCGGCAGTCGCGATCGAAGGCACCAACAACTTTCGCGACAGCTACTCGCCCTCGCTCGGCGCCATCCTCTCGCACGAGGTCGGAGATCGAGCGGCGTTCTACGTCGAGCCCATGTGGGTCAATAACTCAAACCCGCTGCCCTCTGCGCTGGCGGACCACAACGACACATTCATGTTGGGGATCGGCGGGCGCGTGCGCATCAGTTCGACGGTCACGCTGGTTGCGGAGACGGCGCCGCGGCTGCGTGGTTACAAGCCGGGTTCGCATCACGGGAGCTTCGGCATCGAAAAGCGTGCCGGAGGCCATTTGTTCCAGTTGAATTTTTCCGACTCGTTCGGGACCACGTGGGCCCAACTTGCCCGGGGTGGGACGTCAAGCCACGACTGGTATCTGGGCTTCAACCTCTCCCGCAAATTTTTCTAGACGACCCTTTCTGCGGCTAGAATCGTAGAAGGTGTCTCGGCAGGGAGGGATTCATATGCGTCATGTGATCACGTTGGTCGCCGGTGCAGCGGCCGCGACCGTTCTCGCCGCCGCATTGTCGTGCGGCGGCAGTTCGGCGACCAGTACGACGAGCCCGACCACCCCGACCGCCTCGTGCACGCCGAGTTCAAGCCCGAATACGTTCGTGATCCAGAACAACCAGGTCTGTCCGCAGACCATGACCGTCGCCCGCGGATCGCAGGTGACGATCCTGAACTCAGACACGCAGACGCACGAGATGGATTCCGATCCGCACCCCGAGCATACCGACTGCCCGGAACTGAATCAGATCGACTTCCTGAATCCCGGCCAGAGCCGCCAGAGCGGCAATCTCAATACGGCGCGGAAGTGCGGTTTCCACGATCACAACAATCCCTCGAACACCGCGCTCAAGGGTACGATCACGATCCAATAGATCAGGAGGGCTGTCTTGCCAAGCCCCTCCCGACCTACCTGACCTACCCGACCTACCTGACCTACCTGACCTACCTGACCTACCTGACCTACCCGACCTACCCGACCTACCTGGCTTACCTGATCAGGTAAGGCACCAACAGCAGAAGCACGACACCCCACGCCAGGAGGATCCACATCTGCTGCCGTCGAACGAACGGCGTGCCGCCACGCCGAGGATCGAACTGCAGCACGTCGGGATTACCAGGATCGATGCGTTGGCGCCCTGATGATCGAGCGATCGATCCGGCGTCGCCGCGAGCGGCACGCCGGTCACCGCATCAAGTGCCGCCGATGCCGACCGGCGGTACGCGACGACGTCGAGCGCGGCGGCGTCACCGAACTGGTGCAGCCATGTCACCGTCTGCGAGTTGTCGGACAGGTGTTGCGTGATGGCCACGCCGGCCGCCTGCGCGTCCGGCCGATTCGGCGTCTCGAAGCGGCTGCCGTCAACCGCGACGGCCGCCCACCGTGACGCCGCTGTCCAGAGCACCGGACGCGCCGGCGTTGATGCTCGCGTTGCCGAACACGGCCCGCGGCTCGTCGAGTCCAGACTTCGAGGTGATATCGACGACCGCGGCCAGCTTGCCGCCGTACTCGGCCGGGATGCCGCCGGTCATCACCTCCGCCGATTTCACATAGCGCGGGTCGAGCGGGTTGGCGAACGCACATGCACGCGGCCGTTCTGACTCGGGATGAATCCAGGCGCCGACAGCAGCATCGACGACAGCTGCTTGCTCGGCGTCGACGATGGCAGCTGGTCAATCATGTTCGCGCCCAGGTCGATGTGCGATCCGGTCGACGAGGTCTCGAGCAGTGAGTCGGCGGACACGGTCACGGTCTCCGACAGACCGCCGATCTTCAGCTGGACGTCGCGTGCCACGGGCACCGTCGAGCGGATCTCAATCACCTGCTCCACCCCGGTGAAGCCGGACAGCGATACGTTCAGCACGTAGGTGCCGTACGCGACGTTGCTGAGCGTGAAGCGGCCCTGTTCATCTGAGACGGCGTTCTGGCTGGCCTGAGACACGCGATTGGCCAGCACGATGGTGGCGCCGGGAATCGCCAGCCCCTGCGGATCCTCGACGGTGCCGGCGATCGTGCCGATCGTTCTGCGCGAACGCGGTGCTGCACACAAGCAAAATGATGAAGGAGAAAAACACACGCATAGCTGCGCTCCTCCTGGAGAACCAGAACATCTGAAATCCGAATTTTGAAATCTGAGATCTGCGATCTGAGATCTGAAATTCTTAGAGGGCAAGCGGTGGCGCGCGAGCCGAGAGCTGCCCAGCACCGGCGACGCTGGCGGCCGACGACACCGGAGCCGCACACTGGTGCGACTGGGTCGCGGGTGCGACGATGCCGACCGTGGCGATGACGGTCTGCAGCAACTGGAGCCAATGGCAGATCGCGCAGTGCTGAGGCTGGGATTCTGATGCGGTAGGCGCGCCGCCCAGGCGCTGCGCGCTCTCGTCGTGCAGCACGAGTGTCGGCTGGCAGACGTCGTCGGAGGCGTCGTGCAGGAGTGCCGACGTCGACATCGGCACGCTGCCCGTGATAATGAACAGTGCGAGCAGCGAGGCAAGCCGGGTGCGCCGTAGCGCACGGAGCATTGCAGATGAGATTATCACGCGGGCAGGCCGCGGGCGGCGGGCGGCGTGCCGGTACAAGCCTTGCTCTCCATATGCACATGCTGACCCGGGCACTCCTCTTCACCGTGGCAATGACGGTGGTTGTCACGGCGTGTTCGCCAACCCTTCCACCAGCGACGGTGCCGGCTCAGCCGGATGCGACGTTCGAACCGTTCAAAACCGCCCTGCAGGCGTATGTGGATCTGACGCAGCCCTTCAGGAAGATCGCCGCCCAGGACGCCGAAAAAGTGCCGGGCAAGGCAGCGCCGGAAACCGGCGCCGAGCAGTCGGTGCGGACGCGCCAGAACTCGCTGGCCGAAGCCCTGACCACGAAACTGCGGCCGAACGCGAAGCAAGGTGACCTGATTTCGCCGGACATGGGCGCCGCAATCACGCGCGTGATTAAGGCGGCCTTCGACACGCCAAAACGCCAGCTGATCCTCGACGAGCTG
Source organism: Acidobacteriota bacterium (assembly GCA_025358945.1). Taxonomy (GTDB): domain Bacteria; phylum Acidobacteriota; class Vicinamibacteria; order Vicinamibacterales; family CAVVIG01; genus CAVQFC01. Next base: position 6,990 of record JANYHS010000306.1, read on the forward strand.
GCGGAGCAGAACTCCACTCCGCCAATGACCACCACGGTGACCATCAACCAGCCGCTCGATTCGCCGCGCGTGCCGCCGCGCCTGATGGACATCCTGCCGCCGCTGCCCAAGCAACTGGAGTACGACTTCGTCGGCCGCACACTCCTCATCCACGACGTCGACGCCAACATCGTCGTTGACTACCTGCCGGACGCGCTGCCAACGATCGCGCCGCCCGCGCGAGCGGCTGCCGCCGCGACACCGGTCCCGCCTGGCGCCGTCTCACCGCTGCCGATGCCGTCGATTCGAGGCGGTACGGTCTTCGCGCTGATGGGCGACAGCGGGTCAGGCGATCAGGCGCAGCAGGCGGTGGCGCAGGCGATGCTCACCTATTTCAATACGGCCACGCACTTTCCGTTCGTCCTGATGCTCGGCGACAATCTGTACGACGATGACTACACGAACGAGTTCTCGGTGCCGTACAAACCGCTGCTGGATCTCGGCGTGAAGTTCTACGCGGCGCTCGGAAACCACGACCGCGACCTCGAGATCCATTTCAAGCCGTTCAACATGGGCGACGTGGATCGCTACTCGTTCGACCAGGGCAACGCGCGCTTCGTCGTGCTGAATACCAATCACCCGGCCGACCCGCTGCAGATCCAGTGGCTCGATCAGGCGTGGGCCAACGTCGGCGCCAAGTGGCGCATCGCATTTTTTCATCACCCGCTGTACTCGTCCGGACAGCATGCTGCGGAGACCCGCGACGTCATCAGGCCGGCGCTCGAGCCGGCGCTCGTCCGCAATCAGGTCAACGTCGTGTTCAGTGGCCACGAACACCTGTACGAGCGCACCATGCCGCAGCACGGGATCAGCTATTTTGTGTCAGGTGGCGGCGGTCGGTATCTGTACGACTACAAGGCAAGCGCGTTCGATGTGATCGGCGTGTCCGAGCATCACTTCATGGTCGCGGAAATTGCCGGCGACCGGTTGTTCTTCGAAGCGATCACGCACACGCAGCAACTGCTCGACTGCGGCGTGATTTACCGGACACACGACGCCTCCTTGAAACCGGACGACACGACGACGAAGTGGCTGGCCGACTGCGACGCGGGTCGCGTGAAGCCGCGCTCGACGCGATAGACGCCATATATAATTGGCCTCACGGAGGTGGACGTGAGGTTGATCACCATCGGATTCGCAATCGCGCTGCTGACGGCGATGGCCGCCGCACAAGCGCCGGCTCCCACACGCGCCGCCACCACGCCTGCGACGGCCGCGGCTCCCGCGTCACGACCAACCGGCACGCTGGCGCAGGTGATGCGCGGCATCTACTTTCCCAACGCGAACTTGATTTTCGACGTTCAGCAGCACGACCCGGCCGTACCGAAGAAGCCGACGGGCGACGGGTCCTCAACCGAGACGTACTCGAGCGCCTACAGCGGCTGGGATATCGTTGAGAACGCCGCGATCGCACTCACCGACAGCGTCGATCTGATCCTGACGCCTGGACGCTTGTGCCAGAACGGCAAACCCGTGCCGCTGCAGCAGCCGGATTTCCAGAAATTCGTGCGCGAGATGCGCGAGGCCGGCCGCGTCGCGCGACAAGCGGCCCTGACGAAAAATCAGGAGAAGGTTTCGGACGCCACCAACAACATCGCGGAGGCGTGCTCGAACTGCCACGAGATCTATCGCGACAAGGGACCGGCCGACAGCCCTGCGCGCTGCACGCCGCCGCCGAAGAAGTAAGCCCCCAGCACCCGCCACGCCAGGATCAGCGACGTGACGCAGAGCGCCGTACCGCCGAGCATGAAGACGATCATCACGATGTCCCACAGCGGGCGGTAGTTGTAGAGCCAGGGGAAATCGAGCGAGTGCAGGCCGTGATAGAGCCAACGGCTCGTCCAGTTGCGCGAGCCGTAGCTGCCCACCACCCGCGCGGTCTTCGGATCGATGTAGTAGCGCGTGCGATCCGCATCGTTGACGCGCGCCAGAATCACCGGGAGCGGCCGCTGACGGCGACGATCGATGTAGTAGGCGTCGTAGTGCTCGACCACGCGCGTCTCGACGAGCCCACCCGGCTGAGCGGCTCCGGTCACCACGTCGATGATTCGCTGGCGATCGAATTCCGTGCGCGGCGGCCCCGACAGCGGCACGATACGCGTCTCTCCGCCGCCGAGCGTCGCCATGTAGATCGGCTCGCCGGCGAACATCGCCAATTCCAGTTCCTTGACCGGTGCGTTCGCGATCTCGGCAAGCGCGGCGCGCGGATCTTTCGCGGCAAACGCGGCGAGTTGGAGGCGCCCGCGCAGTGCCTGCGGGATGTCGTTGGGAGGCGCGGTCCTGAGCGGAAACGGATCCATCGACAGCATGCCGCTGAACGCCCACGTCGCCGCACCGAGACCGAAGATCAGACCACAGACCATGTGCCAGCGCTTCTGGCCCCGATACGGAATGCTGGTCGCCTGGTCTGCGATCCGGTAGCGCTTCGCCGGCGAATACATCCATACGCCGACGATGATCCCGAGGATCGCGGCGATGGCGCCGATGCCTGACGACCACGTGACGAAGCGGCTCCACGCAAGTTGATTCCGGCGCAGCGGCGTGAAATAGATCCAGTGCGGG
>JANYHS010000309.1 GCA_025358945.1 Acidobacteriota bacterium
CGCGGCCCGGTCGAGCATCGCCCCGCGAAGGTAGACGCTGGCGATCCGCCGCGTGTTGCGAATGTTCTCGAGCGGGTTGGCGTTCAGCACGATGAAGTCCGCACTCTTGCCGACCGCCAGCGTGCCCATGTCCGTGATCCCGAGCAGTTGGGCGGGACGTGATGTGGCCGCGGCGATCGCCTGCGCCGGCGTCAGCCCCAGTTCCACCCACCGCGTCATCTCGTGGTGATCCGCCCAGCCGAACGCGTGGCGCGTGGTGATCCCGGCATCGGTGCCGAGCACGAGGCGCGCACCCGACGCGACCATCTTCGGCACGTTGTAGGACAGCGCCGATTCCCGCGCGACAGCGTTGGCGCCCACTGGTCCGCATCCGGTCTGCCGAATCGCGGCGAGCGCGGACGCGGGATACGTCTGATCGACGAACGGATCGCCATCGCACGCTTCGCTGCGATCGCCCAGCCCGATCACCGTCGTCCAGTACGGCTTCCTCTCCTGGAGCAATGCGATCAGCTCATCGTCTATCTGCTCGTTGCCGACGGTGTGGACGAGGACGTCGGCGCCCGCCCGCACGACGGCTTTCTGATCCGCCAGCGCGATGGCGTGCGCGTGCACCAGCATGTGGCGCGTGTGCGCTTCGTCGATGACCGCGTTGTAGACCTCCGGCGTCATCTTCGGATAGGCGTCGCGGCGATCGTCCACCCAGATCTTCACGTGCGAGAGTTGCCGGCCGGCCATCATCGCCACGGCGGCGCGGGCTTGGGCGGCGGTCGAGACCTCGAACACCGCATGCAGTGCGGCGGTGCCCTTCATCAGGATCGCGTCCGGTCCACCGTTGGGCGGCGCCATCCCGGGCATGAAGAAGAAGCGTGACGCCGGCGCGAATGTGCCGGCCTGCTGATCGCGTACGAAGGCCATCGACGGCTCGAACGGGCTGCTGCCGACCGACTGGGTCGCGCCCACGCCGTAGTAGGCCTCGCGCTGGAGATGATTCAGCACGTTCTGCGCCGTGTAGTTCTCGGCGCCCCAGCTCGTGTAGCCCTCGTAGCCGATGTGGACGTGCGCGTTGATCATCGCGGGCATCACGGTCTTCCCGCTCAAGTCGACACGCGGCGCGCCGGCAGGTGCGGTGACCGCGCCTGTCCGTCCGAGCGCGGTGATGTGTCCGTCACGGACGAGAAACGCACCGTCCTCAACCACCGGACCGTCGCCGATGATCAGGCGGGCGCCTTCATAGAGCACGGTGATGGACACACCGCGCGACTGCGAGTGCACCGCCAGCGATCCGATCGACGCGACGACCGCGCAGCACGCGAGACTTGTCAGCCGACGCATGGGACACCTCCAGTCAGAGCGCATCATAGCGCGGTCAGCTGGTCGGGTCGCCGCCTGAATGATCGACGGCGGCGAACTCGGTCTCGAGCGCGGCGGATATCTGTTCGACGTCGGTGTGCGCCCTCAGGTGCTCCAGACGTGGAATGATCTTTCTCACATCGATGCCAGCCCGCTCGGCGAGCACGCACTGCAGTTTCAGAATCGCCGTCAGTTCTTCTTCGGCCAGCAGGTTGATCTGCAAGTCGAGATGCGCGCGTTTGTCCGCGAGTTGAGTCATGCGGTTCTGCGCCATCAGGACGAAGCCCGTCAGCACAATCGCCTCCAGCGATACGGCCAGCGTCAGCAAGTTGAAGGGATAGCGATCGAAGGTCGCCCGGCCGACAGTGTTGAAGCCGACCCAGATCACAAACCACAGCAGGTGGGCACAGATAAACACCGGACTGGCTACCAGCGAACTGACACCATCAGTCATGCGCTCAAGCCAGGATCGGCGTCCGCGGCTCTGGCGCTCGAGGCTGACGATGGTCTGAATATTTCTTAACTGCGGGGGCGCGGGATCAAGCAAGGCAGGCCTCACGCGGTGTAGGCCGCCACCCGCCACCCCGCATCGCGGAGATCCGCCGCGATCGCCGCATGCCGCCGCAGCGCCGCACCCGGGCTGGCGAACGTCTCGACCGCCGTCCGCCCCACACTCCAGAGCGGCACGGTGGCGACTTCGTACGACGAAGCGCCGGGCTTGGCGCGAATCGCGCACATCAGATGACGATGGGCCCGTTCGAACTCCCACCGGACGAGAAGCGCGGCTGGTTGCATATCGTGTTGCATCATGACTGATCTGTTATCAACAACGATGCCACCAGCCGCGCGGCAGTGTTAGAGCGCGCCGACGCGCGTCATCGGCCGATCGGTGTTCTCGATATCCCCTTTGGTTTCGCCGGTCGAGGCAATGTCCTCGGCACCCGTCCGCTCGAGGACCAGCTTGGCGCGCTTCGTCCAATCGGCATCGTCGGAATGCACCGACAGCAGAATGCCACCCTTCTTGACGCGCCCTTCGTAGCGCTTCGCTTCGTACTCGGGGATGCCCATCCCGATCAGGGCGCCGGTCACGCCGCCGACCGCACCGCCGACGCCGGCGCCCGCAAGCGCCGCCATGATCGGACCGGCCGCGATGAATGGCCCGAGGCCGGGAATCGCGAGCGCACCGATGCCGGCCAGCCAGCCGAGCGCGCCGCCGATCGCCGCGCCGGTCGTCCCGCCTGCCGCGGCGCCTTCCGGAGCCTTGGTCCCTTTCACGGCCGCGAAGTCCTTGGTCCCGACGTTTTCCGGGAACAGGACCGAGATATCCGTGTTGCGAAAGCCCGCGCCCCGCAGCGCGTCGACTGCGCCTTCAACCTGGGCGTACGAAGAATAGATGCCGAAAACTGCTGTGTTGGCCATGACGAAATGCCTCCCTGGGTTAACGATTTAGTTTTTGGCCCGGCTTTTCGCCGGGGCCACTGAGACGTTGCTGATGACGTGTCCCTCGCCGGCGACGGCGGTGGCCTTCGCCTCGACCGTCTGCTTCTCGGCATCGCTGCGAACAGGTCCCTTGAGCGTGACCTGGCCCTGCCGCGTGATGATCTTCACGTTGTGCGCGTAGCTTGAAAGCGACTTGTCGCCGTTGATCGCCATCCGGATGTCGCGCGTGATGGAAAGATCCGACTTGTCGTTCTTCTGCTGCTGCGCGGTCGGCTGCGCGTTCGCGCGCTCGACCTTATTGACCGCCGTGTTGTCCGGTTTCTGCTGCGCGGCGAGCGGTGACGCGGCCGCCGCTGCCGTGAGCGTGAACAACACACCGACCCGTACGAAATACCCGACTGCCATGAATCCTCCTGCCGATCGAAAAGTGAACCGAATTGCCGATATCAATTCAGCAAACACCGATCCAACTTCGAATGGGGCAAGCCAGCATCGGTCTACTTCTTTGGTCCCGGACGAGGTCCAGGTAGTCGTCGCTGACCTGATGAGGAGCATGAGCCGTGCCGCCGGCACGGCCTGCGCATTACTCCTGCTCGATGCCGTGCTCTTTGATCTTGTTCAGCAGCGTCTTGTAGCTGATGCCGAGAAGCGGCGCGGCTTTGCGCCGGTTCCACCGGACGCGCTGCAGAGTCGGGACGATCAGTTCGCGCTCGGCCCGCTGCATCGCGACGCGGGTCACTTCGGACAATCCCGCAGGCCTCGCGTCCACCGCGAGGCCGGCCGCGGCGATCTCTGGCACAGCCTGGCGCTCCGCGACAGGAGCCGGCGAAGCAACAGCCTGAGCAGACGCGATTGCCGCGCCCGGGTGAACGCCGGTCGACGCCGTCCATGTCGGCGCGCGGCGTTCCACTGGACGCAACTCGCTCAGCAGCAGCGTGGCGTCCTGAAGAATCACAAATCGCTTCATCGCGTTCTCGAGTTCGCGAATGTTGCCTGGCCACTGGTAGGACTGCATCGCGTCGAGCAGTAACGGAGTGAGCGCCGGCTCGGGCCGGTTGTACCGCTTGGCGTACTTCGCGATGAAGAACTCGACCAGGCGATGGATCTCATCCTGCCGCTCGCGCAGGGGCGGCACGACGATCTCGATGACCTTCAGGCGGTAGTAGAGATCCTCGCGGAAGGTCAGCCGCGCCATCATCGATTCCAGGTCGCAATTGGTCGCCGCCACGACCCGCGCGTGCGCGGTGATACGACGGTTGCTACCCAGGCGCGTGAACTCGCCATCCTGCAGGACGTGCAGCAGTTTGCCCTGAAGGCTGGCCTTCATCTCGCCGATTTCGTCGAGCATCAACGTGCCTTCGGCGGCGTGCTCGAACTTCCCGACGCGCAACATGGCCGCGCCCGTGAAAGCGCCCTTTTCGTGGCCGAACAGTTCGCTCTCGAGCAGATCGTCGGGCAGCGCCGCGCAGTTCACTTTGACGAACGGTCTGGCACGGCGCACGGATCGGTCGTGAATCGCCCGGGCGACCAATTCCTTGCCGACGCCGCTCTCGCCGCGAATCAGGACCGTCACGTCGTTGTCCGCCACGCTGTCGATGATCCGGCCGATGCGCCGCATGGTCTCGTTGTGTTCCGTGAACAGGAACGCGCGATCCTGATCGTCGTTGACTCGGCGCCGGAGCTCGGCCACTTCCGTCACCAGCTGGCGCTTCTCCATCGCCTGCTTGATCGCGGCCTCGAGCGCGATCTCGCCGAGCCCGCCCGGGTCGTCAGGCTTCACCACGTAGTTGACCGCGCCCAAGCTCAACGCTTCGACGATGGTCGCGGCGTGTTCGCGGCCGGAAAGCATGATCACCTGGAGGTCGGCGTGAGCGGCTTTGAGACTGCGCAGCGTCGCGATGCCGTCGATCCCGGGCATCATGACATCCAGCAGCACGACGTCCGGAAGCTCGCCGAGATGGGCCGCAGTGAGCAAGGCTTCGCCCCGGGCGTACACGCGCGCTTGATACCCGCGGCTCTCCAGAAAGGTGCTCAAATACGCCGCAAACGCCGGGTCATCATCAGCAATGGCAATCGTCGGAGGTCTCATGGCCATGGCTGGGCTGCAGCTTGTGTGCCATTCACCACAGCCGGCGGATTTTCGCGCGATTCCTCAATTTGCCGCGCGCAGGGCCTGTACAGCGCCACATCGCTGTCCGGGCGCCGTATTCATTCGCAACACGCACGTATTCATCGGAAACACCTCCGGCTGGGGTTGGTAGACAATTCGCGAGTGTCACGCTAAACGGCATGCACAGTGCAGTTATGCGGTATGGCGAGCGCAGGTCGTCGAACATGAGTAACAGCGGGGATCTGTTGAGCAAGGACATGCCGCGGGGTCACGTCGTCCAGTTCTACGAGAGCGACGACTTCCTCTACGAGGCCGTGGCTTCCTTTCTCGTGGCGGGCCTCCACGCCGGTCAGCCGGTCCTGGTGGTCGCGACGGAGCCCCATCGCGAGGGGATTCGGCAGCGGCTCGCCGTCCACGGCTACGAGGTGCCGTCTCTTGGACGCAGCGGCGCCGTGACCTTCGTCGACGCCGAGACGATGCTCGCAACCTTCGTCGCGGACGGCAACGTGGACGCGCGGCTCTTCAACCGCGAGCTCGAGGCCAGACTCGCGTCCTGCAGGCAGGGGCGGGACGGCACGACTGTCCGCGTCTTCGGCGAGATGGTGGACGTACTCTGGAGGGACGGTCGCGCGGACGCGGCGCTCCGCCTCGAGGAGTTGTGGACCGAGGCCGCTGCCAAGGAATCGTTCGCGCTCCTCTGTGGCCACCACCATCACGCCGTTTCCACAAAGCGATTCGTCAATCTGGACGACGCCGGCTGCGGGAACGAGATCGCGCGGCTCGAGCAGCGCGCGCAATCGCTGTCGGCCGAAATCGAACATCGGCGCGAACTCGAGGACGCGTTGCGCCGGATGCTGGCGGATCGCGAGCACGCCGAAATCGAACGCGGACGCCTGCTCGCCCGCGCGGAGGCCGCCCGCGAAGACGCCGAAACCGCCAGCCGGCTGAAGGACGAGTTCCTCGCGGTGATGTCGCACGAGCTGCGCACGCCGCTCAACGCGATCCTGGGCTGGTCGCAGATCGTCAACCGGCCGGACAACGACGCGGCCACCATTGGCCGCGGCCTCGAGGTGATCCAACGCAACGCCCGGCTGCAGCTGCACGTCATCGACGATCTGCTGGACATGTCGCGCATTATCACCGGCAAGATGACCCTCCGGATGGCGCCCGTGGACCTGCACGATGTGATGACCGAAGCCGTGGAAACCGTGCGCCCGGCCGTCATCGCGAAAGACATCGCGCTCGACCTGCACCTGGATGCCAACGCGCAGCACATGACCGGCGATCGCGATCGACTGCAGCAGATCGTGTGGAACCTGCTGTCCAACGCGCTGAAATTCACGCCGGCGGAAGGCCGCATCGAACTCCGGCTCGAGTACGCTGACGGTCACATGCAGATCGTCGTGCGCGACAACGGCCTGGGGATCGCGCCCGCATTCCTCCCGCACGTGTTCGATCGTTTCCGCCAGGCCGATACCGGCACCACGCGCACCTATGGCGGATTGGGCGTGGGACTCGCGGTCGTGCGGCATCTTGTCGAAGCGCACGGCGGAACCATCTCGGCGGCGAGCGAGGGCGAAGGATGCGGCGCAACGTTTACGCTGAAGATGCCGGTGCATCCGACGTCGGTCACGGTTGAGACTGACACGTGACCCGAACGTCCCGCTCCTGGCTGATCGTTGTGCTCGTCGCGGTGGCAGGCGCCGCCATCGCTCTCGCCGGCGTCGCCGCCGCGGTGCCGTTCTCGTCGGAGAACGCCCGCCGGCGGCTCGCCGAGGTGTTGTCGAGCCGGCTCGACGCCAAAGTGGAGATTCAGGCGCTCCGCTGGCATGTCTTCCCCTCGCCGTCGGCTGAGGGCACGGGCGTCACCATTCGACATCACGGCCGGCGCGACGTGCCTGCGCTGATCTCGGTCGCGCGCTTCTCCGCGACGGGCAGCGTCGCCGGCCTGCTGCGGCGTCACATCTCACGGATCACGATCAGCGGACTGGACATTCAGATCCCGCCGGATCGGAATCACGATGGCGTCCTGGCGGTGGAATCGGATCGCCCAGGTGGCAACGACGCGCGCACGCTGGTCATCGACGACCTCGTCTCCAGCGACGCGCACCTCTCGATCATTCCCGACGAGCCGGGTCGCGATCCGAAAGTGTGGAGCATTCACCGTCTGCATATGAAGTCGGTTGGCTTCGATCGCGCCATGCCGTACGAGGCGGTGCTGACCAACGCGCTGCCGCCAGGTGAAATCACCACGCACGGCAGCTTTGGTCCGTGGCAAAAGGAGGAGCCCGGCTTGACGCCGCTCGACGGCGCGTTCGCCTTCGATCACGCCGACCTCGGCGTGTTCAAGGGCATCTCCGGAATCCTCTCCTCGCAGGGCACGTTCGGCGGCCTGCTCAATCGTCTGGACGTGCACGGCGACACCGATGTCCCGAACTTCGCGCTGTCGACGGCGGGGCATCCCGTCCCGCTCAAGACCACCTATCACGCGATCGTTGACGGCACCAACGGCAACACGATGCTGGAGCGCATTGACGCGACGCTGCTCAACACCTCGTTTGTCGCCGCCGGCGGCGTGATCGGACACCACGGCCAGGAAGGGCGCACGGTCACGCTCGACGTGAAGATGGAGAAAGGCCGACTGGAAGACGTGCTCGCGCTGGCGGTGAAGTCCGCGAAACCGCCGATGACGGGCTCGATGCGGCTGGACACGAAACTTCTGCTGCCGCCTGGAGAGGAGGATGTGGTGAGGAAACTGCGTTTGAACGGTCACTTCGTCGTCGCCGACACGCGCTTCACCGACCTCGATGTGCAGGAGAAGATCAACGAGTTGAGCCATCGCAGCCGGGGCCGTAGGCCGGAGACGCCGAAGCAGCGCGTCGCGTCGCGCTTCACCGGGGCGTTCAGCCTCGCACGCGGAACACTGACGCTGCCGGACATCAGCTTTGATGTGCCCGGCTCCATCGTGCGTCTCGCCGGGAACTACGATCTGCAGCCGGAGACGCTGGCGTTCAGGGGCACGCTGTTGATGGATGCCAAGGTGTCGGACACCCAGACCGGTGTGAAGCGCCTGCTGCTGAAAATCGTCGACCCGTTGTTCACACGCGACGGTGGCGGCAGCGCGATCCCGATCAGGATCACGGGCACGCGGACCAACCCGTCGTTCGGACTCGACAAGGGACGCGTGTTCAGTCGCAAGGTAAAGTAGACGCATGCGCCATGCGCTTCTCGTTCTCGGCATCCTCGCGCTCTGCATCGTCGGATCAGCAGCGGCCGATCGCCACTGGCAAACCGGCACATGGACCAAGGTGAGCTCGACCCGCCAAGTGGTGGACTTCGGGCCGGGCTCCTCGCCGTTCGATCGCGGCCCTTCGACGCAGACGTTGCACGCAATGGCGGATGTGCGGATCTACTTCATCGAAACCGACACGCTGCGGCTGGAACTGAAGGACGTCGTGCAGGTCAACAAACGCACCGTCGACGCCGTCGTTGGCACGCTGGTCACGTTCGCTCTGGAGAAGAAGGCGATCTACGTGCGCGATGAGGACGGCACGGAGCACAAGCTCAGCGTCACGAAGCAGTCAACCAAGCACTTGGAATAACGCCCACCTGCGCCCTGGCCGACTCCGAGTGGCCAATGGGTTGGCCTCTATGGCCAATCGCGCTTGCACCGGAAAATCTGATTGTCGCGCGGGTATACTCCCTACCCATTCCACTTCTGATTGGGTAAGGGGTTCCCGATGCGCCGACTGGCTCGTGGGTTTTTCGCATCGTTGGGGGCCGCGATCCTCCTCACCAGTTGCAACACTCTTCAAACGCCCACGCACCCTTCCGCTGCGATCTCGACCGGATTCGGAACGATTTCGTTGGGATCGGCCACAGCCGCGACCAACTTCGGCGCCTGCTTGAGCGGTGTATCAACCTCCACATGCTTCTCGGCTCCGCGGACGGGCACGCTCGATGTCGGGG
>JANYHS010000320.1 GCA_025358945.1 Acidobacteriota bacterium
TTCGAGGAAGAAGCGCGTTCGGCCTCCGTCCTCAATCACCCGAACATCGTGACGATCTACGGCGCCGGCGAGGACGGGGCGGTCGCCTTCATTGCGATGGAACTCGTGCAGGGGCGCACGTTCCGCGAACTCTGCTCTGGCGACCCTCGGCCGCTCAATTACGTGCTGGACGTCGCCGTCCAACTGGCCGACGGTCTGGCCGCCGCGCACGCCAGCGGAATCGTGCATCGTGACCTGAAACCCGAGAACGTGATGGTCACCCCGGATGGACTGGTACTACAACTATCGCGGCGAGGCCGCGCTCGGGCGGGACCTGAAGGAACTGCGGCTGGCCGTCGACGTCGGGCGCCGGCTCGATGCGATCTCGCCGAAGCTGTCGGTTCAGGCACGCTACTCCTACGCCATCGTCGAGCAGGTGCTGGAGATCCCGAACAACCGAATCAACGCGGCCGTCGAGGGCGCGTTGCAGGTGTTCCGCCGCCGCTGGCGGCGCCGGGTGATCTCCTCGCGCCGGGCGAGGTCAATACGCCGGAACGTGAGGCGCAGCACGATCGCCTGCTCCGGGACAATAACTGGCACGTCAACGGCGGTGTCGCGTACTCGCTGCCGCGGATCGATCTGTTCGTCTCGTACGTGGAATACGTGAAGGGCACCGACGCCCACGCCGGTCGCGCCTTCACGGCCGGCGTCAGCTGGCCGTTCGAAATCTCGCGCTAGCCGGTGGCGGTCTCCCCCTCGCCCTCTCCACTCTGGCTGGTGACCAACGAGCCTGACGTCACCGCGACACCTTTCTCGAGTCCACGTACTCGCTGCAGAGCGTGAAAGCCGTGGTCGCCGGACGAACAGGGCCGACCTTCGAAGCGGTGGAAATCGTCGTCCGCGACTGGTTGTATTACACTCGCCGCCATGAACCGAGTTCGAGTCTTCGGCGCTGCGTGCGTTATCGGTTGCGCGGTAGTCACGGTGGTCGGACAGTCCGGCGCCACCAACGGTGAGTGGCGGACCTACGGCGGCGATCTCGGCCACACGCGCTACTCACCACTCGATCAAGTCAACGCCACGAACTTCAGCGCGCTGGAGGTCGCCTGGCGGTTCAAGACCGACAAACTCGGCCCCCGCCCCGAATTCCAGCTCGAAGCCACACCGTTGATGATCAACGGCATCGTCTACTCGACCGCCGGGACGCGCCGTGCGGTCGTGGCGCTGGACGGTGCGACCGGCGAGATGCTGTGGATGCACAGCGAGATCGAAGGCCCGCGCGGCGCCAACGCGCCGCGGCAACTGTCGGGCCGGGGCCTCGCGTACTGGACCGACGGCCGCGAGTCCAGGATCCTGTACGTGACGCCCGGCTATCGCCTGGTCGCGCTGGACGCGAAATCCGGGGCGATCGTCTCGAGCTTCGGCGTGAACGGTATCGTCGATCTGAAAAAAGACGATGACCAGGAGATCGATCTCATCACCGGGGAAGTCGGCCTGCACTCGACGCCGGTGGTGGCCAGGGACGTCGTGATCGTCGGCGCGGCGCATCGCTCGGGAGGCGTGCCGCGCGGTCGCTCGAACGTCAAGGGGTACGTTCGCGGCTTCGATGTGCGCACGGGCAAGCGGCTGTGGATCTTTCACACCATCCCGTCGCCCGGCGAGTTCGGCAACGATTCGTGGGAGAAGGACTCGTGGACCTACACCGGCAACGCCGGCGTCTGGGCCCAGATCTCGGTCGACGAAGAACTCGGCATCGCGTATCTGCCGGTGGAGTTGCCGACCGGCGACTACTACGGCGGTCATCGGCCCGGGAACGGATTGTTCGGCGAGAGTCTGGTGGCCGTTGATCTGCACACCGGCAAGCGCAAGTGGCACTTCCAGTTCGTGCATCACGGACTGTGGGACATGGATATTCCGTGCGCGCCGATCCTTGCCGACATCAATGTGAACGGCCGGATCGTGAAAGTGGTGGCGCAGCCGACGAAGCAGTCGTGGCTGTACGTGTTCGACCGGATCACGGGTCAGCCGATCTGGCCGATTGACGAGCGGCCGGTTGCGAAAGGCAATGTGCCGGGTGAGTGGTACGCGCCGACGCAGCCGTTCGTCACGAAGCCGCCGGCATTCGACCGCCAGGGCGTGTCCGTGGACGACCTCATTGACTTCACGCCGGAGCTTCGTGCGGAAGCGGTCAAGCTCGCGGCGACCTACAGAATCGGTCCGATCTTCACGCCGCCGACTGTGAGCACGTTAGGTGGACCACTCGGCACCCTGGTGTTGCCGTCGGCGACCGGTGGAGTGAACTGGCCGGGCGGCTCGTACGATCCGGACACGCACACGGTGTTCGTGTACTCGCAGACCAACGTCAGCCCGCTCGGTCTGGTGGCGCCGCCGGATGTGAAACTGTCGGACATGAATTTCGTGCAAGGTTCGGCGACGTCCGGCGTTCGGCGGACGGCGGGTTCAGGCGGCGCGTCTGGCGCAGATGCCGCTCCGGCAGCACAGGCGGCAGGCGAAGGCGGTGGCGCCGGCCTGACGATTCAGGGTCTGCCGCTCGTCAAGCCTCCCTACGGCCGCATCACCGCGATCGATCTCGACAAGGGCGCGATCAAGTGGCAGATCGCCCATGGCGAGACGCTCGACGCCGTGAAGAATCATCCGGCGCTGAAAGGCCTCGCGATTCCGCGCACCGGCCAATCCGGCATCATCGGGACGCTGACGACCAAGTCGCTGGTCATCGCAGGCGAGAGCCGCGTGACGACGACGTCCACGGGGCAGCGCGGTGCGATGCTGCGCGCATACGACAAGACGAATGGAAAGGAAGTGGGAGCGGTCTACATCGCGGCGCCGCAGAGTGGTTCACCGATGACGTACATGCTCAACGGGAAGCAGTACATCGTGGTGGCAATCAGCGGCGGGAACTACAGCGGGGAACTGGTCGCGTTCAAACTGCCGGGCTAGCTATTCCGCTTCGGTTTCGGCCTCGGCCTCGGCCTCGTCGGTCTGCCAGTCCTGGAGGGGCTGCGGACCAGCCTGGATGCCCGCCAGGTCGGGATCGACGTCGCCCGCACGTCCCGGGTTGGTGGCCTTCTGCGCAGCCACTTCCGCCCGCTTGACCAGCTTTTCCTTTTGTCGTTCCTGGCGCTGGCGCTCACGCTGGCGCTTCTGTTGTGAGGGTCTCGATTTGTTCACAGCCCAATTGTACGACGATCCCGCGTCCCTGTCATAATGATCCGTGCCATTTTCCAAACTCGGACTCCATCCCAGCCTGCTCCAGGGGCTTAAAGATCTCGGTTTTACGCGTCCGACGCCCATTCAGGCCGACGCCATTCCGCTGGCCATGGCCGGACAGGATCTGCTGGCCTGCGCGATGACCGGCAGCGGTAAGACCGCGGCGTTTCTCCTGCCGATCCTCCATCAGATGATTGGGAAGCCCCGCGGAACGACGCGGGCGCTGGTCCTGACGCCGACGCGCGAGCTGGCGGCGCAGATTGTCGAAGACCTCAACGATTTGGCCGTCCATACCCCGTTGACCGCCGCGGCGGTATTTGGCGGCGTCGGGATGGGGCCACAGGAGCATGCGTTCCGTAGCGGCGTCGACGTCATCGTCGCCACGCCGGGCCGGCTGCTGGATCACTTCCGGTCGGGCTACGCGAAGCTCGGCGGTCTGCAGTATCTCGTGCTCGACGAAGCCGATCGCATGCTCGACATGGGCTTTCTGCCGGACATTCGCCGCGTGCTGAAACACATTCCGCCTCCGGCAAAGCGCCAGACGCTGTTCTTCAGCGCGACGATGCCGCCGCCCATTGCCCAGCTGTCGAAAGAGATGCTGAAGGCGCCGGTGGCGACGATCAACATCGAGCGCAGATCGGCGCCGGCCGTCGGGATCACCCACGCCGTGTACCCGGTTGCGCAGCACCTGAAGCCCGCGCTCCTGTTGCACCTGCTGAAGGGCCCCGACATGCATGACGCGCTGGTCTTCACGCGGACGAAGCACCGCGCCAACCGGCTCGCCAAATTTCTCGGCGACTCCGGGGTCAAGGTCGAACGAATTCACGGCAACCGCTCGCAGTCGCAGCGCACCGAAGCGCTTGCCGGCTTCAAGAGCGGGAAGTATCGCGTGCTCGTGGCCACCGATATCGCGGCTCGCGGCATCGACGTCACCGCGCTCGGGCACGTCGTCAACTTCGACGTGCCGCACGTGGCGGAAGACTACATTCACCGGGTCGGCCGCACCGCGCGCGCCGAGACGACGGGCTCGGCGTTCACGCTGGTGTCGCAGGAAGAGGAAGGCGATCTTCGCGGCATCGAGAAGGCGATCGCCAGTCGCTTGCCGCGCGTGACGTTGCCGGACTTCGACTACAACGCCCGTCCACAGCAGAATCTGGATCAGCGGCCACCGCGTCCGGCGCGCGATCCCCGCAGCCGCTCGCAGGGCCACGCCTCGCGCGGACCCGGCGGCGGATCGAGCTCCCGCGGGCCAGGTGGCGGGCCGGCCGCACGCGGACCGCAGGCGCGTCGTAGCTGGTCCAGTTCCAGCACACCGCGCCGGCGTCCATGACCGAACCGGCGTACCCCGCCGCGAGGATCGTCGCGCCGAAGATCGAAGCACACTTCGCGCAGCACGCGGAGGAATCGCGCCGCCGTGGGCGGCCTGGCCCGGCAATCGAGCTCGACGCGCGCACGATCGAGGCGATCATCGACGCCGCGTTCTGGGCGAGCCTTCGCCGCGAAGAGAGCTACGTCCCGAAGATCTCGCTGGCGTTTTTGCCGCCGGAAGCCGCGTTGCACCCCTTGCTTTTCGAGCGTCCGCTGCCGTTGCGTCCGGACAAGCTGGTGAAGGTGGCGCCGGCAGTCGAGCGCGCGGGCATCCATCTCGGTGTCTGGCGCAACGGCGACGAACTGCAGGTGTGGGGGACTGTGCGCGCGATCCCACCGCTGTCGATCGTCGTCGAGGTTGCCGCGCCCGGACTGCTCGTCGTCAAGCATCACCGCGGCGACGACTCCGGGAAGTTCGTGAACGTGGCCGTGCTCGAAGGCGATCAGATCAAGGTGATCGACGAAAAGGCGTCGAGCCTGCCGGACTGTCCGCCGCTGCTCGCATCGCTGCTCGGGTTCGATTCACCGGCATCGTGGGTGAATGGGATCGAGGCGATCAATATCCTGGTGCAGCTCGCCGTCTCGATGCGCGCGCATGGACGCGGCGGCCTGCTCCTGGTCGTACCTCCCGGCGATGAGGGCTGGCACGACTCGATCGTCAAGCCGATCCCGTACGCCGTGCAGCCGGCCTTCGCCGAACTGTCCCAGTTGACGTTCGAAGGAGCCGACGAGCAGGATCCGCGGCTGTGGCAAGACCGCGTGAACCGCTCGGTGGACGCGATCGCCGGGCTGACGGCGGTGGACGGCGCCACGGTGCTGACGGAGGCGTACGACCTGCTGGCATTCGGCGCGAAGATCGCGCGCCGCAAGGGATCGCCGCAGGTGGAGCAGGTGACGGTGACCGAGCCGATTGAGGGCGACGTCGCCGCGACGATGCATCCGACGCAACTCGGCGGCACGCGGCATCTTTCCGCCGCGCAGTTCGTGCACGATCAACGGCGTGCTGTCGCGCTCGTCGCGTCGCAGGACGGACACTTCACCGTCTTCGCATGGTCGCCGTGCGAGGGGATGGTCCACGCGCACCGCGTTGAGACGCTGCTGTTGTAGCCCGCGGCTGCGCCTCGTCAGAAACTGAAGAACAGCAGCAGGTCGATGCCGAGGCGCTCCACGCGCCGGAAGGCGTTGACGCTCAGCGCCTGCGCGTCGGAGTACGTCGCGCGCAGCCGGAACAGGCGCGACAGGTAGATCTCGATGGTCGCCTCGTCGTACGGCTCCTGCCCGAAGTTGCGGCTGAACCGCGCGACCAGCCCCGGCGCGATCTCCCGGCCGACGGTGATCTTGATGTCGGAGCCGACATCCCCTGGCTCGATTTGCAGAATGCTGATGCCGGTCTCGTTCGCGATGGCCGAGACGATGGGTTGTGCGAGGAACCCGGCGGCGAGTACGCCGGCGCGCGTCACCAACTGTTGCTGCTGGCCGGCCGAGAGCTGGTTGGTCGACGTGTTGAACACAATCAGCGACAGGATGTCCGACGGGTCGAGTGGCGGTGTGCTGGCGAGGCGCAGTTCCGGCTGTCGCAGGGGTCCGAAGATGCTGACGCGCGCCTCGACACCGGAAATCACGCGCGTCACGGTGACGAAGATGTCGGGGTTCAGGTCGCCGCGGAAATTGATCGAGCTCGACTCGAAGACGTTGAAGCTGCGCCCCTGGAACGCGTATGTGCCGCTGACCTGATCGAAGGATCCGGTCACCGACAGCGGCTGCGCCGGATCCTTGTAGAGATAGAGATCGCCGGCCACGCGCAGGTTGATGTCGCCGAGTCCGATCGGCGTGTCCTGCGAGATCTGGACGTTGTCGCCGATGAGACGCAGTGAACCCGGCACATGCAGCGCGACGTCGAGACCGAGCCGGCTCCATGGGTTGAGCGCTGCGACCGCGTCGAGGTCTGTCAGTCCGGCGGGTGCGGTCGAGTACGGCTGAAACAGTGTGCGCGTCAGGATCTCGTCGACCCTGAGCGTGCCGCTGCTGATCGTGATGTCGCCGGCGATGCGTGGCGCCTCGAAGCGGCCGCGCAGCCGCACGGCGGCGTCGACGTCGATGGCGCCCAGGTCGCTGTGCATCACCTCGAAATGGCGCGCGGCGCCGTCGATTTCAAGGTCGCCAACCTGCAACTCGTGTGTGCCAAGGCTGCCGTGGGCGTCGAGCGGGTTGCCGTCAGCGTCCTCGACATGCAGCGACTCCACGGTGATCCGATCGCGAGCCAGCAGAAATGATCCGCGCGTATTCTTGTAGTGCGATCCCGTGGCGGCCACCAGAAACGCGGCCTTCGACAGCGAGATGATGCCGTCCATGTGTGGGTCGCGGCTGGTGCCGACCGCCCGGATATCGATCGTCACTTCACCGCTGACGTCGCGGACGACGTCGGTGATCCCTTCAAGCAGTCCGAGGCTGATCGTACTCGACCGGATGGCGACGTCGATCGGCTTCTCGGGAACGTTGGCGTCGAGCAGGCTGAGCGGGGCCTTGCCCTTCGCGGTGACCCAGACGCCTGGCGCCTGATCGAGCCGGGCGTCAACGTCGAACATTCCTTCGGTGTAGGTGAACGCGGCGGTGAGCTGCTGGTAGCTGATGCGCTCCACACGGCCGTTGGCGATGGTCAGCGTACCGGCGACCTCGGGCTTCTGGCGCGTGCCCCGCAGCGTGGCGTCGAGGCCGACCACGCCCCCGTAACGCGTCGGTCGATTGAAGGCCGCCTGCAGCGAGTCGAGGAACACGCCGGCTGCCGTGACGTGCAGCGCGCCGTTTCCGTCGGGTCGCCAGGTGCCCGCGATCCCCACACGCTCCGTGTTGTTCGCGCCAAGAAACTCGAGCGGCGTGGTCGCGACACCCTGGTCGTTCCAGGAAATGGTGGCCGGGGTCGCGCTTGTCCCAAGACGCCAGGGAGCGTGTCCGAGCGTGACGGTCAAGTCCTGCAGCAGCGCCCCTTGAAGATCGGGTCGCAGTGCCGCGGCGCCCGCGATCCGTCCGTCGCGGCCGGGCCGCTGCGTCAGCCCGATGTCGAAACCGATCTGCTGTTTGTCGTATGTGACCGTGCCCGAGACTTCCTGCAGAGACTGACCGAGCAGCGTGACGGAATCGGCCCGCGCCGTCGCGCGTCCTGACGCGCGCACACCGTCGCCAGACGGTATGGTCAGATCATAGTGGCCGCTCACTGCGGCCGCACTGACGTCGAGGCCTTTGACCGTCGTCACCGTCGCGTCACCGGTGGCCCGTAGCGAGTCCCACGGACCGGCGAGGCGTCCCTTCGTGGCGATCGTTCCGCTGGCGTCCAGTCCAATCCACGCGCGCAGCTCGCCAAGTTCCGCACGTGTGACGTCGTACGCGAAGTCGGACGTGGTGTTCTCGGCGATAGCTACGCGACCGCTGGCGCTGCCTTCGAGGGCGGGGCCGCGAAGCGTGAGGGATCCGATCGATGCCACGGAGTCGTGCAGTGTGGCGCGAACAGTTGCGGCGTCGATCTGGAGATCGCGCACGCGAGTGTGGTCGAGATCGAGCGTTCCTCCGATGTCGTAGTCACCAAGCGTCGGCGGCCGTAGCAGGAGGCCCGCGATCGTGGCCGTGACTTTTCCGGATCCTGTCAGCGATGCGTCGAGGCGCTGATCCAGAAACGCGACCGCTGGATCGATCGCGAGCAGCTGACCGTCGTATGACGCGCGGAGGGTGCCGTCTGCGATCGCGATCGAGACGTCCGCGTCGGAGAGGGCGCCGCCGAAGATGTCGGCGCGCGACACGCGTCCGCCGCCGGTCAATGCCAGCGTCGCGGCGGTCGTGCCGGATCCATCCACGTGGAACCGGCCGGAGACGGCGCCGGCATACCGCGGCTGCTGCATCCAGCCGACGTTGAGCGCCTCGCCGAAGCGGCGCAGGTTGACGTCGTTGATCTCGCCGTCGCCGGAAAAGGTGAGCGGCCGCGGCCGCGTGTCGATCGATCCGCTGGCGCCGTCGGCAATCACCGCGCCGAGAAACGTGGATCGCGCGAACGTCGCGTGTCCGGCGATCACCGGTTGTGCGAAACGGCCGGTGATGTCGTAACCGAAGGACAGCAGGCTCTCGACGCGCGGCACGGGCACCGTCTGCGGCACTCGTCGCAGATCGATGCCGGTCGTCGTCCCCCTGAAGTGAAACGGAAATGGCGCGTCGATCCCGATCGTCCCCTCGTCCGCGATGACAGACGCGCCATACGCGGTGGCCGAAGCCTGCGCCACGCGCACGTGGGTCGCAGTCAACTGACCGCTGGCCGTGACGTTGTCCGCGACGTACTGCATGTACATCGCGTGCGGCCCTTGAAAGTGGTACATCCCTTGCGGGAAGCGACGGCCGAGTTCCAACGCGAGATCGAAGGTGACGTGTCCGCTGATGTCGGACGGCCGGTCGTCGCGATTGAGCCAACGCGAGAGGTTCAAGCGCTCGACGTCCACTGCTCCGGCGCCGTGCCAGCCGGGTACCGTCGTGTCGAGCGTCAGTTGTCCCTGCACGCCGCCTCCGGTGCTGGAGAGACGCAGGTCCGTGGCCAGCGTGTTCACAGGACCCTTCAGCGATGTCTCGAACGAGGCATCGACGGCGATGTTCCGCAGGCCGCGAATCACGCCGGCCCATTCCTGAAACGCAAACCGCGATGCGCGCACGTGCAGATCGATCAGCGTCGGCGTGGCCGCGTTGTTGACGCCGCCGTCCAGCGTGAATGCCGAGCGAGGCGTGTTCACGGCGAAGCGCTCGAAGAACCATCCCGTCGGGCCGCGGCCAAGTGTGCCCGTCAGAGGACTCACCACGAGGTCGGGTTTGTGACCGGCAAACGCGAGCCGCGCGAAATTCAGGCGCCACCGGACCGGGACATACGCGAACGAGAAGGACGCGTTCAACGCCTGGAAATCCGTCGGTGCGTGCACGGCGCCGAAGTCGAGCGGGTCCTGCAGCGAAATGCGGCCGTCGATCACCTCGATTGACTGGATTGAGATCGGACGGGTGGGTCCAGTGCGATTGTCCTCCCGGGAATCACGCTTCACGAGCGCGGCGAGGTCCCATCCGCCATCCGCCGATCGCGCGCCGACGACGTACGGTCGCGTCAGGCGGACGCTGCGGATCACGACGCCCTGCTGGATCAGTTCCCGAATGCTGTAGGTGAGCGCGACTTCGTCAATCCGGATCAGCGTGTGACCGTCGCGACCGAGTGAAATATCGCCGAGCTGCAATCCGCGGAAGAGCGATCCTTCGAGGCGGCCGATGCTGAGCGTCGCCGTCAGGTACTCGTTCGCCTGCCGGACGATCAGGCCTCGCAGCAGGTTCTTGGCCCATCCCGTCTCCACGACAGCAAGCCCGATCAGACCGACGGCAAGAATCAGCGAGACGATGAACGTCGTCGCCTTGGCGAGCCAGAGAAAGACCGGCCGAAGCCGTCGCAGCGGTGACACCTGTCTTTCAGTGTATCAACCAGCGTGCCAGGGGCATGTTAAGCTTTTCGCCCGTACGAGATGCCAAAGCTTTCCGCGCACGACGCGGCGCTCGCCCTTCTTGCCGCCGCGCTGATATTCGTCGTCCTCTTCTGGCGTCTCGGGACGCCCACCTTCTGGGATCCTGACGAGGCGCACTACGCCGAGACCACCCACGAGATGATCGCGACCGGCGATTGGGCGGCGCCGTTCTACAACGAGCAACCGTTCTTCGATAAGCCGGTGCTGTTCCACCAGCTGCAGGCGACGGCCATGCAGCTCGTCAGTGACCCGGAGGCCGGCGCGCGCCTGGTGCCGGCACTGGCCGCGCTTGGCCTG
Organism: Acidobacteriota bacterium; assembly: GCA_025358945.1. Taxonomy (GTDB): domain Bacteria; phylum Acidobacteriota; class Vicinamibacteria; order Vicinamibacterales; family CAVVIG01; genus CAVQFC01. The sequence goes on from JANYHS010000320.1 coordinate 10,401, forward strand.
GTTGCCATCACCGTCTGGTTCGCCGTCGTTCTGCTCTCGGCCGAGGTCGCGATCGTCGCCGGGCTGATCTTGATGGCATGTCCAGGTCTGTTCGGCCTGGCGCGGTATGCGATTCTCGACACGCTGTTCACGATGTTCATGTTCGGCGGGGCCGCGTGCCTCGCGGTCGCGGTGCTTCGCGATCGTCCGCGGCTGCAATGGGTGGGCTATGTCGCCATTGCGCTGGGTGTGCAGGTGAAGGGACCAATCGCCCTCGTGCTCTGCGGCCTGACGATGCTGATCCTGATGGCGTGCTCGGCGGACCTGAGACGCCGGTTGCTCGGCCTCCGCTGGGTGCTCGGGCTGGTGATTATCGCGGCGGTGTCGGCGCCGTGGTTCATCTACATGTACGTGCGCTTCAAGGACGGGTTCGTCAACGGTTACGTGCTGGACGAGAACGTTCGCCTGTTTGCCGGCAGTCGCTTTGGGAATCAACCCGGCTATGGGTTCTACGTTCAGATTCTGGCCGCGGCGTTGCTGCCGTGGACCGGCCTGCTTGTCGGCCGGCTCGTCGATGATGTGCGCGCGCTGAGGCGTGGCGAGCAACTTGATGCGGTCGAGATTGTGCTCTGGGGTTGGACGCTGGCGATCGTCGGATTCTTCACGCTGTCGACGTTCAAGCTGGATCACTACGTCTTCCCAGCGGCTCCGGCGCTGTGTGTGCTGACAGCGCGGGCATGGTCGGACGTGCGCGCAGACGAGCGCACCTCGCGCCACCGCGCGGCGCGCGTTGGCTTCCAGGCGATTGGCCCCATCCTGATCATCCTCGGCCTGGGCTGCGGATACTTTCTTCTCGAACGGCTGGGCCTCTCACGCGGTGCGTTGATGGTGCCGGTGACGCTGACGCTGGTGGGTGGCGTGATCGTGGCGGGCATGTTCCTCCGGCGGTCGCGGCCGCCGCGCGTCCCATGGCTGGTCACGGTGGCGATGTTGACGACGTACGTCGGGCTGATCCTGTTTGTGCTGCCCACGCTCGAGCGGCAGAAAGTGATCCCGGAAATGGCGGCCTGGGTGGCGACGCGGGCGCAGGCGGCGGATCGGATCGCGAGTTTTCGACTGAACCGGTGGACGCCCGATTACCGCTTTTATGTCGGGCGGCACGCGACCTTCCTCGATGACATGGACGAGGCCGAAGCGTTCTTCAAGGATCCGCGGCCGTTCTACTGCCTGATGCGGCGGAGCGCGTACGACGAATTTGTCGCGAAAGGGACGCCGCTGCGGATCCTCTACGAGCGCGAGGGCATGGGCGCGACGTCCGGCCGCGCGCTGTGGCGCACCGCCGCGCCGCTGGTCCGCTTCGTCGTCGTCTCCAACGGCCAGTAAGCGTG
>JANYHS010000322.1 GCA_025358945.1 Acidobacteriota bacterium
GATCCACGGATACCGCGCGGCCAGTTCTTTCATCGCGGCCACCTGATCGGGCAGCGTGTTGTCGCCCATGTTGCCGTAGTACGCCTCGTGGAATTTCTTCGACCGCCACGGCGTCCCCATCCCGTCGATCTCGACGACGAAGAAGCCGAGTTCGGCGAGGGCCTGGGCATCGCCGCGAGCGGCGCTGAACGTGCGTCCGCCGACACTGCCCGTCTGCGGACCCGGATAGATGTGATTGATGATCGGGTACTTCTTCGCCGTGTCGAGGTTCGTCGGCCGGTACATCAAGCCGTAGAGATCGGTGGACGCGTCGCGCGCCTTGACGGTGATCGGCACGGGCGGCCTCCAGCCCGCGGCGACGAGCCTGGTCACGTCGCCCTTTTCCAGCGCGAGGATCAGCTTGCCGTCCGCGTCGCGCAGCTGAGCGGTCGGCGGGACGTCGGGCGTGGAAAACGTATCGACGAAGTAGCGCCCCGATGGCGAGAACGCGACGTCGTGATCGCCGTCCTCCGGCGTCAGCAGCCGCACGTTCTTGCCGTCCATGCCGACGCGATACAGATACCGGAAGTAGGGATCGCGTCCCTGCTCGCGCCCGACGGCGATGAAGTACAGCTGCCGGTTCTTTTCGTCCACGCGCAGCAACTGCGTGACGTTGCCGTTGCCGCTGGTGATCGGGTTCTTCTCGCGGCCGGTCTTCAGGTCATGCAGATAGAGATGACCCCAGTTGTCGCGCTCGGAAAACCAGATCACCTCGTTCGACGCCGGAAGGTAACGCCAGTTAACGGCGCCGTTGCCGCCCTCGTAAAACGTCTCGGCCCTCTCCTGGAGCACGTCGCGGATGATGCCGGTGGCCGCGTCCGCCACGCGCAGCTGCTCGCGCCGATGATCGCGCGCAGTCGAGACAAACGCCACGGTGGCGCTGTCGGGACTCCACTGCACGTCGCCCCACTCACCGCGGCACGCCAGGTCGTCGCAAAGCGTCGAGCGATGCTGATCCGGCGGCAGCTGCAGACGCACGATCTTCCCGCTGTCCACGTCGATGACGACGCGCTGCACCAGGGTGACGGTGGGGTCACCGGGCAGGGGATACTTCCAGGCCTGCAGCGTCGGGTGACCCACGGTGGTATCCACCAGGTACATCTCGCCGACGCCGCGCTGATCCTGCTGGAACGTCGCGATCTTCTTCGAATCGGGCGACCAGCGCAGAATCGGGCGGTCGCTCTTGGCCCAGCCCGCGTTGTCTGTCGCGTAGCCGAAGTCTTTCAGTCCGTCTTTCGTGAGCTGCGTTTCGGCGCTCGTGGCCGTGTCGCGCAGCCACAGGTTCCAGTCGCGAATGAACGCGGTGCGCTTGCGGTCGGGCGACCCCTCGTCGTAGCGCCCACCGGCCCCGGGGCCGCCGCCGCGTCCCGCAGTCGCGCTCGCCGCCGCCTTGCAGGGCGCGAGCTCGCAGGCGGACTTGCTGGCCTTCGCGGGATCCACCAGCACCACCTCCGCACCGTTCTCGGTCGTCACGCGATACCAGAAACGATCTGTGGGATCGCCAGGCAGCCACGTCGGACGCACGCCGGTGCGGAGCAGGAGCGGCGTCGTGTTGTAGGGCATGAACTGTTCGGCGTGCGCGTAGTCGGCGGCAGTGAACGCGCGCGGCGCGTCGGCGACGCCCTGCGCGAGAACGGCAGAGGTCGCAAGAACGCTGGCTGCACTGCAAAGAGCCAGGCGGGGAATGAAGGACATCACGGGATGATACAACCGGGGACGGCTGTCCTCGAAACGGCACATCCGTGGCGAGCGACCGTCGAAATTGCTAAGGATTTCGTTGGCAAGGACCTTGCCACTGTTAAGTCTCACGGAGGGTCACCATGTTGAAGCTCAAGTCACTCATCACGCCGTCTGCGATGCTCACGGCGTTCACGCTCGTCGCCGCACCGTCGTTTGCCCAGGAACGCGAGCACGGTCGTCAGCGCTCAGGTCAGGAGTCCAGCGACCGCGGCGCCGAGCGGGCTCAGCCGCGGAACGACGCGCCACGTCAACAGGCCGTCCCCCGAGCGGAGACTCGTCAACAGGCGCCGCCTGCGGAGACGCGTCAGCAGGCGCCGCGCGCGGAGTCGCCTCAGCAGGCCCCGCGTGTCGAATCACGGCGCCAGGACGCGCCGCGGTTTGAATCGCGCCAGCAGGCCGCGCCGAGCCAGGCGCCGAGCCAGAGGTTCGACAACCGTCGCGACGAGGTGGTCGGCCGCGCCGTGCCGCGCCGCGATGGCGTTGGTCGGCGTGACAACGACGCGCCGCGCTACGACTCGCGCTATCAGCCGCGCTACGACTCGCGGTATCAGTCCCGTTACGAGTCGCGGTACGCGCCGCGTTACTACTCGCCGGGCTACTACGGATCGCGCTCCTACTACCGTCCGTATACGTTCCGGCCGCGATTCTCGATTGGATTCGGCATCTTCTCCGGCTACCCGGTGCCCTACAGCTACAGCTACGGGTCCCCGATCGAGGTCTACGGATACGGCGCGCCACGCGAACGCGTGACCATTTCGCCAGGTTCGAACTACTACGGCGGCGTTGCGCTCGAGATCACGCCCAATGACGCAGACGTCTACGTGGACGGCGAATATGCGGGACGCGTCCAGGACTTTGATGGTACCGACCAGCCGCTGACGCTGACCGCAGGCACGCACAGGATCGAAGTGCAGGCGGCCGGATACGAACCGCTGGTGGTGGACGTCGGGATCCAGGCGGGACAGGTCATCCCGTACCGCGGAGACCTTCGCCGCTACTGAGTCTGATTGCGGTCTGCACTCCGCAATCCGCGATCCGCAATGTGAACGTGCTCGGGTCGAACGCCTACCCCGACCAGCCGCGCCGGTATACGGCGCAGCATCGGGAACCACCGCAGCAGCTTCAGCACGAACGGAAGCTGCTGCGGTCCTCCTCCACTCAAGGCCCGGCTGATGAATCGGTCCTGCGCGAACAACTGACCACGCTGCGTCACGCGCGTCGGAAACTCACGCCGCTTCTGCACCCGCGTCAGATCATCGTCCGAACATGTCCCCTGCTCGAGCGGACCCGCCAGCAGATTCGCCGTCGCCACCGCATCCTGAATCGCGAGGTTGATCCCGACGCCGCCGATCGGCGACATCGCGTGCGCCGCGTCGCCAATGCACAGCACGCCGGGCCGGTGCCATTGGCGAAGACGATCGACGAGTACGGTCAGCAGCTTGATGTCCTCCCACCCGGCAAGTTCGCGCATCCGATCGCGCATGAAGGGCACGATCGACGCGATCGTCTCGCGAAAGGCCTCGAGGCCGCGCGCGCGAATCTCATCGTAGCCGCCCTTCGGAATGACGAACGCGCACTGAAAATAGTCGCCGCGGTCGAGCATCACCAGGATGTGCCCGCCCGCGATGTTGCCGAGCGCGGTTGCCGGATCGTCCGCCCGTTTCGACATCCGCATCCACAGCACATCCATCGGCGCGCCGAAACTGTCGCTCGGCAGACCCGCGCACGCGCGCACAACGGAATGGCGTCCGTCCGCTCCGACGACGAGATCGGCACGAATCGTTTCAGCGCCGGCGGGGCTCGTGACGTTGACGCCGGTGATACGGCCACCCTCTTCCGTCAGGCTCGTGACTGCCGTCTGCATGCGCAATTCAAACGTCGGGTATCGCGTCGCCTGCTCCGCGAGAAAATCCAGGAAGTGCCACTGCGGCATGAGGAGAAGAAATTGACAGTGCGTCCGCAGGTGCGTGAAGTCGGCGATCGTGACCGTCTCGCCCGCGATGCGGCCGGTCAGTTCGCGCACTTCCTGATGCGGCCGTTTCAGGAACTCGTTGAGGATGCCGAGCTCGTACAGCACTTCGAGCGTGGAAGGATGAATCGTATCGCCGCGGAAATCACGCAGGAAGTCGCCGTGCTTTTCCAGAACGACCACGCGGACGCCCGCGCGCGCCAGGAGCAGTCCCAGCATCATCCCCGCGGGTCCGCCGCCGGCCACGACGCATGGCGTCTGCATACCAGCCCAATGTTACGTCCGGAGAAACAAGAAAAGCCGGCCGTGCGATACACACGGCCGGCCCTGTGCTTGCGTCGAAACAGTCTATTGCGTGCGCACCAGAGCGCCGCGCGCGACGCCGCCACCATTCAGCGTCGAGTGCACGTTGAAGTAGAAGCCCGCCGGGCCGTTCAGCATCCGCTGCGCAACCGCTGGGTCCACTGTGATCGACGTCTTGGTGAACGACGCGAGGCCGTTCGCCACCGTCACATCACCTGCGGCGAGCGTCGTATTGACCACCACTGGGCAGGCGCATGTCGTAGAGCCTTCGTGAATATGGGCAATGTTCACAGCCGAGCCGGCCGGAAACCCGCCGAGCGTGACGGCGAACGTCGCGTTCGCTGACGTGATGTTGCCGGCACTGTCCTTGTTCGTGTTGAGCGTGATGGTGACGCTGCCGGTCACACCGGCCTCGGCGTTGGTCACCGGCGGCACTTCGTTGGCCGGCGAAAGCACCGCCGAGAAGAGCGGCGTCGTCGACACGGTCGGCGACGTGGTCGTGGTGGAGCTGCTGCCGCAGCCGACGGTGGACAGCAGCGCGAACGCAGCGGCGAACACAGACAGACGTTTCATCGTGACTCCCATTTCTGTTTAGAAGAACTTGCGCGCGAGGTTGAATCCGAAATACAGGCTGTGCGGGTTGCCGCCCCGCGCAATCTGGCCGTAGGTGGTTGCCGACGTGTTGGAGAATGCCAGGGAGAACAAATGCGAACCGACGCGCTTCTCGAACGAGAACGCGAACTCCGCGTCGCCCGGTGTGTAGCCGCCCAGGCGGGGCGAGGCTTCGAACACCACATATCCCAACGTCATGACCTTCACACGGGTGCCGAGTCCCACGTAGGTCGTGTCTTCAGTCACGCCGGTGCCCGGAAAGGTGTTGTGCGCCCACACCGGCGTCGCATACACCGCCGCCACAGTCCCGAGCGTGCGCGACAACACGACGCCGAGCGCAGGGGCGTAGTTTTCTCTGAAGTTGTTCGTACCCTCGATCGAAACCAGCGCCGACAACCCGATCGGATGCGAGGCCGACTCGTGAAATGCGTCGTACTTCACGCCCATCTGGATGTCGCGCTGGACGTTGGTGCGCGAAATAATCGCCTCGACGTGCTTGATGACCCCGAAGCGGTACTCGAGTTGGATGGTGGCGCCCTCATCGAGGCCGAACAGGTTGCTCGCCTGCGTGCCGAAGCTGTCGTTGCGCAGGTTCTCGTTGAACCGGTGCGTCAGGCGGAAGTTCCCCGCATGCACCGGCAACGGCAGCGTGGTCGGCAGGTTGACGAGACTGAAGTCCGGCTCCAGCGACCGCAGCTTCTCGTCGTCATCGTCTGACGCCGGGGTGGCCTGAGGGGCGGGCGCAGCGGGCGGTTGCGCGTATACAGGCTTGGCGGCAACGGCCACGAACGTCAGGAACAGAGCGAGGACGGTCGACAAAGAATATCGGTTCACGATGCGGCTCCATGAGCAAGGCGTGGACCAGCCCTAAGACGTTGATAACAAAGAATGAACAGTGGTAGCGGCGTTACTCGGAACGTAAGCTCTTACGGTCTGCGATACACGACGATGCCACCCACCATGGTCATCGCGACGTGCATCTGCTCTATGCGCTTGGCGGGAACGGTCAGGATATCTTCGGGAAGGACCACGAGATCGGCGAGCTTGCCCGCTTCGATCGACCCCTTGATTCGCTCTTCGAAGGTCAGGTAGGCGTTGTTGATCGTCCCGACCTGAAGTGCCTCCTTCCGCGTGATCTGCTGGTCGGCGCCGAGGACGCCGCCACTGATCGTGTCGCGCGTGACGAAATGGTAGATGACCCACAGCGGCGGGTACGGCGCCACGGCTGAATCGGTGCCGCCAGCGACGATGAAGCCCTGATCGATGAACGCGCGCATCGGTGTCGTCCGCGCGGCGCGTACAGGACCCCAGTAGCTCACAAGGCTCGGACCGGCGAGATACAAATGGTCCTGCGCTGAGATAACCAGGTCGAGTTTCTTCAAGCGCGCGAACTGATCGGGCTGCGCGATGAAACCGTGCTCGAGCACCCAGCGGCGGCCGGCGATCGGTTTCTCCGCGTTTGCAGCTTCGTACGCTTCAATCACTTCGTCGATCGCGGCATCGCCCACCGCGTGCGTCGCCACGCGCCACCCGAGGCGGTTCAGTTCCTTGACCACATCGGTGTACGGCGCCTGCTTCATCGTGTTGACGCCAAAGAACGTGCCCTTCTCGCCCCACGGTTCGGCGTACGGCTCGCGCATCCAGCCGCCTTCGAAGCCGCCGTCCACGCCCAGCTTCATACCGCCGACGCGCAGCCACTCGTCCCCTTCATCCGGCTTGACGTTCAACGCGGCAACCGCGGCGCGCATCTTCTCGGCGGAGTCGGCGCCAACACGCATCAATTGGTTCACGCGGATCGTCAGCAGACCGCGACGCTTCATCTCCTCCAGCAGCCGGTACTGTTCAATCGGCGCGCCCGGGTAGCGGATGCTGGTCAGACCGGCGGCGTTCAGCTTCTTGTGCTGCTCGACCAGCGCATCGATCGTCAACGGCGGCGCGGCCGGCAGTTGCACGAGGGACTTCGCGCGGTCGATCAGCTCGCCGTTCAGCTCACCTTGCGCATCGCGGGTGATCCGGCCGCCCGGCTGCTGCGGCGTGTCCTTCGTGATGTTCCACTTCTGAAGCGCCGCGGAGTTGAGGATGTACTCGTGCCCACCGCGCACCAGCACGACCGGGTTGACGGGCGACACGGCGTCGAGGTCGCGCCGGTACGGCAGGCGATGCTCCGTCAGCTGCGCCTCGTGCCAGTCGCTGTTCGACACGATGACGTCGCCAGGACGACTCTGCTTCACCCGCGCGGCGACAGCGGCGACGATGTCGGCGAGGTTGCGGGCGCCCGCGAGTTCAATGCCCGGTCCACCGCCCGCATCGTGCAGATGACCGTCGGCGAGCCCGGGGATCACCGTCTGCCCATGCAGATCGATCGTCGTCGTCTTCGGGCCGGCGAGCGTGCGAATGGCGGCGTTCGTGCCAACCGCGCTGAATCGCCCGCCGGAGATCGCCAACGCCTCCGCGATCGAAAACCGCGCGTCGACCGTGATCACATGCCCGTTGACCAGGATCGTGTCCGGCGGAGCGGCCGGCGCTTGAGCACTGATCGTCGCCAGCGCGAGAGCGATCGCACACAGCCGCACGACTAAAGTCGTGCGCCACGCGCGCAAGTGGCGCAAGTGGCGCAAGTGGCGCAAGACTTCAGTCTTGCGATCGTTCATGGCTGAGCCGCGCGCATCGGTGTGCGCAGCGTGCCGATGCCGTCGATCTCGATGGTGACGACGTCACCTGGCTTGAGGAATTCCGGCGGTTTGCGGCC
>JANYHS010000031.1 GCA_025358945.1 Acidobacteriota bacterium
CTTCGACCAGCGAGGGAATGTGATCGAGCAGTTGATGCGACGGGAACACCTCGTTGGCGGTGACGGTCAGCAGATCGCGCAGGCGCCCCAGCCAGAGGCCCGCCAGCGTGAACCGCTCCACCGAAATTCGTCCGGCAATCGCCGACGCGTAGTCTTTCGTGACGGTCATCCTCGCATCTCTAAATCGTCCAGTACGGCCGCAGGACCTCGCGGACGGTCTGCACCGCGCGCGAACCGCGATCCGAGTGCACGCCGGACGTCGGCCAGACACGCGACGCCGCGGACGCAGGTGTCGCGTGCGCCTCGATGATCGCGTCAAGCGATGCCGACAGCGCCTCCAGATCGTAACCGCCCTCAATGACGGAGAGGATGCGACCATGGCAGCACTCCTCGGCCACGGCGCGGAGGTCCCGCGTCATCGCACCGAACGCCGCCGTCGAAAGGCGCATGCCGCCGAGCGGGTCGCGTTCGTGCGCGTCGACTCCCGCCGACACGATGATCAGATCGGGTTCGAACTGGCGCAGGACCGGCAGCACGACCCTCGAGAACGCGACCTGGACGTCCTCATCGACCGCGCCCACTTCGAGCGGCACGTTGACCGTGAAACCCTTGCCCGCTTCTCGCCCCACTTCGTCCGCGGCGCCCGTCCCCGGGTAGTACGGAAACTGGTGCGTCGAGATGTACAGGACGTGCGGGTCGGTTTCGAAGATGTGCTGGGTCCCATTACCGTGATGCACGTCGTAGTCGACAATCGCCACCTTCGCCGCGCCCTGCGCGCGCGCGTGCGCCGCCGCCACCGCCACGTTGTTGAACAGGCAGAAACCCATCGCGCGATCGCGCTCCGCGTGATGCCCGGGAGGACGCACGAGCGCGACCGCCGCCTTGTGCGAATCCCCCATCACGCGCTCCACGGCGTCGATCGCCGCACCGGCGGCCAGCCGCGCCACCTCGTACGATTCTGGCGAGGTGTAGGTGTCGGGATCGATCTGTGACGCCTTCACCGACGTTTCGGACATCCGGCGGATGTGATCGCGGCCGTGCACCCGCGCGAGCTGCTCGATCGTCGCCTCGCGCGGCGCGATGATCTCGTTGCCGCGCTCGCGCCATCTGGCCGCGACCGCGGCCATCACCTCGGCGCGCTCGGGCCGCTCTGGATGTCCCGGAGGCGTCTGGTGCTCGGCGAAACGATCGGAGTGAATGAGGATGACGGACACTGTATTGCGAATTGTAGATTACGGATTGCGGATCGCGCTACCCGGCTCAGCGGAGAAAGTCGGCCAGCGATGTCCGCAGGGCCTTGAGTTCCTTGACGCGTGTGTTGGTCATCGCAGTGCGACAATCAGACACCAGCATGCCGTACATCGACCCGCCCAGAGCCGTCGAGGCATCGAGGTCGCAATCCGCATCGCGGAAACCGACCCAGGCGCGCTGCGCCTTCTGCAACAGGACGCGATGCTCATCGTCGAGGTCGGCCAGCAGCTTTCGATACGTCTGATTCAGCACCGTGTCACTCGCGGAGAGCTGCCGATCCGCGCACTGGGTCAACTCGAGCTGACTTGCCCGGGTCCTGCAGGGATCAGCCTGCGGAGTACCGCCGGCCACGGCCGAGAGAAGGCCACAGGCCACGGCGCCGATTACGACACGTCTCATCGCTACCTCCACGCGAGCACAGACCGCTCTGTCCCGGCTGGCACGCAAGCGCGAATACTATCGTGCGACGAGCATCGCCGTCGCGCGGGCTTCGAGTGATTTCAGCCGCGCTTCGAGTTCCAGGCGCGCACGTTCGAGCGCAGCATCATCCGCCTCCGGCGGCACCTCGAGCGGCTCGCCGATCGCGATCGCGACGTCAGCGAACGGCTTCGGGATCTGCGTGTGGTCCCAGCTGTTCAGCGTCCAGTGACGGCTGGCTTCGATGTGAAACGGGATGATCGGATTGCCCGTCGCCTTGGCGAGCCAGACGGCGCCCGGCTGCGCCACCTTGGCCGGCCCGCGCGGACCGTCGAGTGTGAAGGCGGCCGGCTTCCCCGCCGCCATGTCGCGCTTCAACTGCACCAGCGCCTTCACCGCACCGCGGGACGACGACCCGCGCGCCGTGCCGTAGCCGAAGCGCTCGATAATGCCGGCGATCCACTCACCGTCGAAATTCTCGCTCGTGATGACGACGATGCCGCGACGGCGGAAGAAGTAGGTGGAGGACAGAATGCGGCCGTGCCAGAACGCCATGATCGGCTGCCGGCCACTGCGCTTCACATCGTCGAGGCGCTGAAGCCCATCCTGACGCCATCGAAACGTTGACGCCAGCGTCGCGATGATCGGATAGCCGAGACTCGAGATCAGCCTGGCTTGCAGACGTTTCGACCGTGACGAGCGCCACGATTCGGCCTGGCTCACGCCCGCGGCTGCAGTTTGCCGTTCACGTAGGTCATCAGGTCGACGAACTGCGTGTCTGACTGCGCGCTGGCTCCGGCGCCCTTGAGCATGATCGAACAGAACGGGCAGGCGGTGACCACCGTATTGGCGCCCGTCGCCTGCAACTGCTTGAACCGGACGTCGCTGATCCGCGTGCCCGGCTCCTCGTCCTTGTCGTTGAAGAGCAAGCCGCCGCCCGCGCCACAGCAAAAGGGGTTCTCGCGATTGCGCTCGACCTCGCTGATGTCGGCGCCGAAGCGCTCGAGGAGCGCGCGCGGCTCGTCCACTTTGCCGGCATAGCGTCCGAGATAGCACGGGTCGTGGAACGTGACTTTCTCTCGCTCGCCCGATCGCTCGGCTAAAGCCTTCGCGCTACCCAGCGCGCTACGGGTGAGTTCCTCGATGTAGACCGAGGAGTGGACGATCTCCACCTCGTAGCCGAATTTCTTGTAGTCCTCACCGATCGTCTTCACGCAATGCGGGCACGACGTCAGGATCTTCTTAGGGCCGGCGGCCCTGAGGTCCACGATGTTGGCGTTCGCCAGCTCCTGGTACATGTACTCGTTACCGGTGCGCTTGGCCGGATCGCCGGTGCACTTCTCCTTCGACAGCACGCCGAACTTCACACCGCAGGTCCGGAGAATCGCGAACATCGACTTGAGCGACTTCTGAAAATCCGCATCGAACGACCCGGCGCAGCCGAGCCACACCATCACGTCGTGTTTCGTCGGATCGAATGTCTCGAGCTCCGCCGACGTCACGAACTTCGTGCGCTGATCGTACCCAAGCCCCCAGATATTGCTGCGGCGCTCGAGGTTGTTGTACATCGCGCCCAGATACTCCGGCGCGTCGCCGTTGGACGCGAGACCGCGGCGCGCTCCGATGATGATCGGCAGGTGCTCGATGCCGACCGGGCACTGATTCTCGCAGGCGCCGCAGGTGGTGCACTGCCACAGCACCTGCTCGGAGTAGATCTCGCCGAGCTTGCGGTCCTTCTCGCCGGCCAGGACCGCCGCCTGCGTCTGCAGGACGATCGTCTTCGGGTTCAGTTCTTTCCCCGAACCCCACGCCGGGCAATTCACCTGGCAGCGCCCACACTCGACGCAGGTCAACGCGTCGAGAACGATTTTGCTGCCAAGGTCCTTCACCGTCTCGAGGCCGACCTGCTCCTTTTCGAAGTCGAGGTTCGGCAGATTGCCGAGTTCGGGCGACTTCAGGAACACCGTAATCGGCGACAGCAAGAGATGGAGGTGCTTCGAGGCCGGGATCAGCGCCATGAACGCCAGGATCACGACGGCGTGCACCCACCAGTTCACGCGGCCGGCAAGGCTGGCTTCTTCCAACACGAACGTCAGCAGGAACGTGATCATCAGCGTCGCGATGAACATCGCGATGACCAGCGACTCCACGGAAACCTTGGCGCCAAGCGTCACCGGGCGCACGAACGCACGCCGAACGAACAGGTAGAGGATCCCGACAAACACCGCGGTCGCAAACGGCGTCAGCACCAGACGATAGGCATGGAACCAGCCGGTGTGCGTCAGATCGACGATGCCAAGGCCCTGCAGGAATTCGGTAAGGGTGTAGCCGCCGAACGCGACGAATCCCCAGAACACGAACGCGTGCATGAGGCCCGTCAGCGGACGTTCCTTGATCGTCCGCCACTGCAACAGGACGTCGACGATGAAGTGGCTGGTGCGGAGACCGAGCTGATCGAGGGAGAAGGTGTTGGGCGCCGCGGCGATCAGCTGAACACGCCGCGCCACCTGCGCCGCGAAAGCGCCCATGAAGGCCAGCAGCAGGATCCAGAACGCGAGGGTAGCCATGCGGCTTATCTTAGCTTTTGACGGCCTCGATGATCGCCGGCACGATCTCGAACAGGTCGCCGACGATCCCGTAATCCGCAATCTCGAAAATCGGCGCGTCGGGATCCTTGTTGATCGCGACGACGGTGCTCGAGCCCTTCATGCCGACCAGATGCTGGATCGCGCCGGAGATGCCGAGCGCGAGGTACAGCTTCGGTGCAACGGTCTGGCCTGAGCTGCCCACCTGGCGTTCCATCGGTAGCCAGCCGGCGTCGCAGATGGGACGCGACGCGGCGATTTCGGCGCCGAGTGCGTCGGCCAGTTTCTGCGCGAGCGCGATGTTCGCCTGTTCCTTGATCCCGCGGCCCACCGAGACGATCCGCTCGGCCTGCGAGAGGTCCACCGCCTGCTTCGCCTGCTGGAACGGCGGCTCTGGTTTCTCGCGGATCGCGGATGCATCCACCGTGACGCTGAGCGCGCGAACCGCAGCGGGGGCCGCGCCCTTGGCCACCTGATCGACGCGATAGGCGCCGATCTGGAACGTGACGAAATGCGGCGCCGGACCCTGCGGCACGACGAGGGCGGTCAGCTTGCCCTGGAACATCGGCCGCACGAACGCCACCTCGGCGCCGGCCGTCTTGATGCCGGTGACGTCGGTCAGCAGAGCGCGGTCAAGGCGCGCGGCAATCTTCGGCGCGAAATCACGCGTCTGGTAGGTGTGCGGCAGCAGCACGTGCGACGGCGCAAGCTGGGTGATCGCGTCCTGCAGTGCCGCGGTGAAACCATCCGGCGTGTAGGGCTCGAGTGCCGCGCTCTCGACGGTCACGACCTCGGCAACCTGCGCGGCAGCCAGTTCCGCGGCCACGCTGCCGACATTCGTTCCCGGCACGAGGATGGTGATCGACCAGGCTGAAGCCTTGTCGGCACTTCCGCCCGGCCCGTCGCTACATACCTGTGCGAGCTGCTGCGCGGCGACGATCGCTTCCCAGGTCGCGCGGTTGAGCTTGCCGTCCTTCTGTTCGGCGATGACGAGGATCATGCGATCACCCGCGCTTCGTCGCGCAGCATGCGGACAAGCTCTTTGGCGGCTTCCGCCGGTGAACCGGCGATCAGATGCGTTTTCTTGCCCTTCTCGGGCACGTAGAGACTCGCGATCTTCTGCTTGCTCGTCAAACCCGCAGGCACGGTCGCCTTGCGAATGTCTTTCTTCTTCGCCGCCATGATCCCCTTGAGTGTGGCGTAGCGGAGCTGGTTGATGCCGCTCTGAATCGTCAACACCGCGGGCAGCGGCATCGCGACCCACTGAAACCAGCCGCCCTCGAGCTCGCGCTTCACGCGCAGCGCGCCGCCCTCGACCTGCACTTCCATGATGATCGTCGCGTGAGGCTGGCCGAGGCGCTCTGCGAGAATGACGCCGACCTGGGCGAAGCCCTGATCGTCGGACTGCAAGCCCGTCAGCGTGAGGTCGAACTTCTCTTCCTGCATCGCGGCGGCAAGCGCGCCTGACGTCACGAACGCGTCCGCGCTCGCCAGCCCATCGTCTTCCACGTGGATGGCGCGGTCGGCGCCGCGTGCCAGCGCTTCGCGAATCACTTGCGCGACCCGCGCCGGCCCGGCGGAGCAGACAACGACTTCCCCGCCGTGCTTCTCTTTCAGGCGCAACGCCTCTTCGAGCGCGTAGGCGTCCGGCTCGTTCATCTCGAAGCTGGCATCCTGATCGCGAATCCAGGTCTTGTCGTCGTTCAGGCGCGGCTGCCACTCGCGGGTGGGAACCTGTTTGATGCAGACCGCTATTTTCATGCTTCGAATTTCTTGAACAGCAGCGCGGCATTGGTGCCGCCGAAGCCGAAGGAGTTCGACAGCGCGTAGGTAATCGCCAGCGGCCGGCTGTGGTGCGGCACGTAGTCGAGATTGCAGTTATCGTCCGGCTGGTCCAGATTGATCGTCGGCGGCGCGATCTGGTGATAGACCGCCAGCACGGTGATGCCCGCTTCGAGTCCGCCGGCTGCACCGAGCAGGTGCCCGGTCATCGACTTGGTGGACGAGACCGCGAGGTCCTTCGCGTGGTCGCCGAAGCATCGGTTGATGGCGAGCGTTTCGAGCGCGTCGCCCTGCGGCGTCGACGTGCCGTGCGCGTTGATGTAGTCGACGTCGGCGGTCGTGATCCCCGCGCTCTCGATCGCCAGGCTCATCACGCGGAAGGCCCCGTCTCCGTCTTCCGACGGCGCGGTGATGTGGTAGGCGTCGGCCGACATTCCATAGCCGACCAGTTCGGCGTAGATGCGCGCGCCGCGCGCCTTCGCAAACTCGTATTCCTCCAGGATCAAGACGCCCGATCCCTCGCCGACGATGAACCCGTCGCGGTCGCGGTCAAAGGGCCGGCTCGCCTTGGATGGCTCGTCGTTGCGCGTCGAGAGCGCGCGCAGCGCCCCGAACCCGCCGATGCCCATCGGCGTAATCGCTGCCTCGGACCCGCCGGCAATCATCACGTCGGCCGCGCCGCGCTTGATGATCTCGAAGGCGTCACCGATCGCGTGCGCCGACGCCGAGCACGCCGTGCACGTCGCCGAATTCGGCCCTCTGGCGCCGAGCCGGATCGACACCTGGCCCGCAGCCAGGTTGATGATCGCGGACGGGATGAAAAATGGCGAAATCTTGCGCGGGCCGCCTTCGAGCAGGGCCTTGTGCTCACGCTCGATCGTGGTAAAGCCGCCGATGCCCGACGCGATGAACACGCCGACGCGCCGCGACAGTTCCGGCGTGATGGTCAGGCCGGAATCGTCCATCGCGAATTGCGACGCGGCGATCGCGTACTGAATGAAGATGTCCATTTTCTTGACATCTTTTTTATCGATGAACGCCAGCGGGTCGAAGTTCTTCACTTCGCCCGCGATGCGTGTCGCGAACTGGGTCGTGTCGAACTTGGTGATCGTACCGATGCCGCTCTGGCCGGCCTTGATCCCCGTCCAGTTCGCCTCGGTTCCAATCCCGAGCGACGACACGAGACCGATGCCCGTGACCACCACTCGCCGAATATTGGTCATCGGCCTCTACTTCTTGGATTTGGCGTGCGACTCGATGTATTCGACCGCTTCCTTCACGCGCGTGATCTTCTCCGCGTCTTCGTCGGGAATCTCGATGCCGAACTCTTCCTCGAAGGCCATCACCAATTCGACCGTGTCCAGCGAGTCGGCGCCGAGGTCGTCCACAAACGACGCGTCCGCGGTCACTTCTTCTTCGTCCACGCCCAACTGCTCGACGATGATGCTCTTCACTTTGTCCGCAACTGCCATTCCATCCTCCTACATGTACATCCCGCCGTTAACGGCCAGAACGTGTCCAGTAATATACGACGCCTCGTCCGACGCAAGAAAGCACACGGCGGCGGCGATGTCGTCCACGGCGCCAAGGCGGCCGAGGGGAATCTGCGCCGCCCAATCGACGTGTGCCTTATCGTTGATCGCGCGGGTCATGTCCGTGTCGATGAGCCCGGGCGCCACCACGTTCACTGTAATCGCGCGCGACGCCACTTCGCGCGCCAGCGCCTTCGCAAAACCAATCAGACCGGCTTTCGACGCGGCGTAGTTCGTCTGCCCCGCGTTGCCCATCTGCCCGACCACGGAGCTGACCGCGATAATCCGCCCGCCACGCTGCTTGATCATCGGCCGCATCGCCGCCTGCGCGAGCAGGAACGTCGCGGTGAGATTGGTCGCCAGCACCGCGTCCCAGTCCTCGCGCTTCATCCGCATCAGCAGCTGATCGCGCGTGATCCCGGCGTTGCTGACCAGGATGTCGAGCCGGCCGTGGCGCTTGACGATGTCGCCCGGCGCCGCCTCGACGGCCGCGGCATCCGTCACATCGAGGCTCAGCGCCTCGACTGTGTGTCCCGCGGCGCTCAACTCGTCGGCACAGGCCTTCGCGTTGTCGCCACGCGCCGCCGCCACAACGACGGCGCCCTGTTCCGCGAGGCGCGCCGCAATCGCGCGCCCGATGCCGCGCGACGCACCGGTGACGAGCGCCACTTTGCCTTCGAGCTTAAACATGAATCAGGGATTCAATCGCCCCAAGATCGTCCGGGCTGCCGAAGTTCACGACGGTGGCCTCGGGATGAATCCTGCGGACCATCCCGCTCAACGCGGCGCCTGGCCCCACCTCAACATACGTTGTGACGCCTTCTGACGCAAGGCGTCTGACGACGGCCTCCCATCGTACCGGCGACGACACCTGCTGCACGAGCGCCTCGATTGCGTGCGCCGCGTCGCGTTTGAGCTCGGCATCGACGTTAGCGACGATCGGCACGCGCGGCGACTGGACGCGCAGCGCGCGTAGTTCAGGCGCCAGACGCAGTTCGGCCGGCTTCATCAAGGCGCAATGGAACGGCGCGCTGACCGGGAGCGCAATGACCCGCCTGGCCCCGAGCGCCTTCGCGCGCTCGCCTGCCCGGGCCACCGCATCGCGTGCGCCGGCGATCACCACCTGGCCGCCGCCGTTCATGTTCGCCGGGCTGACGACGTCACCGTTGGCGGCCTCGGTGCATGCCTGCGCCACTTTCTCGGCATCGAGCCCGAGGATCGCGGCCATCGCGCCTGCGCCCACCGGCACCGCTTCCTGCATGTAGCGCCCGCGGCGCTGCACGAGCTGCAGCGCGTCGCCGAACGCAAACGTGCCTGCCGCGACGTTGGCGGAGTACTCGCCAAGGCTGTGGCCCGCAACAAAGGCCGGCGCGAGCCCGCGCGATGTCAGGTAACGCGCGGCGGCCGTGCTGACGGCGAGGATCGCCGGCTGGGTGTTTTCGGTCAGCGTCAGCTGATCCTCGGGTCCGTCGAAGATGATCCGGCTGAGCGGTGCGCCGAGCGCCGCGTCGGCCTCCTCGAATGTCTCGCGGCAGATGGGATACGCGTCGGCCAGCGCGCGGCCCATGCCGACCTTCTGCGCGCCCTGTCCGGGAAAGATGAACGCGATCACTGGTGCGGCGCCGCGGCCGAGGCGATGTCGGCCTCCATGCACTGAATACAACCGTCCGCCGCGAATCGATACGCCAGACCGACGGCGTTGCAGACGGCCTTCGCGCTCGATCGGCCATGACCGACAATCGCAACGCCGTTGACACCGAGCAGCGGCGCTCCACCGTACTCGGCGTAGTCCGCAATCGTGTTCGACAACTCTTCGCCCACCAGACGCTCGATCACTTCGACGAGTCCCTCGCTGATTTTCAACGCGATGTTGCCGGTGAATCCGTCACAGACGATGACGTCCGCGTGCCCCCGGTAGACGTCTCGCGCTTCCACGTTGCCGATGAAGGACGGCAGCGATGCCTTCAGGAGCTGATGCGATTCGCGCGTCAGCCCGTTGCCCTTGCTCGCTTCCTCGCCGATCGACAGCAACCCGACGCGCGGCGCCTCGATCCCGAATGCGACGCGCGCATAGACGCGGCCCATCACGGCAAACTGCAGCAGATGCTGCGGCCGGCACTCGACGCTCGCGCCGACATCGAGCAGCACCGCCCGACGGTTGGGTGTCGGGATGGTCGCGGCCAGCGCCGGACGATCCACGCCCCGCAGCATCCCGAACGCCGCGTGCGTGGCCATCACCGTGGCGCCGGTGTGTCCTCCGCTGAACAGCCCCGCGGCTTCCCCGCGCGCCACCGCTTCGGCCGCGATCCGGATCGACGCACCGGGCTTGCGCCGCAAGGCCGCCGACGGCGACTCGGCCATCGTCACCACGTCCGGCGCCTCGACCACGCGGATGCGGCCGGCGTCCGCACCGGGATGACGCCGCAGTTCAGCGTCAATCAGCGCGGTCTGACCGACCAGCAGTACCCCGAGGTCGAACTGGCGCGTCGCCGCGATCGCACCCTCGACGACGTGGCCCGGCGCCTCGTCGCCGCCCATGGCGTCAACAGCAATCCAGATCATGAGCGGGTGCAGAACTCAGGGTGCAACGTGCAGAGTGCGACGTGCGGGTGCACCGACTGTTCTATTTTTCGGCGACAGCCCGTGCCTGACGGCCGCGGTAGTAACCGCAGTTCGCGCAGATGCGATGCGGCGCTTTGGCCTCATGGCACTGCGGGCATTCGCTGAGGCTCTTGGGCTTCAGCGCGTCGCCGGTGCGGCGCTTGGCGGTGCGGGTCTTGGAGTGGCGTCGTTTGGGATTAGGCATCGGTAGTTTCTCAATTCTTCGTTCTAAGTTGCCGCAACGCGGCCAACCTTGGGTCTTCCCACACGGGTTTGCAGTCGCACGTCCCGTTGTTCAGATTCACACCGCAGATCGGGCACAAGCCTTTGCATCCGTCGCTGCACAGAGGCTTCATCGGCAACGAGAGCACGAACTGTTCGTGCATCAGGTGGCCGAGGTCGATCTGGTCGTGCTCGTAGTACGCCGTCGTCAAGTCGTCCTGTTCGATTTCGCGGTCGCCGTCCACTTTGCTTTGACTGTGGGGCGAATAGCGAAGATCGAACTCCTGATCCACCGGCGCGGTGAACGGCTCGAGGCAACGGCTGCACCGCAGTTCGAGGGTCGTCTTCACGCGTCCGGCGAGTCGGAACTGCTGCTTATCCTTGAAGATGTCGAACGCCAGCGTGATCGGTTCAACGGCGCGAAAGTGCTCGTCCGCCTCGAACTGGTCTGGCTGGTAGACCTGGTCGATCCGGTCTTGCGCCGTCCGAATATTCGCCAAATTCAGGAGGAGCATCAACCTCCCAATATACCTTGGAACCTGGGCTGGAGGCTAGGGGACTGGGACTAGGAATGGCTTTAGGGCAAAGGGCTTAGGGCTAGTCGATGGCCCAGGGTTTGGGGATATACAGCTGCTCGAACAGGCGGACGGCATACCGGTCGGTCATGCCGGCAATGAAATCGCGCGTCGCTGCGTCCAGGCCTTCAGACTCCATCGTCTTGCGATCGAGGAACTCCTCCGGGCGCTCGTGGACCTTCTCCCACAGCCCGCTCAGGATCCCCGAGGCCTTCTTGAACTCGAGCGTGGCGATGGTGTTCTCGTAGACCGCTTCGAACAGAAACGCGCGCAGACCGAGGACCGCCTGGAGCACCGGATCACTCATGCGGATCTCGGTGAGCCCGCCCGCCAGCGTTTCGGTGACGACGTCCTTGACCATCGTGCCGATGCGCTGCGACGAGGAGTTACCAAGCGCCTGGACGAGGTCTTTGGGCAGATCCTCAGCCTTCAGAATTCCCGCCCGCGTCGCATCGTCGATGTCGTGGTTGACGTAGGCGATGAGATCCGCAACCCGCATGATCTGACCCTCGACCGTCGCCGAGCGGAGTTCAGGCGGCATGTTGACCGGCGCACCCGACTTCCCTTTCGAGTGCTTGGCGATGCCGTCGCGCACTTCCCACGTCAGGTTCAGCCCCTCGCCGTCGTTCTCCAACACGTCGACGATGCGGAGACTCTGCTCGTAGTGGTTGAAGCCGCCGGGCATTAACGCGCTGATCACGCGCTCGCCGGCATGACCGAACGGGGGATGACCGAGGTCGTGCCCGAGGGAAATCGCCTCGGTCAGCTCCTCGTGCAGGCGCAGCACTTTCGCGATCGTCCGCGCGATCTGCGACACCTCGAGCGTGTGCGTGAGGCGCGTGCGGTAGTGATCGCCGGTCGGCGCAAAGAACACCTGCGTCTTGTGCTTCAGCCGACGGAATGCCTTGCAATGCACGATACGGTCGCGGTCGCGCTGAAACGCGGGACGGACGTCATCCTCGGGCGCCGCGCGCAGGCGTCCCCGTGAGTCGGCGCTCTTGGCCGCCTGGGGGGCGAGGATGTCGCGCTCACGCGCTTCGAGTTGTTGTCGGAGAGTGTCCATATGTCTGAACGCAAAGGCCGCGAAGCCAGTCAGATCATACTCTGCAGGCTTAGCGGCCTTCGCGGCCTTTGCGTTCCTATTTCGTGATCGCGTCCAGGAAGCTCGTGCCGTGGGAGAGGGGGCCAACGCCGAAGATTTCCGCCAGCGTCTGACCGAGGTCAGCGAACGTCTGCCTGGTGCCGAGGTCGACGCCGGCGCGGACGTGGGCGCCGGTCACCAGCAGCGGCACGTACTCCCGCGCGTGGTCGGTGCTCGGCGTCGTCGGGTCGTTGCCGTGGTCGGCGGTGATGATCAGCAGATCGTCGTCTCGCAGCTGCGGGAGGAGTGTCATCAGGCGCGCGTCGAAGCGCTCCAGGTTCGCCGCGTATCCGGCGACATCGTTGCGGTGCCCGTACTGCGCATCGAAGTCGACGAGGTTGGTGAAGATGAAGCCGCGCTCGACCACCTTCAACTGCTGCTCGACCTTGTCCATCCCGTCATCGTCGCTCACGGTGTGAATGCCCTGCGTGATGCCTCGGCCGGCAAACAGATCCTCGATCTTGCCGATCGCGACGACCGGGATCGACGCCGCCTTCATGCGATCGAGCAGTGTTTCGGCAGACGGTGGCAGCGCGTAATCGCGACGGTTCGACGTCCGCTTGAATTGACCGGGCGCGCCAACAAACGGCCGCGCGATCACGCGGCCCACGCCGAGCCCTTCGCCGACCAGCTTGTAGGCGATCTCGCAGTCGCGATACAACTCGGGAATCGGCACGATCGTTTCGTGCGCAGCGATCTGAAACACACTGTCCGCCGAGGTGTAGACAATCAGCGCGCCGGTCCGCAGATGCTCGGGGCCGAGTTCATCGATGATCTGCGTGCCCGATGCTGCTGTGTTTCCGAGCCAGCCGCGGCCGGTGAGGCGCGAGAATTCCGCGAGAATCTCCGGCGCGAACCCGCCCGGAAACGTCGGGAACGCGCGATCAAGCACGATCCCCATCATCTCCCAGTGGCCGGTGACCGAGTCCTTGCCCGACGACGCTTCCGCCATGCGGCCGTAGGCGCCCAACGACGTACCAGAAGAAACCGGAGAGACCGCGGAGTCCGCAGAGGAACCTCTTTCAAGAAAGATCTCCGCGATCTCGGCGTTCTCTGCGGTTCCTTCCGGGACGTTGGCGTCGAGCCGTACGAGGCGATCGAAGCCGAGTCTGCGCAGCGCGGGGATCTTCAGCGGGATCTGTTTCGCGATGTTGCCGACGGTGTCGCTGCCCTGATCGCCGTACACCGACGCGTCCGGCAGTTCGCCGATCCCGACGCTGTCCATGACGATGACGATGGCGCGGCGAAATGACGACATCACGCGGAGGCTACGGATGCGAGAAGTAGTTGGAGACGGTCTGCGCGGACTTTGATTCCGAGGCGGGCGGCATTAGTGTTTGCGCTCCTGAAGCCAGTTGGCGACCAGACGTTGCACGGAGTCGGTGGTGGTCGCCGACTCGCCGGGGCCGTCGAACCAGCTTAGATTAGGCTCTTTGCGGAACCAGATCAACTGGCGCCGCGCGTAGCGCCGGTTCTCCTGCGCGATGAGCGCGCGCGTCGCCGCTTCGTCGCGCACGCCGTGCAGGTGCTCCATCGCCTGACGATAGACCAGTCCCCCGAACGGCCGCGCGCTTTCGGGAATCCCACGCGCGAGCAGGCCGCGCATCTCCTCGAGCAATCCGCGTGCGAACTGTTCGTCCACGCGACGCGTCACGCGCTCGGAAATCGCCGCCGCCGGTAGCCGGAGACCAATCGTCAGCACGTCCACACCGGGAATCAGTGACGTGGTGTCGGCAAAATGCGCGGTCAGCGGACGCCCGGTCAGGAGAAACACTTCGAGCGCGCGCACAAGGCGTTGCAAGTCGCGCGGCTGAATCCGCAGGGCCGACTCCGGATCGACCTTGCGCAGCATCCGGTGCAGGAACGTCACATCGCGGCGGAGGGCGATCGCCTCCAGCCGCTGCCGCAGTCCCGGATCGCGTCCGGGTCCGGGGAACAATCCGCGGGTCAACGCGCGGAAGTAAAAGCCCGTCCCACCCGCCAGAATCGGCAGCCGGCCGCGCGCGTGAATGTCGCGAATCACCGCGGCGGCGTCGCGCGCGTACTGCGCGGCGGTGTAGTCGTCGGTGGGGTCGGCGATGTCGATCAGATGATGCGGGATGCCGCGGCGATCCGCGAGCGCGATCTTGTCGGTGCCGATGTCGAAGCCGCGATACACCGCGGTCGAATCGCAGTTGATAATCTCGCCGCCGTACCGTTCGGCCACCGCCAGCGCCAGCGCGGTCTTCCCTGTTGCGGTGGGCCCCAGAATCGCGACGGCGACCGGAGTCATCGCACCCGCGCGATGACGTAGACGATGAATACGAGCAACAGGATCAGGAGGCCCAGCTGCTGCGATCGCGTCACCGCGGCGGCGTCTCGTTGTAGAAGAACGTGATGGTGAAGAACGCCTTGTTGTCGGGGTACTCCGGCGGCAGCGGCTGTGTTGGATTCGATCCGGACAGCGCGCCGAACGCAGCGTTGTTGAACGCGTCGACCGCGCTCGCACCCACCACCTGCAGATCGGTGATCGAGCCGTCCTTGTGCACGTTGAACTGCACGACGACGTGCCCCTTCATGGACATCGCGGCGTACGGAATGAACCAGTTGCGCTTGACCTGCGCGATGAATCGGCGAATCCATGGCCCGAACTCGACGCCTTTGGTATCGAACTGAATCTCCGGGCCGAACTGACCACCGGCACCGCCCTGATTGTCGAACGCCTCGCTTTGCGTGTAGCGCTGCAAATTGCGCAGCGCGTCTCCAAGCGACCCGCCCGTCGTCGCCGAGCGGCCGCCCGCGCCGTTCTGAGGTCCGCGGTTCGAGGGCATCTGCATCGCCGACTGCGACTCGGGCATTTTCTGCGGATCGGGATTGGTGTCCGATGGGCGTCCGGCGGCGGGGTCCGGCTGCGGTCCCTGGCCCCGCACTGTCTGGCGCGGCGGCTGGTCCACCAGCTCCGGACTGTTGCCACGCGAGAACGGCTGTTGGTTCGTCGGCTTCGGCGAACGCTCGGGCGATGTGGCGGCGCGATTCAGATCCGACGGCATCGCACGCTCCGGAGCCTTAGCGACGGGACGCTCGACGCGCGGCGCCACCATCATGAACTGCATCGCTGGCTCCTGGTTCTGCCTCGCCACCACCGCCACCCGCCGCGGCTCGGTGAGCCACGGAAACCATCGGGGCACCAGGAGGATCACGATCACCAGGATGAGGTGCGCGATGATCGAGAGCAGCACCCCTTCGCGCCAGGAAATGGCCCGACCGACCGGGCTGATGTCCGGGTGATAATCCTCTAAATCGAAATACATCAGGTGCTTACAGCAGTATACCAGTCAGGGGCTTGGGCCTCGGGACCAGGGGCTTGTAAAAAGATCGTCAGGGTTCGCGAGCCCCCGGTCCCTGTCCCTAGCCCTTATGAGCCGTATAAAGAATGACGCTGCCGAGCATCAAACGGGTGGGGGAAATCTCGCGGAATCCGGCCAGTCGCAGGATTTTCATAAACTCGTCCGGAGTGGCGAACGCGCTGATCGACGCCGGCAGATAGGCGTACGCCGAATCGTTGCGCGACAATACGCGGCCGATCTGAGGGAGCACACGCCGCACATACCACCCGTAGAACGCGCTGAACACCGGCAGCGTGGGTACCGCAAATTCGAGAATCGCCAGGCGTCCACCCGGCTTCAACACGCGGATCAGCTCCGCGCACGCCGCGGCCATGTCCTCGACGTTGCGGATGCCGAATCCAATCGTCACGGCATCCACGGATGCGTCGGCGACGGGAATCCGCGTCGCATCGCCCTGCACCATCGCGATGCGGTTGGTCAGCAGCGCCTTCCTGAGCTTGTCCTCGCCGACCCGAAGCATCGCACCAGAAAAATCGACGCCGACGACGCGCGACGCGGGTGGCCGCGCACGCATGGCCGCGATCGCCAGATCGCCGGTGCCGGTGCAGAGATCCAGGACGCGCTCGCAGCCCGTCAACGCCAGGGAACGAATCGCCAGCGTCCGCCAGTGTCGATCGATCCCCGCGCTGAGAAGATGGTTGAGGAAGTCGTACCGCCCGGCAATCGCGTCGAACATACCGGCGATGCGGTCCGGCGCCTTCGAAACAGGGGCAACGGGCACACGCCATTATTCCTGATTGCACGGCGCGCGTCATCGGGCGCGTTAGAATGTCACCCATGCGCACACCGCTTGCCCTCGTCGCCGTCACCGCTGCCGTCCTCAGCATCACCGTGACGGCCGCTGATCCCCGGCAGATCGTGTTTGCGCGCGTGTTTCCCAACGCGGGCCAGATCGGGCTGTTCATCGCCGCAGCGGATGGCAGTGACGAGCGTCCGCTGCTGTCGGACCGCGAGATCAACTACGACCCGGTCTGGTCGCCCGACGGCGCGTCGATTGTGTTCACCTCGGACCGCGAAGGCTCGGCGGATCTATTTCGTGTGAAGGCGGACGGCGCCAGCCTGGAGCGCCTCACCACGAACGCCGCATACGACGATCAGGCCGCGTTCTCTCCAGACGGCACGCAACTCGTGTTCGTTAGCACGCGTAACGGCGGCTTTGCCCATCTCTGGACACTGGATCTGCGGACCCGGCGCGCGAAACAGCTGACCGCGGGATCCGGCATGGGCGGCGATTTCCGGCCGTCGTGGTCGCCTGACAAACAGTGGATCGCGTTCTCGTCCGATCGCGGCGCCACGATGCCGTTCGGCAAGGGCCGCTGGGAGCACCTGCAGATCGCCGACGTCTACGTCGTGCATCCAGACGGAACGGGACTGAGGCGGATCTCGACGCACGGCCACAATTTCTGCGGCAGCCCGAAATTCTCCAGCGACAGCGCCCGCGTGATCGCGTACTGCATGGACGCCGAAGACACGCTCGAGACGCGCCGCCCGAGCCCGAGGCCCGAGCACGACCCGAGCATCGAACTGAAGACGCGGCTGGTCTCGATCGACGTCGCAACGGGCACGATGACCGACGTGGCCGCCGGCCCTGGCGTCAAGTTCAACCCGTCGTTTCTTCCCGCGAACGAGATCGGCTTTGTCCGCAAGGACGCACCGGACGCCGGCATCCACTACACCAGTGGCAAGAAGGGACCCGCCGGCGACGTCCGATCCGCCGCGTGGTCGCCCGACGGCACGCGCGTCGTGTTTCACAAGCGGTTGACTGCCCCGCCAACGACATGGCTGAAGACGTTCAGCCGGAATCCGCAGTACGAACTGACGCTGACGGGGATTCTGCCGTCGTTCAGCCCGGCCGGCGATCGGTTCGTGATGACGGGACGGCCGACCAATGGCGCCCTCGGAGCCAGTCTGCAGATCGCCTCGACCGGCACCAACAAGGCGGACGTTGTGTATCAGGATCTGAAACGCAACGTGATGGCGCCGAGCTGGTCGCCGAGCGGCGACACGATCATGTTCGGCATCGGCGTCTACAACCTGTTCTTCAACGGCTTCAATGGCCTGGTCCAGAGTCACGACGATCGCATCGAGGGCGGCGCGCAGATCGCCACCATCAAGCCGGATGGCACCGACTATCGCGAGGTGACGAGCGGCGTGAACAACAACGGTTTTCCATCAATGGCGCCCGACGGCAAGCGCTTTGTCTACCGCTCGTTCGGCCCCGATGGCGAAGGTCTCCGCATCATGAATATGGAGACCAAAGCGGTCACCATCCTGACCAAGGGCTACGACAATTTTCCGCTGTGGTCGCCGCGCGGCGACCTGATCATGTTCTCGCGGGCGGCCAAGGGCGACTACGAGATTTACACGATCAAGCCGGACGGCGCCGGCGTGAAGCGCCTGACGTTCTCGCGGGGAAACGACGCGCACCAGAGCTGGTCGCCCGACGGCGAGCACATCGTGTGGGCGAGCAGCCGGATGGGATTCAAGGACGAAGGGACCTACACCGACGCTCCGCAGCCGTACGGCGAGTTGTTCGTGATGCGCTACGACGGCACGGACGTGCACCAGCTGACGGACAACCAGTGGGAGGACGGCACGCCGGCGTGGCAGCCGACCGCCCGTCTGGTGACGCGCCAGTAGGCTACGCGCCGACCTGCCCGGTCCACGGCGGGTAGAGTTCGTGCTCGAAGCCGAGGGCGGCGAGAATCTTCCCCGCCATGAAATCAGCGAGGTCATCGAGCGTCTTCGGGAGCTGGTAGAACGCCGGCATCGCCGGCAGGATCATCGCGCCGGCTTCCGCGCACAGCACCATATTCTTCAGCTGCGGCAGGCTCATCGGCGTCTCGCGCGGAACGATGACAAGGCGGCGCTGCTCTTTCAGCATCACATCCGCGGCACGCTCGGCCAGGCTGCGCGACAAACCGTGGGCCACCGCGGCCAGTGTCTTCATCGAGCACGGCACGATCGCCATGCCGCTGCACCCGTGGCTGCCGCTGGCGACGGTCGCGCCCAGATCGCGATTGCTATGGATGGTGACGGTGCCGGCGTGCACCCCGGCGCCGTACTTGTCGGCCAGGAACGGCACGAAGCGGTCAATGGACGCCTGCTCGCCCAGTTCGTCGCGCAACAGGCGGCGACCGTAGTCCGAGACGATCAGTTCCACGTGCACGCCGCGCTCGAGCAGCGCCGCCACCGTGCGCGTGGCGTAAATCGCCCCGCTCGCTCCGGTGATCGCGATCGCGATCGCCTGTCGCCGTTCAGTGTTGCCAGGGGCCATAAAGGGATACCGTCAGCACGACCAGATACACAATTCCAACGTAGCCGTTCAGATCGAACGCACGCTTCACCTGCGAGAGATCGTCCGCGCGCACGAGCGACTGTTCATAGACGAGCATGGCCGCGACAGCGGCGACGCCGGCCAGGTAGATGCCCCCAAGCGGCGTCACCAACGCCAGCGCCAGCAGGCACAGCACGGCGAGGACGTGCATGAACCGGGAGATCGCCAGCGACGTCCGCACACCGAAGCGCACGGGGATCGACCGCAGGCCGTGCGCGCGATCGAAGTCGAGATCCTGACAGGCATACAGCACGTCGAAACCGCCTACCCACGCGCCGATGGCCGCCGCGAGCAGCCAGGGCTCCCACCCGCCGCGGCCGCCGACGGCGAGCCACCCGCCCACCGGGGCAACCGCCATCGCCAGGCCCAGGAATAGCTGCGTCCATGTGGTGAAGCGCTTGGCGAGCGAGTACCAGAACACGATCGCGAGGGCGACCGGCGACAACGCGAAGCACACCGAGTTCAATCGCCACGATGCGGCGACAAACGCGGCCGACGACACGAGCACGAAGACCGTCGCCTCGCGCATGCTCATCGCGCCGCGCGGAATCTCGCGATTCGCCGTCCGTGGATTCAGCGCGTCCATCCGGGCATCGACCAGGCGGTTGAACCCCATCGCCGCGCTGCGTGCTGCCACCATCGCCACCAGGATCCAGCCGACGGCGCTCCACGTCACAGCCGTATGCTGAGCAGCCAACAGCGCACCGGCCAGTGCAAACGGCAGCGCGAACACCGAGTGGCCGACGCGGATGAACGAGGCGTAGGTGGCGAGACGATTCAACATTTACTCAATCCAGCGTATCTGATCGGGTTCGATCCCGCCGACCAGATATTCTTCGACATCCTCGGTGCCCGCCGGCACGCTGACCGCGAGCAACCGTCCGGATTTGCCTGGCGCGATCGTGCCGAAGTCGGCATCGAAGCCAAGCGCGCGCGCGCCCTGGCGCGTCGCGCTGTCGAGCAGCGCACCCGCCGACACCGTCGGCGCCAGCGCGCGCATCGTCGCCAGCTCCGCGAAGATGTTCAGATCGGGTGCGCTGGCCAGGCTGTCCGTGCCAACCGCGACCTTGACGCCGTAGTTGTAGAAATCCTCGATCGGTGGCGCCCCGGCGCCGGTGTGGCCGTTGCTGCGCGGGCAGGTGACGAGCGTCGCGCCGCGCGCGGCGAGCCGATCGAGATCGGCAGTGGTCATCTGCACACCATGCACGGCGAGCACGCGGCCGTTGAGGAATCCGCAGTCGTCGAGAAACTGCACCGGTGTGCCGCCGGGCGCGACCCAGGTGGGATCCCACGATCCGATCTCCTCGAGAAATGCGCGCCACGGGCCCCCGCCGGTGCGGATGAACTCCATCTCTTCAACCGACTCGGACAGGTGGATGCTGCACGGCGCAAACGGATCGCGATCGACCGCCTGCGTGATGGCGCGAAGCACGAGCGGCGCGACGGAGTACGGCGCGTGCGCCGCGAGGCTGGCCCGCACCCGCTCGGTTGGATGCAACGCGTCGAGTTCGCTGACCGCCTTCGCCACGACGCCTTTGGGGTCGGTCGTGTTGAACCGGATCAGCTCGTAGAACACCACCGCAGCGAGACGGCTGCGCGTCAGCGGCCCAAACGTCACCAGCGTGTTGCTGATGTCGCCGACGATGGCGGTGCCGCAGGCCACGGCTTCGGTGATCGCGCCATCGATCGCGTCGAGAATCTCGGCGCCACGCGGGTCCGCCCGCTCCCGCCGCGCCTGCATCACGCCGCGAATCCAGGTGAGGAACTGCGACGCGGGCGGCACTGCGTCGCGCAGATACGACAGTTCCAAATGCGTGTGCGCGTTGACCAGACCCGGCATCACGGCCACTTCGCCGAGATCGACTTCCTCCGCGCCGTCCGACAGCACACGCCGGCCTGAGGCGCCCACCGCGACCACGCGGCCGCGATCGACAGCCAGCCAGCCGTCGCGAATCGGCGGCTCGCTGATCGGCAGGATCCATGCAGCGTGGTAGCGGATCATTGATGCCGAGTCTCTTTACCGGAACGGCTTCGCGCAGGATAGAGGCGCAACTCCGCCGGCACGCTCGTGTCGCCGTCCTCGCGCGCGGTGGCCAGTTCGAGCATGCGCGGTACGTCCCGCTCACGGAACATCGGGCCGCCGAGAATGCCGTAGTGCATGTTGCGGCGCTTCGCTGCGAAGCCGGCGTCCTCGATGTTGCGGACGATCTCCACTTCATCCATGCAGTACGCCGCACCGGCCGCGCGAACGACGTTCTCTTCAATCATCACGCTGCCCATGTCGTTGGCGCCAAACGCGAGGCTCAACTGGCCGACCTTCCCGCCCTGCGTCACCCACGACGCCTGCAGGTTGTCGAAGTTGTCGAGCACGATGCGCGCGATCGCCAGCGTGCGCAGGTAGTCGATGGCGGTGGCTTCGGATCCCGCCAGCTCAGTGTGATCCGGCTGATAGCTCCAGGTGATGAACGCCGTGAAGCCGCCGGTCTCGTCCTGCAGCGCGCGCAGCCGCAGGAGATGTTCAAGTCGCTCTTGGTCCGTTTCCACGGTCCCGTACATCATCGTCGCCGTGGTGCGCAGGCCGGCGCGGTGCGCATGGCGCATCACGTCGAGCCATTCGTCAGCGGTCGCCTTGCCGTAACAGTGCAGCGCTTTGCGGACGCGGTCGACGAGGATCTCTGCGCCGCCGCCGGGAATGCTGTCGAGCCCCGCGGCAATCAGGCGCTCGATGACGACCGGAACGGGAAGCTGAGACAACCGCGAGATGTGAATCACCTCGGGCGGCGACAGCGCGTGCAGCTTGAAGTCGGGATAGCGGCTCTTGATCGCGCGGAAGAGATCTTCGTACCAGGGGAGCGGCAGATCGGGATTATGGCCCCCCTGCATCAGCACCTGAACGCCACCAACCGCGATCGTCTCGTCGATCTTCCGGAACAGCTCCTCGAAGCCGAGCACGTAGCCGTCCGGCGATCCGACGTCGCGATAGAACGCGCAGAAGTTGCACTTGGCAACGCAGACGTTCGTGTAGTTGACGTTGCGGTCGATGATGTAGGTGACGAGACGGTCCGGATGCCTGCGCGCGCGGATGCCGTCGGCCAGCCGGCCTAGCAGCGATGTCGGGGCGTGGCGATACAACGCGAGCGCCTCGTCTGCCGAGACGCGCGTCCCCGCCCGTACCTTGTCAGCCAGCTCCGCGATGTGCAGCATCATAGAAACGCAGTGTGCCGTCGAACGATGCGAGCCCCAGCTCGGTCGCGTACTCGTAAAACCGCCGAAGCCCGGCGAGTTCGTCGGCGCCGAGGACGTACCGAATATTATCCCGCAGGTACCGTTTCGCCACAGCCTCGCGTGCCGGGTCGTCTGGATAGTAGGCGCGCGCTACGCCATCGGAGTCTGCAACCCCTTCATCCCGGGCCCGCTGCAGGACGCCAACGTCCTCCGGGTTGAGCGCCTCCGGCCAGCCTGCCCAGACCGCGTAGACGAACGGCAGGCCGGTCGTGTCGGTCCAGAGCTGACCGAGGTCGACCTTCAGAATTGAGGATGGTGGATTGCGGATTGCGGATTCGGGATTCAGGAACAATGCGTTGTCCCCGATGATCAGCGCCGCGTCCGCTTGCGCCAGCATTGCCTCGAGATTCGGCGCCATGGCCACCGTTTCTGGTGAAATGCCGAACACCCGGCGCGCGAGGATCGTCGCCAGCGCGACCGATGTCCGCGAACTCGTATCCATCGCGATCGAGCGAATGTCGCGCGGCTCGACGCGGGTGTAAATCGCCACGGACGCGACGGCGCCTCGCGACGTCACCGCAGGACCGGGAACGAACGAGTACGGCTGCGGA
>JANYHS010000055.1 GCA_025358945.1 Acidobacteriota bacterium
CCCTGCAGCTTCGCGACGCGGCTGTTCGGGTCGTTGAGGTTGCCGAAGACGATCGCGTCGGCGGGGCAGGCCTGCTCGCATGCGGTCTTGATCTCGCCGTCGCGGACGCTGCGGTCGCCCTTTTCGGAGTCAATCTTCGCGGAGTTGATCCGCTGCACGCAGTATGTGCACTTCTCCATCACGCCGCGGCTGCGCACGCTGACGTCGGGGTTGCGCCCCAGCTTGAGCGCCGGCGTTTCGAAATCCTGGTAGAGCAGAAAGTTGAAACGGCGCACCTTGTACGGGCAGTTGTCCGAGCAGTAGCGCGTGCCGACACAGCGGTTATAGACCATGTCGTTCAGCCCTTCGTGGCTGTGCGCGGTCGCTCCGACCGGGCACACAACCTCGCAGGGTGCGTTCTCGCACTGCATGCACGGCACCGGCTGGAAGTAGGTTTCTGGGTTCTCCACCGGCCCGCGGTAGTACGTGTCGATGCGCAGCCAGTGCATTTCGCGACCGCGCAGCACCTGATCCTTGCCGACCACCGGGATGTTGTTCTCCGACTGGCAGCCGACGACGCAGGCGTTGCAGCCGATGCAGGAGTTGACGTCGATGGCCATGCCCCACTTGTAGCCGTCGTACTTCACTTCCGGGTACATCGTCAGCGTCTTGGGCGGCGGCGGTTCCATGCCGGGGCCTTCGTGCACCGATTTCGGATTCTTCAGGTACTCGTCGCGCGTCGCCGCGCGGACGAGGCCGCGGCCGTCCATCAGGTGGTGATACTGCGTGCAGGCGAGCGAGAACGTCTCGCCGGTCCTCTTGATCTCCACGCCCGCGCCGAACGACAGCGCATCGGCGGTGCGGATCGCGTTCGCATTGAAACCGGCGCCGGCGGCAAGGCGGCCGCCGCGCGTGCGGCCGTAGCCGAGATGCACGGTCACGCAGTCGTCCGGATGGCCGACGACGGTGAAGAGCGCGCCTTTGACGCTGCGTCCTCGGAACTTCAGCTCGACCAGCTCGGTGATGATCTGGCCGTGCTCGCCGCCGGTGAACGACGGCGTCTGGGCCGCCCGCAACTTCGCGGCAGTGGCCGGGCTGGCGAGGACGGCGTTGTCCCACGTCAGCCGAGTGATGGGCTTCGGGAGTTCCTGCAGCCAGCCGTTGTTGGCGAAGCGGCCATCAAGGACGGCGGGGTCGTTCCTGAACGAGATCTCCAAACCCGCCGGCGCCAGTGCGGATTGCGGACTGCGGATTGCGGATTGGATTGTGGATTCAGCGACGGTCACCGTCTTCGCTGGGAACGCGGTGTTCGTCATCACACCGTCGTGCAGCCAGCGACGCCATGCAGACTCGTCCTTGTCGATCTTCCAGTAGCCGCGCACGATATCGTGCGCCGATCGCTCCTGGCGATCGCTCATCGCGGCCAGCACTTCGTGCGCCGACTTGCCGCCGTATAGCGGCGCGATCAGCGGCTGAACGATCGACGTCGTGCCATCGTCGCCGCGCGCGTCGCTCCACGCCTCGAGGAAGTGCGCTTCGGGAATCTGCCACTGGCACAGCGCCGACGTCTCATCGTTGTAGAGGCTGAGATGCGCGCGCATCTGGACCTTGTTCATCGCGTCGGCGAAGGCGAGATCGACCGGAGCGGTGTAGACCGGGTTGCCACCGACGATGACGAGGAGGTCGACGTTGCCGGCGTTCATGTCGGCGACAAGGTCGCGCAACGACTCGAGCTGGTTGACCGGCTCGGCTTCTGCCGTCTGCGTGTAGACCACCGTCTTGCCGGCGTTGCCGAGCGCCTGATTCATCGCGTGCGCGAGCGCATGCACGGCTGCCGGCTGACCGTCGCCGGCGATGACGAGGCTCTTGCCACGATGCGCCTGGAGATCATTTGCGACCGCGGCGATCCACTTCTGGATCGCAAGACTGAAGTCTTGCGCCACGTGTGATCCACTAGCCCCACCGGACCCACCGGACCCACCGGACCCACCAGACCCACCGGACCCACCAGACCCACCAGACCCACCCGGCCCACCGAGCGCGTCGCTGATCGCGTGAGCGATCGCGCCGATCGCACTGGGCCGAGCAGGCAAGCGATGGTCAGCGCGCGCGCCGGTCGATGTTGGCATCGACTCGATGGCGTACAGCCGATTCATGCGCTCGGCGTTTTCGGGACGCCGGCGCGCGGTGAAGTCGCGCGCGTAGCGCAGCGCGCCTGGTCCACCGCCGAGGAAATCGGCGTCGAGCGAGAGGATGACGTCGGCGTGCTCGAAGCGGTAGTGCGCGTCCACGAACTCGCCGAAGGCCAGTCTCGCGCCACCGCGCGCGTTGTCGCGGCTCGCCGGATCCCACTGATGCCACCGCATTGACGGGAAGCGCGTCAGCAGCTCGCGAATCTGCGCGGCGAGCGTCGGCGAGTTGACCGATTCGGTGAGGATGCGGATGCCGGCGCCCTTGAGCGGACTTTGCGCCGTCAGCGCGGCGTTCATCGCGCCGAGGAACGACGACCACGGACGAATCTCGCCGAGATTGGTCAGCGTCTGTGAGCGGTCGGGATCGTAGAGGCCGAGAATGGCCGCCTGCGCGAAGACGTCGGTGGCGCCAAGGCTGCCCGGATGCATCGGGTTGCCTTCGATTTTCGTCGGACGCCCCTCGTGGCTCTCGACCAGCAGCCCGGTGGCCACGCCGCCAAGCGACATCGAGGTGGCGTAAAAGAGCGGCCGGCCGGGGATCAGCTCCTCGGGCTGCCTCACGTACGGAACAATTTTTTCCGCCGGCTGCTTGGTGCATGCGGTGACGCCGGCGAGCGCGAGCGACGCGCCCATCAGCTTCAGGAACGTGCGGCGCGCGACGGGATCGGTGATCGCCTCGATCTGCGACGGGAACTCATCATAGAGCCGCGCCTGGAACGCTGGGTCGCCCGCCTGCTCCTCCAGGCTCCGCCAAAACTCCGCGCGATGCAGGGGCTGGGGGCTGGAGGCTGGGGTCTGGATTGCCGAGCCCCTAGCCCCTAGCCCCGAGGCCCTACCGAGGTCGTCGTCTATCGGTGACATGTGGAACAGCTCGTGAGTTTTTGAATCTGGTACTGCGCAACCAGTCGCTTGCCGAGTTCCGCCTGGTCGGGTGGCACGACGTAGTCCATGCGAAACACCGCCTCGCGCGGGCGCACGTAGCGTTCCGGGCTGCGATGGCAGTCGAGGCACCATTCCATCTGCAGCGACTTTTCCTGCCACATCAGCGGCATGCGATCCACCTGCCCGTGGCACGTCGTGCAGCCGACGCCCTTGTTCACGTGAATGCTGTGATTGAAGTACACGAAGTCAGGCAGATCGTGGACGCGTGTCCACTCAATCGACTTGCCGGTCCGGAAGCTCTCGCGCACCGGCTCGAGGAACGGACTCTTCGCGAAGATCTGCGAGTGGCAGTTCATGCACGTCTTGGTCGGCGGAATACCGGCAAACGACGAGTCTTCCACCGAGGTGTGGCAGTAACGGCAGTCGATGCCGTTGCCGGCGACGTGACGCTGGTGGCTGAACTGAATCGGCTGCTCGCGCGCCACGCGCGCATCGGTGACCCACGGCGAGCGGTTCACCTCGGCAAGCAGGCCCAGCAGTCCGGCGATGAAAAACACCGCGCCGAAGATGCTGACCCGAGCAATCGTGTTGGCGCTGCGATGAAAGATTTGCGACATCGATCACAGTGCGACGCGGGACGGACGAAGCGAGGACGTGTGGAGCTTACTGCGTTCCGTCTCCGACGTTGCAGGTCCATTTTGTGAAATATTTCACGTAGTTGTCAAATTACGTTTCAAATTTGACAAACGGGATCAAATCAGTCGGATTATGGGTTCGGAACCTTTTCCCAGACATACGCGCGATGATTTGCGTATTTCTCGAACCATTCCAGCTCGACGTTGGCTTTTCGGATGAGGTGGCGCAAGCCGCCCCACTGATGCGGTTCGCCTGGCCCAACCAGCAACTGCGTCGGGACGTGCAAACTCTTCAGCGCGCGATACATCTCGACCGACTGCGCCAGCCCCACGCGCACGTCGGAGTCGCCCGAGAAAAACAGCGTCGGCGTCTTCGTGTTCGCCACGTCCTTCAGCGGTGAGTTGTTCCAGAACAGATCGAACGGCGCGTCCTTCCGCCACGGCGTGCCGCCGAACCACGTGCGGCGGAACGACGTGTTGTCCGTCTGCGCATAGAGCGAAATCCAGTTGGCGATGCCGGCGCCCGAGGACGCCACCTTGAATCGATCGGTCATCGTGATCAGCTTGTTGACCAGCGTGCCGCCGGCGCTCCATCCCGAGAGCACCAGTCGATCCTGATCCACCAGGCCTCGCGCGACGAGCGCATCCACGCCGAGCAGCACGTCGGTCGCCATGTGATTGAAGTAGCCGTTGACGACGTCGCGCGCGAACGCAGCGCCGTAGCCGACGCTGCCGCGATAGTTCGGACGCAGGACGAAGTAGCCGTGGCCCGTCAGCGCCGGAACGTTGAACAGCGTCATCCCTCCGCCAATGCCGAACTTGTCGGACTCCATCGGCCCGCCGTGCAGCTGCACAATCAGCGGATACCGCTGTCCGGCCGTGTAGTCGGTCGGATAGAACAGCACGCCTTCGACCGGAACGCCGTCGGCGCCCTTCCACTCGGCTTTCTCCTGCCGCGGCAGCATGAAGTCGCGCGCGAGGGTGTCGAAGTGCCGCGTGACCTGCGTCGGCGCCGCCTGTTCGCCTGTCAGCGGCAGCGTCCACACATCACCGAACCGTGTCGGCTCGTCGATCTGAAACACCAACCGCCCGGCGTTGGCCACCATCGACCATGTCGGCGGAATGTAGTGCTCGCCGTCCGTCAACTGCTGCGCGCGCCGCGCGGCGACGTCGATGCGGAAGAGCTCGCCATGCACACCCATGATCGCGCTGGCAAAAATCGTCTTGCCGTCGGGCGCCCACGCCGCCAGATCGAACGCATACCTGAAATCAGACAACACGGCCTGTGGCGTCCCGCCCGTCACCGGCACCGTAAACAGCGTCGTCGGGTAGTAGGGATCGAGCCGCTCGTTGGTATCGGCCAGGAAGAGGACCTGCGAGCCGTCGGGCGACAGGTCGATGAGGTATTCCTGAACCGTATTGTTCGTCACCGCGCGGCCGTTCTCGCCGCTGGCGTCCATCACCCAGACTTCGCCGCGAAACGCGTCGAGCGCCGACGGGGACGGCCACCGCATCATCGCAATGCGCGAGCCGTCGGCCGACAGCTTGTATTCCGTCACCGTCAAATCGCCCGTCGTCACCTGCGATTCCGCGCCGGTAGCGACGACGATTTTCCAGAGCTGGCGATGCTTGAAGTTGTCGTCCACCACGTACACATCGTCGCGGATGCGATCGCGTTCGCGCTCCTCGGCGGTGCGCGGATCGCTGGCAAGGAAATAGACAGTGGCGCCGTCAGGTGACCACGAGGGGGCGCTGACGTTAGTCGCGTGCTTCGTGAGCACGCGCGGCTCGCCGCCATCGGCCGGCAGCAGCGAAATCTGGCCATCGCGCAGAAAGAGAAGCGTCTTGCCGTCGGGTGACCACGTGAGGCCGCCTTGAATGCCGCCGTCGATGAACGTGAGCTGGACGGGCGCGCCGCCGCCGATGTCCTGCCGCCAGATCTGAAAAATCAGGCGGCCGGCCTTCCAGTCCGTCCGGCTGAGGGAGTAGGCGAGTGTCTTGCCGTCGGGCGAGAGCTGCGGCGCCGCCCCGGCGATCCGCGGCAGCTCGGCCTGATCGATGAGGGTCATCGGCCTGCGGGTTTGCGAATGGGCCAGCGGCCCTGCCGCGAGCAGGCTGAGGAGGACGGCGATGGTCGTGTGCAGCGCCCGGCGTGGGACCTTCATTGATCGATCGTCGACGTACGCATGTGAGATATTAGACCCCGAATCAAGGAGCGCCCGAATGAAGGGTTTTCTGGTGTCGGCTGCGATCGCGCTGACGTCTCTAAGTGTCACGGACGCGGCCCGTGCCGCCGACTTTTCCACGGCGAAGATCACCGCGCGGCTTCTCGCGATCTGGGGCAAGCACCTCGCCGAGTTCCTGCGCGAGCTGACGCCGGCTGCATCACAATAGCGCGAAGCCGAGCGCGGAGGCGCCGTCCAGAGCGCGAAGGCTTCAGCCG
>JANYHS010000064.1 GCA_025358945.1 Acidobacteriota bacterium
GGACCAGGCGATTCCGATCCGTTTCTATGACGAGGACGCGTCCGTCGCGGCGATCCTCGAGTCGGCGGCTGCGCGGCCGATCGATGGCCTGATCGTGCTCGGCGATCGACCGACGGTGATCGGCGCGCGAGTCGCGGAGGCCCTCGGTCTGCCATGGCATCCGCCGGCCGCGGCGATCGCCGCAGGGCACAAGCAACTCACCCGCGAACGATTGCGCGCCGCCGGACTGCCGGTACCGTGGTGGACAGCAATAACTCTCAACGCTCAGGTCTCAAGTCTCAGCGAGCCCCCCGCCCGCAGCCCCCAGCCCCTGTCATATCCGTGTGTCGTAAAACCGGCGGCTCTATCTGGCAGCCGCGGCGTGATGCGCGCCGACGATGATGCGTCGTTCGAGGCGGCGCTCGGTCGGCTGCGCGCGCTGATGGCGCAGCCAGAGGTGCGCGCCGAGCAAAACGAGGCGCACGCGGACGCGATTGTCGAGGGGTTCATCCCCGGACGCGAGTACGCGCTCGAGGGCCTGATGCAACACGGCACGCTGCACGTGCTGGCGGTTTTCGACAAGCCTGATCCGCTCGACGGTCCGTTCTTCGAGGAGACGATTTACCTGACGCCTTCGTCGGCGCCCCCAGAAGTTCAGGGCGCGATCGTTGCCGGCGTCACGCGCGCGGCCGCCGCACTGGGTCTGCACCACGGGCCGATTCATGCCGAATGCCGTGTGAATCCTAAGGCAGGCTCAGGACAGGTGCCTGACGTGTTCGTGCTCGAAGTCGCCGCGAGACCGATCGGCGGCCTCTGCGCGCGAGCGCTTCGTTTTGCATCTGAAATCCATCCTCTGAAATCTGAAATCTCCCTGGAGGAGCTCCTCCTGCGCCACGCGATCGGCGACGATCCGGCGCCGTACCGGCGCGAGGCGACCGCATCCGGCGTGATGATGATTCCGATTCCGCGCCGCGGCATGCTGCGCGGGGTGGCGGGCATCGACGAGGCGCGCGCCGTGGACGGGATCGACGAGGTCCACATCACCGCAAAGCCCGATCAGCTGCTGGCGCCGCTGCCGGAGGGTGCGAGCTATCTCGGGTTCATCTTCGCCCGCGCGGGGCACGCGGACGCGGTCGAGCAGGCGCTGCGCGCCGCCCATGCGCGTCTCGTGTTCACGATTGATCCGGAGCTGACGCTGCTGCCGCAGAGTCAAATACATTACAATCCTGTGCATGGCTGATTCCTGCGGACCCCCGGCGCCTTTGTCAACGCCTGGCGCGTCGACCAACAAGAGCGGCCGCATGGTCATGTGCGTGAAATACCAGAAAGAGCTGCCCGGACTCGACACGATTCCCTGGCCCGGCGAGCTCGGCCAGCGCATTTTCGACACCGTGTCGAAGGACGCCTGGAAACTCTGGGAGGAGCGCATGAAGATGATCCTTAACGAGTACCGGCTGATGCCGTGGCAGAAGGAAGCCCAGGATCTCGTCGCCAAGCACATGGAGGACTTCTTCTTTGGCGACGGCGCCGCCCTGCCGCCCGGATACGTCCCCCAGCAGGCGAAATAATCCCCGCAGCCATTTGCTACTTCCGCAAGCCCTTCTGTAGCAAACCGCTGCAACGTCGCGCACCCGTTCTGCCATCTCTAAGCAGCAATCCTCCATAAACCAGCCATTTACTGCCCGAATCCCGGCAGGAATGTGGGCACGGACTTTGATACACGTCTTGGTGGTCGGATCAAATGGGCAACCACACGGAGGGTGAAACGGTGATGACAACAGAACGTAAGGAACGTCGGGGGTTTGCATCGATGTCGGCCGAGAAGCAGCGCGAGATCGCGAGCAAAGGTGGCCGCGCGGCGCACGAAAAAGGCACGGCCCACGAGTGGACCGCTGACGAAGCCCGCAACGCCGGGCGCAAGGGCGGCCAGGTCAGCCGGGGCGGGCGCGGACGTCTCGTTGATCCGTCAGATGCGCCGCAGGGCGCCGGAACGGTCGCAGACACTGCGGCGGAAAACAATGCGGAATGACGGGTTCGATCGAGCAATCGTTTTGGAGGCGACTAAGAATGGCAAAACGCGTAGCCGTGATCTGTGTGGTGTTACTCGCCGTAGCGGCGAGCGTCCGCGCGCAGAGCGGTTCTTCAGGGACATCAACGGCGCAGAGTACCACCGCCACCCCAACTTCGTCCTCCTCGACGGCGGACGAAATGCGGCCGGCGACGACGACATTCTTCGGCGACACTGGGCTGTGGAATGTGCCGACCGCCGAGGTCCTCGGTAAGGGCAAGTGGTCGACCAGCGTGTACCGCCGCGGCACCAACTGGGTGCAGGGCTACACCAACGTCGCCGACTTCGCGGGAACGTTCGCCTACGGCATCGGCGACCGCGCCGAGGTCTTCGGCTCGTTCCTCGCGGATACCCGCATCGACCGCGACTCGCGGCCGGTGTTCTCCAGCAATCCGGCATTCGGGGGCTTCATCGATCGCTACCCGAAGGTCAACCAGTACTGGACCGGCGACAACGTCGGCGACTTGTACGTCGGCGCCAAGATCAATCTGTGGTCCGAGTCACGTCATGACCCGGCCGCCATCGCGGTGCGGGGCATCGTCAAGCTGCCGACCGGCAAGGCGGACGCCGGCGTCAGCACGGGCAAGGCTGATTTTTCCGTTGATGGGATCATCAGCAAGGAAGCGGCGAAACTCGTAGAAGTGTCGGGATACGGCGGCTACGAATGGCGCGGCAGCCCGGACGGCTTCACGATTCCCAGCGGCGCGTTCCGGTGGGGCACTGGCGTCACCTTCCCGTCGCGCAACTTTCTCCGCGTGGTAGGCGAGTTCAACGGCTTCGTGCCGTCCAGCGACACCGCGACGACCACAACGGCGCTGATCGGCACAGACTTGAGCCGGTCGCCGCTGACGTCGGCCACGGAGAACATCACGCGCGCGACGCTCGGGCTGACCTATCAACACAAGAACGGCTTCTTCGCCGGCGCGGGCGTGACGTGGAACATGCCGACGCTCGGACGTAGCGGGTCGTTCACCGACGAGCCGAGCGTGACGGGCGACTACTACGACATGCAGTTCCGCATCGGCTGGCATCCGGGTGTGAAGACCTACGTCGCACCGGTTCCGCCACCGCCGCCGCCACCGATGGCGCCGCCGCCTCCGCCGCCCGCGCACACGCTGACCGTCAAAGCGGCGTGCGATCCGTGCACGGTTGAAATCGGCAAGGTGTCAACCGTGACGGCGACCGTGCAGGACTCGATGAGCTGCTCGGTCACCTACCGCTGGACCGCGCCGAGCGGTGTGCTCGCGCAGCCGGCCGAACGCGTGACGCGCTGGACGGCGCCGCAGCAGGAAGGCAGCGTGCCGGTGACCGTCACCGTGACGTGCCCGACCGACAACAAGACGGCCTCCGACACCGTGAACATCATGGTGACGCGTCCGCCCGTGCGCAACTACACGTTCGAAGACGTGTATTTCGACTTCGACCGCTACTCGCTGCGGCCCGAAGCGACGCGCGTGCTCGACGAAGCCATCGCCGCGCTGAAGGAGAATGCGACACTGAAGGTGGAGATTGAAGGCCACACGTGCAGCATCGGCACGGCGGAGTACAACCTGGCGCTCGGCGATCGCCGCGCGAACGCCGTGAAGGACTACCTCGTCAGCCGCGGTGTGACCACGGATCGGTTGCGCACGGTCAGCTACGGCGAGGAGAAGCCAAAGTACGACAACAGCCGTGAGGAAACGCGTCGCCTGAACCGGCGCGCGGCCCTCGTGGTCAATCTGAGATAGTCAGGGACAGGGACTGGGGGCTGGGGGCTGGAAAGCCCGGTCCCCGGCCCCGCTCTCGGTTCGAGTCCCAAGCCCTAGCCCCAAGTCCCGAGGCCTTGTCTCATGCGATTCATCCACCTCTATCTAATCGGCTACGTCGTCCTCGTCATCGGCGCGGTGGCGGCGCTCGCGCAGGCGGGCGTGCTGGCTCGCGTCAGCGGAACCTGGATCGCGATCGCCGTGGTGATTGCGGTCGGGCTTGGCATCATGCTCGCGGTCTCGGCCGGCAAGCCTACAGTCACAGAAGAGAAGACATAGGCAGGTGGGGCAGGAGGGGCAGGTAGAGCAGGAACGAACAGCCGCGCCTGCCAGACGCGATCGTTCCCTCGTGCCAGCTCGGCGCACGTCGATCGCCGCCTTGTTCCTCGCGCTTCTCGCCTTCTCCGGCGCAGCGTGCAAAGAGGGCGGCACCATCAAAGTCCACAGCTTGAAGTTCAACGGCGTCACCGCGGTTGACGAGCGCCGGCTGCGCGACGCGCTGACGACCCGCCAGAGCATCAATATTCCCTGGGGCAAGAAGTACTACTTCGATCGCTCGCGTTTCGACGCGGACCGTTTGCGCATGCAGGCGTTCTACGCCGATCGTGGATATCCCGACGCGCGCATCACTGGCTTCGACGTCGCGCTCAACGACAAGCAGGACGAGGTCGATCTCACCGTGACCATCACGGAAGGCGATCCGGTGATCGCGAAGGTGATTGACTTCACTGGATTCGACGGGATCCCGCCGGCCCACCTCGCCGATCTCCGGACGCGTCTGCCGTTGAAGGTTGGACAACCGCGCGATCGGCAACTCGTCATCGCCATCCACGAGATGGCGGTCAACGAACTGAAGGATCACGGATTTCCCTACGGCAAGGTCATCACCGCCGAAGACGACGGGAGCGATGGGAAACACGCGTCGCTCACGTTCACGGCCGATCCCGGGACACTCGCGCACTTCGGTCCGGTGGAGATCGCCGGCAACAAGAGCGTGGACGAGCATGTGATTCGCCGTCAGCTCATGTTCAAACCGGGCGCGTTGTATCAGCGCAGCCTGGTGCAGGAGTCGCAGCGGCGGCTGTACGGTCTCGCGCTGTTTCAGTTCGCCAACGTCGAGCCGCTGAATCAGGAGCAACAGCCCGAGGAGGTGCCCATCCGCGTGACGGTGGCGGAGGGTAACCATCAGCGCGTCAACCTCGGCGGGGGCTACGGCACGGAAGAGAAAGCGCGCGTCGACGCCGAGTATCACCACGTCAACTTTCTCGGTGACGCGCGGTCGGCTGGCGCGCACGTGCGCTGGTCCTCGCTCGACCGCGGCGTGCGCCTCGAATTCAACCAGCCCTACGTCTTCTCCCCGCACTTCTCGCTCGGCGCTGAAGCGCAGCAGTGGTACACCTTCACGCCCGCGTATCAGTCGGTCGTCACCGGCGGCAAGATGACGCTGACGCATCGCAGCAGCGCCAACACATCATGGGCAACGTCGTTCACCAGCGAGCACAACAGAAGCTCGATTTCGAGCGATGTGCTGGGCGACCTCACGCTTCGTGCGAGCCTGATCGCGCTCGGACTCGATCCGACGACGAATGAGCAGAACGGGTCGCTGAATGCGATCGGTTTCGACTTTCAGCACTCGACGGCCGACAGTCCGATCGACGCTCATCACGGCTACCAGGTGGCGATCCACGCTGAGCAGACGGCGAAGCTCGCGTCGGGCAATTTCAATTACTCCTCGGTGTCAGCCGACGGGCGTCACTATTTTCCGTTCGGCAACCGCGTGGTGATGGCCAGCCGCCTGCAGTTCGGCAACATCCGGCCGGCCGGCGGCGAGTCCGCGAACGTGCCGTTCGCAAAACGCTACTTTCTCGGCGGTGCGACGAGCGTTCGCGGCTGGGGCCGGTACGAAGTGAGTCCACTCACCGAATCCGGGCTGCCGATCGGCGGCGACAGCATGCTCGCGTTCAGCGAAGAGTTACGCGCGACGATGCGCGGCAAGCTCGGCATCGTGCTGTTTCTTGATGGCGGCAATGTCTGGGCGGATGCGTTCGGCTTCACGTCCGGCGACCTGCGCTACGCCGTCGGCCCCGGGTTGCGGTACCAGACACCGGTCGGTCCACTCCGTTTCGACGTCGGCTACCAGCTGAATCCAACGCCGAAACTGCTCGTGAACGGCACCCCGCAGACGCGGCGCTTCCGTCTCCATTTCAGTATCGGCCAGGCGTTCTGAAAAAGGCTGAGGGCTTCAGGCATGCGGATCCTCAGGCGGCTCACCCACGTCATCGCCCTGGTGCTGACGCTCGCGGTTGGCGCGGCGTCGGCGGCGATGATCGTGTCGCAGACGTCCTGGTTCAAGAACTGGCTGCGCGGCTACATCGTGCGCGAGGTGCACCATTACCTGAACGGCACGGTGTCAATCGAGCGGCTCGGCGGCAACCTGTTCTTCGGCGTCGAGATGGAGAACATCGGGTTGTCGCTGGACGGCAGCCAGGTCGTTGCGGTGAAAGATCTCGGTATCGACTACAGCGTATTCGAGCTGCTGACGTCCGGGTCGATCCGCAGCATCCGGATCGACAGGCCAATCATCTATCTGCGGCGCGATGGCGATGCCTGGTCGCTCAGCCGTCTGGTGAAGAAGCAGGAGGCGGAGGCCGACCGCACAGGCCCGACCAAGCCGATCGGCATCGATTCGATCGGCATCTCTGACGGGTCGGTCATCTTCCAGTCGCCAGCCGGCGTGCCCGGCGTCGACGTACCGAAGCGGTTCGAGCGTCTCGACGCAAAACTGTCGTTCAAGTACGAGCCTGTGCGGTACTCGATCCAGATTGCGCACGTCTCGTTCCGCGCGTCCGAGCCGCAGCTCGAGCTGAACTCGTTGTCGGGCGGGGTGGCGGTCAAAGACGACACGGTGTTTCTGGACACGGTGGCGGTGCGCACCGCGGAGACGTCGCTGTCCATCGCCGGCGCGGTGCAGCACTACCTGACGAAGCCGACGTTCAACCTGCAGATCGGATCCGACAAGACGTCCGTGGCGGAGTTGGCGCGTCTCGTGCCCGCGCTCGACGGCATCCGTCTGCAGCCGTCGTTCAACGTGAAGGCGGAAGGGCCGCTCGATCGCCTCTCGGCCGAGCTGCATGTGC
The DNA here is from genome assembly GCA_025358945.1 of Acidobacteriota bacterium. Lineage (GTDB taxonomy): Bacteria > Acidobacteriota > Vicinamibacteria > Vicinamibacterales > CAVVIG01 > CAVQFC01. The sequence continues at coordinate 6,930 of JANYHS010000064.1, forward strand.
AATCGTCAGCCGGAACGGTCAGCGCGAAGGTGGTCACGGATCTGCTGACGCCGGGGCAGTCGATCGCCGGCGACCTGGCGGTGAAGCACCTGGATCTGTCGTCGATCCTCAACGACCCGGCGTTGAAGAGCGACATCACGGGAAACGCGCGGATGGACCTCCACGGAGAGACGCTTGCGCATATCGGCGCGCTGCGCGGTACTCTGTCGGTCGACGCGCCGCGCTTGGCCGCGGCCGGATACGTCGCTGAGGGCGTGCATGCCGATGCACGCATCAACGGGCGTGAGGTCGGCCTCGATGGGAACGCCACGGCGTACGGAGCGCAGGCGACGTTCAAGGGCCGTGTGACGCTGCCGGATCTCGATCGGAGGCAACGCGCGGTCGCCTACGACCTTCACGGTCAGGCCGGGCATGTCGATCTACGCAAGCTCCCGCGCAACCTGAACGTATCGCCTGCCGCGACCGACATCAACGCGGAGTACCACGTCGTATCTCCAGTGGCGCAGACGGTAAGGTCCGCGAACGCAAGGCTAGAGCCTCGCGCCATATCGCTGACGGCCGATCTGCGCTTCCAGCCGTCGACCATTGCCGGCGCGGGCATTGCCGGCGGCAGCACCGCCGGCGTCACGGCCGTCGGCAGCGACATCAGCTACCGAGCTGACGCCACAGTCGCGCACCTCAACCTCCAGCGCGTGGGCGAGCAGTTCGGCGTGCCGGCCCTGGCGACGACGCGTTACTCGAGTTCCATCAACGGGCACATCGTGGCGAGCGGGCGAGGGACGACCTCGGCGGATCTGGATGTGACCGCGAACGGCACGCTGACGGATTCGTCGATCCTCGCCGGCGCCGTTCCCCAACTGACCTTCGACGCCTCGCTCGTGCACGACACGGCGCACATCAAGGCGTCAGGCACTTTCAAGGGCTTCGATCCGGCTGTCGCCACCGGGAAGGGCGAACTGCAAGGCGCTATCGACGGCGCCCTCGACGTCGATGCGACACTGGCGCACGTGTCGCGCGGCGTGACGCCGGAAAGCGTGCAGGCCGACGGGACGATGACGCTGACACCGTCGACGATCGGCGGCCTCGTCATCACGCGCGCGAGCGTCGATGGCATGTATCGGAACTCCACCGGCGACATCCGCGCCCTCGACATTGTGGGGCGCGATGTGAACGCGCACGCGAGCGGCACGCTGGCGCTGAATGACACCGGCCAGTCGAGCCTGAAGATTCACGCCGACTCCGAGAGCTTGCATGCCATCGGACAGCTCATGGACCTCCCGATCGCCGGCATCGGCGCGGTCGATGTCACGGTCACCGGAAATGCGCGCGAGCTCAAGGCGACCGGTGACGTGACCGGCGCCGGCGTCACCTACGGCGACAACGGCGCGCTGACGGTGTCGAGCCACGTGACCGCCGCGGTTCCCGACTTGACCTTCGCAGACGCGAACGTCGCCGCCGACACGCATGCGACCTTCGTCACCGTGGCCGGTCAGAACATCAACCAACTCGACGCCACAACCACCTACCGCCAGAAGCTGGTCACCTTCGACGCGACGGCGAAACAGCCGCGGCGCTCACTTGGCGCCACCGGCTCGCTCGTGATCCATCCCGACCACCAGGAGGTGCATCTGCAGCGGCTCGGCCTCCAGACGCTGGGGCAGACCTGGCAACTTGCGGAGGGATCGCAGGCCACGATCAACTATGCCCACGACGCCCTCGAGATGAAGGGAGTCGCGTTCGTGAGCGGCGCGCAGCAAGTTGCGGCGGACGGTACATTCGGCCGTCCCGGCAGCGCGCTGAAAGTGACGCTCACGAATGTCGACCTCGCGAGCGTCGACGCGCTGTTGCTTCGGCCGCCGCAACTGACCGGCAGGCTCAACGCCTCCGCCACGATCGCCGGCAGCACCGAGGCGCCGGACGTGCAAGGCGACTTTCGCGTCGATGCGGGCGGCTTCCAGCAATATCGCTACGACACGTTCGGCGGCACGGCTCGCTACACGGGACACGGCGTCACACTCGACGTCAGGCTCCAGCAGAACCCGACGACGTTCGTGACGGCGAAGGGACATGTGCCGATCGGCGTCGGAGAGGCGTACGCGCTGCACATCGAAAGTACGCCGATCGATCTCGGGTTGGTGCAGGGCGTGACGACGCAGCTCAGCAAAATTACCGGCACGGTTCAGGCGACCGTGGACGTCAGCGGATCAGCGGCGGATCCGCGCCCGGCCGGCGTGATCACGCTCGACAATGCCGGCTTCACCGTCGAGCCCACCGGCGTCAGCTACACCAACCTCCGTGGCCGGATCGACCTGCAGCCGGAGAAGGTGCACATCGATCACATCTCCGTGCTCGACAACCACCAGAGCTCGCTGTCGATCACCGGCGACCTGGCGATCCGCGAGCTGGAGGTCGGCAACGTCGAGCTGTACATCACCGCCAACGACTTCAAGGTGATCGACAATCCGCTCGGCAACGTCCGCATGAACAGCGCGATCGAAGTCGCCGGCGAATTGCGGTCGCCGCGCATCACCGGAGATCTCGGTGTGTCCACCGGACAGGTGGATCTCGACCGGATCCTGTCGTTGATGGGCGACTCGGCGTACGCCACGAAGGCCGTCGAGTATCTGCCGAACGCGGACGCGAACGACCCGCCGGTCCCGCCGTCGCCCTTCGATGCGCTGACGCTCGACCTGCGCATGACCGTGCCTGACGACCTTGTCGTCAAGGCCAGCGATTTGAGAGCGCCGGGCGCGCCGATCGGTCTGGGCACGATGAACGTGACGCTCGGCGGCGACCTGCGCGCGACGAAGGCGAAGGGAGAGCCGATCGTCCTGGTCGGCGCCGTCAATACCGTGAGCGGCTCCTACGATTTCCAGGGTCGCCGGTTCGACATCCTGCGCGACGGCGTCATCCGTTTCACGGGCGATTCGCTGAACGATCTCGATCCGATCCTCGATATCCGGACGCGCCGCATGATTCAAGGTGTCGAAGCGCGCGTCAACATCAATGGCACCCTCAAGGCGCCTGAGATCATGCTCGCGAGCACGCCGCCGCTCGAG
>JANYHS010000116.1 GCA_025358945.1 Acidobacteriota bacterium
TCCACGCTTCGATTTCCTGTATCGTCCGCGGCGTGCCTGGCACTCGGCGGGCAGGACGCCCGCGTACTACGCCGGCACGGCCACTGCACACAAGGGATCGCGGCGAGAACCTCTATGGAGAATCGCATTTGCGTCATGATAACCTTACCGATTGTGCGCCCGTAGCTCAGCTGGATAGAGCGACAGTCTCCGAAGCTGTAGGCCACTGGTTCGAATCCAGTCGGGCGCACCACTCAACATTGCAGACCTCAGACTTCAGACTTCAGACTTGCAACTTTCCGCAAGTCCACGCCCTTCGACTTTCTCAGCTGCGCCCATAAATCCCCGACGGCTTCGAATCTGGCCGGTGCGGTGGTGATCGTGAAATCCCTCCGGTCGAATCCTTCGTCGATCTCCTGCCACGTGACCGGCGTCGAGACGCCCGCGTAGTCGCTCGCCCGCGCGCTGTACGCCGTCGCCAGCGTCTTGCCGAGGATGTTCTGCAGGCAATCGATGTAGATCCGCTTGCCCCGCGCCCGCACGCTCCGCTCCGTCGTCACCGCCTTTGGATGCTTCTGCTCGACGAGCGCGGCGACAATCTGGCAGAAGATCATGCCGGCTTCGTACGGCGTGCCGGCGGGCAACGGAATGTAGATGTGCAGACCGTCCGCGCCCGATGTCTTCGGCGCACCCATTGCGCCCAGCCCGTCGAGCTCGTCGTGGATCCACCGCGCCACGTCCAGCACCTGCGAGAACGGCACCGCGTCCGGCGGATCGAGATCGAACGCCGCGTAGTCGGCGAACTCCGGATGCGCGACGCGCGAGAACCACGGGTCCTGCGAGATCGCGGCGAGCTGCGCCATATAGAGCAGCGTCTTCAAGCTGCCGCCGATGATCTGAGGCCGCTCCTCGACGCTGCCGACCACTTCCGTGCGGATACCCGCCGGCACGTCTGGCGCGCGGTGCTGATAGAAGGTGGTCGCGGCCACGCCGTTCGGAAAGCGCTTCATGACCAGCGGACGATCGGCGACCGCCGGCAGAATGAACGGCGCAACGCGCGCGTAGTAACGCAGCAGATCGCCCTTGGTCAGCTTCTGCTTCGGCCAGAACACCTTGTGCAGATTGGTGACCTTCAGCTGGTCGCCGCCCGGCAGCGTCAACACACCGTCCCTGCGCGCAGACTCGAGCGCATCGAGCTGCGCAATGATGTCCCCGCCAGTCCGTGGATCGCTTTGCGCCTTCGAGCCCGAAGCCCCAAGGCCTGAGCCCTGTACACGCGGCTTCTCTTCGCGGCTGACCTCCGCGGCCTTCTTGTCATCGCGAAGCCCGAGATACACGGGATGGCGCAGCTTCGCGTCGGCGGTCCACTCCATGAACTTGATTTGCGCGACGAGCCGCGGCTTCACCCAGTGCGCGCGCTCGCTTGTCTTCGGCGCGACAACGAACGGACACAGCTTCGACTCGAGCGGCGTCAGCAGCTTCATCACGCGCGCGAGCTCCTTGTCGTTGAAGCCCGTGCCCACGCTGCCGGTGTAGATCAGGGACTGGGGGCTCGGGGCCGGGGACTTGGGACTGGAGACTGGAGACGTGGAGCTCGACCCTGGGGGCTTGGGGCTGCGGACTCGGGGCTGGTAGACGCCGATCAGCAACGCGCCGAAACAGGCGCGCGTCTCTCTCGGCTCCGTCCATCCGCCGACGACGAATTCCTGTTCGTGGACGATCTTCAGCTTGCGCCAGTCTGGCGTACGCTTGCCGGGCTTGTAGAGCGACCGCGCGCGCTTGGCGATCAATCCTTCCCATCCACGGTCGAGCGCTTCCTTGAACAACGCGCGGCCGTCGCCGGTCACCTGATCGCTGACGCGGAGCACTGGAGATCCCGTGCGCCCGAACACGCGTTCGAGCGCCACGCGCCGCTCGACCAACGGGCGATTCATGAAATCCGTGGATCCGTCGCGCAGGATGTCGAAGACGATGAGCGCGGTCCGCGACGTCCCGTGCTGCAGCCGCTGAAATCCCGCGGGATCACCGTGCTCGTCGAGTGCGACGATCTCGCCGTCCAGCACGAGCGGCTCTTTTCGCGCGTCGGCCCAGTGCTCGAGCGCGGCCGCAATCTTCGGGAACTGGCGCGTCTTGTCGTTGCCGAGCCGTGACCACAGCCGTACACGCCCCTTCGGTCCGATCTCGACGATGGCGCGGATGCCGTCGTACTTCGGCTCGTAGACGAGCTGCGGATCGTTGAGCGGCGCGTCGGCCAGCGACGCCAGCATCGGCGCAATCATCGGCAGCGTTCTACGTTCTCACTTCTTCGTTCTCAGTTCCGCTTCAGCGGCATGCCAGTCGTCATCGTGCCCGCCGTGTTTTCCGCCGCGTTCCAGGTAGCGCTCGTACGCGCGCTGGCGGATCGCGTCGGCGCTGGGTTCCGGAGACGATGGTGATTTGGGCTTGGCAGCGGCGGCGCGGGCGCGGGGCGGTGTGGGTTCTGCCGCTGACGCGGGGGGCGCGGCTTTCGTGCGTGACGTGGGGCGTTTGGCCATGGGGAGTCTCCGATCTCCAGCAGTATAATCGCCGCCATGCTGACACTACTCGCGCTCATGTTCGGTCTGGCGGCGGGAGAGCAACAGGCGGCCTCTGGCACGGTCATCACCGCCGAAGAGGTCGCCGCGACGCTCAAGACGTCGATCGCCAACAACACCGTCGATCAGCCAATCAAGCTGGCCGAACTCCCGGGCGGGCACAAAGCGTCGGTCGCGCTGCTCCGGCGCACGAAAGCTGAAACCAGCGCGCTGATCCACGACTACGTCACCGAGATCTACCAGATCATGGAAGGATCGGGGACGCTGGTGACCGGTGGCATGCTGATGGATCCGAAGGAAAGTGATCTCACGCGTGTCAACGCGGGTATGAGCCACACGGGCATGCACCACGGCGGCGAGAGCCGGAAGGTGAAGCCGCACGACGTGATCATCGTGCCGGCGGGGATGGCGCACCGCTTCAGCGAACTCGACGGCCCGATCACCTACATGGTCTACCGCTTCGAACCGAAGCGGTAGGTGTGGCGCGGGGTTTCAGCCCTGCGAGTAGCGATCGTTGAACCAGGGCTCGGCGGAATTCGAGTAGCCGCGCATCTCCCAGAAGCCTTTCTGGTCCTGCGCCAGAAATTCGATTCGGCGGATCCACTTCGCGCCTTTCCAGGCGTACAGCTTTGGCGTGATCATCCGGCACGGGCCGCCGTGCTCGCGAGGGAGTGGCTCGCCGTTCCACGTGTGCACCAGCAGAACGTCGGCGTCAACGGCGCGGGCAAGCGGGACGTTGACGGTGTACGGAATATCGGAGCCGGGAGCGCAGTCGTAGCCGGTGCACAGGATGCACGTCGCCTCGCTCTTGGGCACAGCGAGTTCGGCGATCGTGCTGAATCGCACGCCCCGCCACCGGTTGTCGAACCGGCTCCACGTCGTCACGCAATGGAAATCGCTGACGTCATCCACCTGCGGCAGGGCGAGGAATTGATCCCACGTCAGCGTGAACGGGTTGTCGACCAGGCCGCAGATCTCGAGCTGCCACTCCGCGGTCGTGATTGCCGGCTGGTCGCCGAGATCGAGCACGGGCCAGTTCTTCACCTCGTGCTGGCCGACCGGCAGCTGCGGCATCCCGTGACGATTCCCCGGACCGCTGCCTTCAGGCCGCCGCCCGGCAAACTGCACGTTGACCGCGCTGGTGTCGAGCGCGACCTGGCGTTGAATGTATTGCAGACGCCGTTCAACGAGATCGTCTTTGCTCACGACCACATTTTATCGAAATCAGATGGAACCGCGGAGATCGCGGAGCTTGCAGAAACCCAGGAGAGTGTTCTCAGCGGTCTTGGCGTGCTCTGCGGTTTCTCCGTCTATGCGAGCGTTTGCGGGAGCGGGACGGTCGGGCGGACGGGGACAGCGGGGTCGAACAGTTCGGTGGCGATGAAATCGCTGGACCCCGGCGTGATCGGCAGCGGTCCGTGACCGCGACGCGCAGCCTTGTCGCGGTACATCAGCTGATCGGCATCCGCGAGCAGTTCTTCGTAGGTGCTGCCGTCGTGCGGGAAGACCGCCGCGCCGGCACTGACCCCGAGCCGCAGCCGTTTCCCGGCGCGCACTTCCAGCTGGATTTCGGCGATGCGCGCCTGCAGCTCGCGGCGTTTCGAGTCGGCCGCGTCACGTGAGCAGTCGGCCAGCACGACGATGAACTCGTCGCCCGCGTAACGCACGCACAAGTCGTACGGCCGCAACGCGCCCTGCAGCGCGCCCGCCACCTCGCGCAGCGCATGGTCGCCCACGTTGTGCCCGTAGGTATCGTTGATCGCCTTGAACCCGTCGATGTCCATGACGATGATCGCCACCTCGCTCTTCAGGCGCTCGGCGCGCGCGAGTTCGCGCGACAGGTGCACGAACATCGAGCGGCGGTTCGGCAGGCCGGTCAGCGGGTCGGTCAACGAATCTTCCTGCGTCTGCTCGAAGACGATCGAGTTATGAATGACGGCGCCCGCCTGCTCCGCGATCCGCTCGAGCAGCCGGCGATGATCCTCGGTGTAGTGGTTCGCCTCGACGTGGTACAGCGCCAGGCAGCCGATGAACGTGTCGTTGAACTGCAGCGGGCAGACCAGCGCCGAGTTCAGCGAGATGTCGCCGCCGATCCCCGCCGCCTCGAAGCTGACGCGCGGGTTGCCGTTGATCAGCGTGCGGCGGTTGCGCGCGACCCATCCCGACAGCCCGTGACCCATCTGCAGCGTCGCGTTCAGCAGCCGCGGCGCATCGACGCCGGCCGCGAAGCGGCACTTCAGCGAGTCGTTATCCGGCTGATGCAGGAACAGCGCACAGCCCGACCACGAGACGATCTTGGACAGCTTCGACGAGATCAGCGCCATCGTGTCCGAGACGCCGAGGCTCGTGCCCATCGACTGCGCGATCTCGTAGAGCGCGTAAATTTCGCGATGCGCCAGCGCGATGTTTTCGAACGCGTTGCCCGTCGACGCGGGCACCAGGCCGACGGCGGTCGAGCCGGGCAGCGCGGGCAGCGGTTCGGCAGGGGCGGATTCCTGCTCGCCGGGACCAAGTTCCGCGATCAGCGACGGCAGCAGCTCGATGAACAACGGCACCAGTTTCGGATCGAGCGCGCGACCCGCCTCGTGCTTCAGCAGTCCAACTGCGCTCTCGTAGGTCAGCGCCTTGTGGTACGGCCGCTCTGTCGTCACGGCGTCGTAGTAGTCCACGATCGTCAGGATGCGCGCGCCGAGCGGGATGTCCGCGCCGGCGAGTCCCTGCGGGTAGCCCTTGCCGTCCCACCGTTCGTGGTGGCTCATGATCAGCGGCGCGACCGGATAGGGGAACGGGACGGCCGCGATGATCTCGGCGCCGACCTGCGGGTGGATGCGGATCTTCTGAAACTCTTCCTGCGTCAGCGGACCCGGCTTCGACAAGATGTGCTCGGGCACGGCCAGCTTGCCGATGTCGTGCAGCAGCGCCGCGGTCTTGATGCCCTGAATCTCGGGATCCGGCAGGCGGAGTTTGTTCGCGAGGCCGGTCGCATACACCTGCACGCGGCGGATGTGCATGTGCGTCGTCTGATCCTTGGCGTCGATCGCGCGCGCGAGCGCTTCGATCGTGGCCAGGTGCAGGTCCGACGTCTGCAGCACGTGCCGCTGCTCGTCGTCGATGCGGCCCATGTAGACCTTGTAGGTGCGGTAGGTCAGGTAGAGCGGCGCGAAAGTGATCGGCGCCACCCAGAAACCGACGCGCGTGACGAACCACGCGGCGAATGCCGCGCTGCCCGCGCCGACGAAATAGCTGGGCGCGCTCCACAGGAAGTTGTCGTGCCAGGTGCTGACGATGGGCGTCCGCGTCGAGAGGGCGATCGCCGTCGCGACCAGCCCGGTATTGAGCAGGAAGTACACCGTGGCGGCGCCGACCAGCGGGCGCGCGAGTCCGCTGAGCGTCATCGCCGCTTCGGTGGTGCCGCCGAGCAGGTGAAATGCGAGACCGGACGCCTGCACGGTGATCACCAGCGACGCGACCGAGAACAGCGTGCGATGGATCGGGTTGCGCTCCTTGCTGTTCAGATGACACTGGCTGAACGCACTGCCGGCGGCGACGATCATCGTCTCGTGCGGGCCGATCAGCAGGAGCGAGGCGAAGTCCACCGCGTACGAGACCGACATCGTCGAGCCGCTCGTCGTGAGCGGCAGGTGCACTTTCAACGCCGCCGTCAACGACGACAGTAGCAGCAGCGCCACGAACAGGCCCGGCTGCGAGAATGTGGCGTCGGGCAGGCGCACCACCATCAGCACCAGGCCGATGACGATGACGGCGCCGACGTAGAAACGGGCTGCGCGCGGGAGTTCGCGCATCAGTGGACCCGCGGGGCGGTCGACACCCAGTGGTCGCCCCAGTCTTCCTTCAGCAGCGACCAGAGCACCTGATCGAAGTATTCGCCACCGCGACGGACCGACCGGCGCAGGATGCCTTCCTGGACGGCGCCCATCTTGCGCAGAGCGCCGTTGGCGCGGCCGTTCTGTAACAGCACACGCGCTTCGATGCGGTGCGCGCCGATTGTGCCGAACGCAAACGAACCGACCAGGCGCGCCGCTTCCAGGAACATGCCGCTGCCACGCGTCGATGGCGCCATCAGGCCTTCCCACTCGGCGGCTTCAAACGACGGGTCGAGCTGACGCACCTGCGCGAGGCCGACAATCGTGCGCGCAGTCGCGAGGGTGATCACGTACGTGAAGGCGATGCCGCTGGCGCGATCGCGCGCGAAGCGGTCAATGAGTTCCTGCACGCCGACTTCCGACACGGGCTCGTCGAGGCCGAAGCGCGTCGCATCGCCAAGCGAGAGCAGATCGACGAGCGGACCCAGATCCTGGCTCACAGGTTCACGGAGCGTGACGACGCGGCCGGTCAGCGTCGGCAACTCGTTGCGCCAACTGGATACGCCGATTACCGAAGGTTCGCCGGCCATAACTTGAATAAACGCAGACGAATACACGTCTGCCATCGGTGCCGATGTAGCAACACCGACGCCAAAGCCACGTGTTACGATAAGCCTTGTTTTTGCAAGCACTTATGGCGCTTGCTGGTGCTCAGTTTTTGTTCACTGTGTACGTATATATGACACTAACGTCATTTAAGGGGCATGAAACGTGTAACTAGGTCATTGCAGCGCAATGACTTGCGCGGATCGTGGTCCGATTCGGGACAGCTAGTACCTTTTCGGGACACGCCAGAGTAGTACCGCTCGCTCAAAAGTGCAAATACGGGTATAAATGTGTTCACGTGAGTGATCCGCAGAAGCGTTGGCTCGCGGACGATCCGAACTTCCTTGCCAGCCTGGGCGATCTCGATCGCGGGCTTGCCGAAGGCCGCGACGCCGACGCACTAGACGAATTTCCTCCGAGCGCGCCGCCCGCGCCGCTGCCGGCACCCATGCGTGCTGCGCCGCCGCCGCGACTGGCCGTGTCGGCGCCGGCGGTGCCGCCACGGCTGCCGTCTGCGGCGCTGGGGCGTGCGGCAGCCGCGCGCGTGTTCGCGCGTCCGATCACTCCGGCGCCTGTTCCCTCTCCGGCAGACGAGTTCCTGGTCCCGCCCGGCACATTCGATGCGCTGGAGACGTTCGACGTATCGGACGTGATCGAGCGGTCGCCAGCGCCCACGCCTCCGCCGGCGCCCGGTGAGCCGCGTCCGGCGCGGCGTCCACTGATCGAATTGTTTCCACCCTCGGCACTCGAAGCTGAGCGTCCGCCGATGCTCGCGCGCGGCACCGCCGTGGGTCCGCAACTTCCACCCGCGCGTCCGCGTCCGGCGATCGCGCCGCCGCCCCGGGCGCCGTCGCGCCTGGACGCGCCGACATACGAAACGTTCTACGGCCTGCGCGAGAAGGCGTTCAGTCTGTCCACCGATCCGAGGTTTCACTACCAGAGCGCGTCGCACGAACGCGCCGGGCAGCAGCTGCTGTCGGCAATTCGCAAGCGCACCGGCGTCGCGGTGCTGACGGGACCGCTCGGCGCCGGCAAGACCACGCTGTGCCGTTCGATCGTGCAGGAACTGGATCGGCGGACGGTTACGTCACTCGTGCTCGAGCCGGTCGAGACGCTCGACGATTTGCTGAAGACGATGCTGGCCGACTACGGCGTGATCTCGCGAGAGGATCTCGCGCGCTCGCCGCACGTCGCGCGTGACGTGCTGAAGCACACGCTACGTTCGTTCCTCGACTCGCTCGTTTCGCTGCAGGCCGGGGCCGTCGTGATTATCGACGAAGCGCAGAATCTCCCGGTCATCCTGCTCCAGGAAATCGCCGCGCTGCTGCCCTCCGGCGCGGAACCGCGCGTTATGCAGGTCGTGCTGGTGGGGCAGCCCGCGCTGACGTCGCTGTTGAAGCGGACGGAATTGCGGTCGCTTCATGCGGGGGTGACGCGTCGTATCGAACTGGGGCCGCTCGGCGCCGACGAAATCGCCGGCTACGTCATGCACCGACTCTCAGTGGCCGGCGGCAACACCCGTGTGGAGTTCGACGATGCCGCGATTGCGCGTCTGTTTGAACTCTCCGGAGGCGTGGCGCGCGGCGTCAACATCCTGTGCGATCGCGCGCTGACCCTGGGCCAGCAGACATCTGCCGCGGTGATCGACGCGTCGCTGATTGACGAAGCGGCAGCCGATGTGGATCTTGCCGCGCCGAGCCGCCAAGGCCGTTGGCTGCGTACCACGCTGGCGCTCGCCGCCGTTTTCGTCGCGCTGATGCTGGCCGGCGCAATCGCCGCGGTGTGGGTCTCTCGCGAGGCCGTCGGCCGCGCGATCACGCATTGGGAGAATATCCCGGCCGCGCCACGCGAGCCGGCGCGCGATTTGCCGGCGCTCATCGCGCCGCTTCCGCCGCCGGAAATCGACCGCGTGCCATAAGAGGGGTGGGGTGGATGACGGGACTCGAACCCGCAACCTCCGGCGCCACAGGCCGGCGCTCTAACCATTGAGCTACACCCACCATGTCAGGCGAGTTCTTCAGTGTAGCATTTGGCATCGCCATCTTCCACGGTCTGCGGAAGATGCCACGCGCGGCGGCGCCGCCGGCGCGTGGCTGAAGGGTTATTGGCCGATCTTGTTGCCGAGATCCTTGATCGCTTCGCCGACTTTACGCCGGCCCGCGCCGACGGCCTCTTCGACCTTGCCGGCCGCCTGGTCGTCCTGGCCTTCCTCACGCAGCTGTTCATCGTTCTTCAACTCGCCGACCTTCTCTTTGATCTTGCCCGTGACCTGATCGACCTTGCCCTGCACTTCGTCTTTGTTCCACATGAGCTGCTCCTCCAGTTGTTCGACAACGGAAGGTGTGCACGAGCCGTACCAGCTCACTCGACGAGTTTGATCGTCCAGAAATCGTCGCTGAGGTTCTTGTCGAGCAGATACACATACGGCATCGTGAAGTAGCCGTCGAAGCCCCACGACGATCCCCACGAGTTGCGACAGATGAACCGCTCGTCCGCGTGGTCGTAGCCGACGGCCAGCACCGCGTGGCCGCCAACCATTTTCTCCTGCCGTTTCGGCATTGGCACCCGGCCCGATTGTGTCACGGCGTCACTCTCGAAGCTGGCGTACACCGAGAAGCCGAACACGAAGGGATAGCCGTCCGCGAGGCAGCCGCGCAGTTGAGACAGTTCCTGCGTGACACGCTGGTAGAGGACGGCCGCGTGTTTGCGCCCGTCGGCGTACGCGGGTTTCGATGGCTTCGCGCGAAACCGCGTCACATCGTACGGCCAGAGGCGTTCGTGCGGCGCGCCCTGGTGCGCCACACTCTTGATGCCGTCGCGGATCATCGCGCCGGCGTCCTCGTCGACCGTGCCTTCCATCGCGCGCTCGTTGTAGTAGATGAACAGCCGGGAAGGGACGAAGGTGTCGGCGAACGCCTGCTTCATCTGATCGAATTCGAGGGCACCGGCGATTGCGTGCGCCGTGCAGCTGCCGATGGCGCCCTGATCCCAGATCGGCGGGCACTGGTTTCGCAGATCCACACGGCCTGGCAGCGGACCGATTCGTCTGAGCGGCGCGCGAAATACGCGGTCGCGTTGATCTGGCAGATCCGGAACCCATCCGTACCACTTCGCCGAACGAGCCATGGTGGCCTCCTTTACGTGCAGACGGTGCGCAGAATGCTGATCAGGCGGTCCGTTTCACGCGTCAGCGATTGCCACTCCGCGTCGTGCGCGGTGAAGTCGCTGGTGCGTCCCATCTCCTCGAGCGCGCGCGCGGCGCCGACCACGCCCTCGGCGTCGAAGTTGGCGGCGGCGCCTTTCAGTCCGTGTGCGGCGCGGCGCAGGGCCTCGCCGTCGCGTGCGTCGAGCGCTTGCCTGATGTGTTCCAGGTGCCGCGGCGCATCGTCCACGAACAACCGGCTGATTACGGCGAGCAGTTCGCGGTCGCCGCCGACGCGCGCGAGCACCTCCGCCGACAACGTCGCACCCTCGTCTGCCGACGCGGCGCGCGTCTCGGCAGCGGGCGTCTCGGCGAGGGCCTGCGCGCCCGCCATCTGCTCGACCAGCGCGCAGAGGTGGCGCGGATCGAGCGGCTTGGTGAGGTACTCGTCCATCCCCGCAGCGAGGCAACGCTCGCGATCGCCTTTCATGGCGTGCGCCGTCATCGCCACGATCGGGACGTGGGCAATCTGTCCCCCGGCTTCCAGGGCGCGAATGGCCGCCGTCGCTTCGAAGCCGCCCATCTCGGGCATCTGGACGTCCATCAGCACGACGTCGAACGCATCCGCGCGTACGGCCGTCAGCGCTTCGCGGCCGTTTCCTGCAATCGTCACTTTGTGTCCACGCCGTTCGAGCAGGCTCGCGGCCAGCCGCTGATTGACCGCGTTGTCTTCGGCGAGCAGCACCCGCAACCGGCGCTCTGGCAGTTCGGCCGGCAGCATCGTTGATGGCAGCACGGCGCGCTGGCCCGGCTCGCGCGCGAGCACGCGGCCGATCGCGCTCAGCAGCTCACGCTGATCCACCGGTTTGGTCAGGTGCGTCGCGATGCCGACCTCGCGGCACTTGTTGCTTTCGTCGTAGTGGCCCGACGAGCTGAGCATCATGATCGTTGCGCCGCCAAGATTTTCGGTGTCGCGAATCCGCCGCGCCACTTCGAACCCGTCCATCTCCGGCATGTTGGCGTCCAGCAGCACGAGCGCGAACGGTTCATGCCGCTCGGTCGCCTCAATCAGCGCGCGCAGCGCCGACGCGCCGCTGTCGGCGACGGTCGGGCGCATCCGCCACCGGACCAGCAAATCATGCAGCACGCGCCGGTTCACGCTGTTGTCGTCCACGATCAGCACCCTCAGATCGGTGAGGTTGACGGCGGGCGGTTCCGGCCGCGCGTCGGTGATGCCGAGTTGCGCGGTGAAATGGAACGTGCTGCCTTCGAGCGGCTCGCTCTCGAGCCAGATTTTTCCGCCCATCAGTTCGACCAGCGTCGACGAGATCGCCAGACCGAGGCCGGTGCCGCCGAAACGCCGCGTCGTCGATCCGTCCGCCTGTTTGAACGGCTCGAAGATCGCCTGTTGCTTGTCGGCGGGAATGCCCATCCCGCTGTCGCTGACGAAGTAGTGGAGCACCATCTCGCCGGTGGTCTTCGACACCATTTCCACCTGCACGAGGATCTGCCCGCGCTCGGTGAACTTGATGGCGTTGCCGACCAGGTTGACCAGTACCTGCCGCAGCCGGCCGGGATCGCCCACCGCCACGCTGGGCACATCCGGCAGCACGTGGCACACGACTTCGAGATCCTTCTGCTCGGCGCGCAGCGCGAGAGGCTTCAGGAGGTCGGCGAGGTGATCGCGGACCGAGAACGGAATCTGTTCGAGTTCGAGCTTGCGCATCTCGATCTTCGAGAAATCGAGGATGTCGTTGAGGATGCTGAGCAGCGCGTCCGCCGAGCTCTTCACCATCGTCAAATATTCACGCTGCTCGAGCGAGAGGCCGGTGTCGAGCGCAAGCTCCGTCATGCCGATGATGCCGTTCAACGGCGTGCGGATCTCGTGGCTCATATTGGCGAGGAATTCGCTCTTGGCCTGATTCGCTTCTTCCGCGACGTGCGTCGCGTCGACCAGCTCCGACGTGCGGTCGCGCACTTTGCGATCGAGATCTTCGGTGAGCCCGCGCAATTG
Source organism: Acidobacteriota bacterium (assembly GCA_025358945.1). Taxonomy (GTDB): domain Bacteria; phylum Acidobacteriota; class Vicinamibacteria; order Vicinamibacterales; family CAVVIG01; genus CAVQFC01. The sequence continues at coordinate 12,139 of JANYHS010000116.1, forward strand.
CGTGTTCAGACGCTCGCGCTGGATCAGCGCCTGCTCGAGCTGCTGGTAGGAATCCGCCAGCCGCGTCTGCATGCCGTTGATGTCTTCGAGCAGCGCGGCGATCTCGGCTGGCGGATTCGACGTCAGACGGGCTTGGGCGTACCCACCGTGCGCGGAGATGTTGCGCACTACGCTCACAACTTCTTCGAGTGGTCGCGTGACGGCGCCGGCAAAGCCGCGCGCGCCAAGCACCGCGCCGCCGAACGCGAGCAGCATCAGCCCCAGCGTGAACGCGTAGTACCCGGTCGATTGCAGCCGGATGTTGACCAGCGGCCGCTCGATGAACACTTTCCAGCCGGTCGGCGCCATCTCCGCGAACGCCGCAAGGCGTACCGACTCACTGGCATCGGGCATCTGCCGCTGGTATGTGAAGACGCCGTTCTCGGCGCGCGCACTCGCAACCACGAGGCTGTCCTGCGCCAGGTCTTGCAGAGCCGTGAAGGTGGTCTGACCGCTCGCGTAGATCAGGCGCGCGTGCTGGTCCAGGACGCTGACCTGCGCGTCAGGCAGTGTGGCGAAGTCTTCCATGAACCGCTCGAGCCTGGACAGGTCCAGCGAGCCGCCCGCGACGCCGGCGACCGCACCGGCGCGATCGAAGATGGGCGCCGCAATCGTGACAATCGGGACCAACGACAAACGTCCGAGGAGGACGTCGGAGATCGCCAACCGCCTGGTGTGAACGGCGTCGACGAAATATTCGCGATCGTTCACCGGCGGTGATTCGGAATCGCGCGGCGGGACGATCTGGTGCACGACGCCCAGACGATCGGCGATCAGCAGCGTGATAAACCCCGGGTAAATCTCGTGATAGCGATCGAGCAGCACCTGCCGGCGCGCATCGTCTGCCGGCTGCGTCGTCAGCGCCGCCGCCAGCGACTGGACCGCGTGCTCGTGGTCATTGACGTAAGCGCCGATATGCTCGCTCAGCGCCGCCACCGCCTCGTGCAGGCGCGTGCCGCCCCTGGCCTCCAGGTTCGCCGACGTCAACTGGCCGTCCACCGACGCCAGCACGAGGACCGGTAGCGTGGCGGCGAGCACGAACGCATGGAATGCGTCGCCGCGCAGCCGCCGCGCGGGCCGTCGGTCCACATCGACGAGACGTTTCGCCGTAAACGTGGCGATGAGATCGGCCACGACGACGGCGATAAGGCCGCCGACCACGACCTGGAGGGCGACCGGCAGGATCGTCTGTCGCAGATAGCCGATGCCGTACAGGCTCGGCATGGCGATCAGCGTGGCGGCCACGGCCGTCCAGACGATGAAGCCGCCGAGCAGCGGCGATCGGCCGCGCCGCGCGAATGCGCCGATGACGATGGCTTCGATCGGCAGCACGGCGACACCGGCTGCAAAAATGCCGTGGCCCGCCAACGCCGGGATCAGCGCCGCGAGTCCGCCGAACCAAGGCCCGAAGAGAATAGCGACCGGCAGTGTGATCATCCGGCCGAAGAGAAGGGGCGCAATCGTGCCCGCTCGCCAGGTGTTCAGCGCGTAACCGAGAATGCCGCACAGGACGGCGATGCCGAGGCGCTTCAGGGCCGATCGATTCATGCTGGGACGGTCAATTGTGCAGCGTCCATTCCTCGAAACACCAGCGCGAAGTGAAACACTGTGAAGGGGTATAATTCCTGCAGATCATGCACGTGCTGATTGCAGAGGACGATCGCGTCACCGGCGAGATTCTCGCTCGCACGCTGCAACGCTGGAACTACACCACGACGCTCGTCAGCGATGGCGCGCAGGCGTGGGAGCGCCTCCGGGTGGCGACCGATCCGACGCTCGCCGTCCTCGACTGGATGATGCCGGAGATGGACGGCCCGGACGTCTGCCGCCGCGTTCGCCAGGAACTGCCCCTCGCGAACATGTACCTGCTGCTCGTGACTGCGCGCGAAAGCCGCGGCGACGTGGTGGCAGGTCTCGATGCCGGCGCCGACGACTACATCATCAAGCCGTTCGACCCCGAGGAACTGCGCGCACGCGTCGCCGTCGGCACGCGCGTGCTGGGGCTGCAGCAGAAGCTGGCCGAGCGCGTCGAGGAACTGCAGACCGCCCTGTCGAACGTGAAGCAACTGCGCGGGCTGCTGCCGATCTGCAGCTACTGCAAGCGCATCCGCGGCGACGATCAGTACTGGCAGCAAGTGGAAGGGTACGTCGCGGAACATTCCGACGCCCAGTTCAGCCACGGCATCTGCCCGCCGTGCTACGAGAAGGTCTCGGCCGAGATCGACGAGCTGTCGCGCAACAAGCCGCCCCGCGCCTAGTTTCTCGTGGCGCAGGCCTGCGAGGCCTGCGTGGCGCCGCGTCCCTCGTGGCGCAAGTCTCTCGTGGCGCAAGTCTTCAGGCTTGCGTGGCGCCGGACCTCAGTTCTGCGTCAGCCGACTCTCCACGGCGAAAACTCCGGCCACGTCTTCAACTTCTCCGTCGCCCAGGCGTTCGACTTGTCGGTGTGGCACGTGATGCACGCGTTCGGTACCTTCAGCTGTTCCGTGGCCGACGGCGGGATGAACTTGAACGTATGACTGCGGACCATCACGTCGCCGAGCTGCGTGGCGATCTTCGGCATGTGACAGCCGACGCATTCGTTGCCTGCTGAGCCTGTCTGGTGATGAGTGTGCTGCTCGATGGTTTTCGTGTGCGGCCCATTCGCCCCACCCGCGCTGTGGCACTGCAGGCACATCGTGGCCGCTGGGCGGCGCAAGTCTGCGTTGTGCTCCGTGCCGTGCACGTCGTGGCAGCTCGCGCACGTCACACCGCGCTGATACATCAGGCTCTGCACGAAATCGTTGCCCTGCATCCGGTTCTTGTGGGCGGTCCCGTCGGCAAAATGTGTGAACGTGGTCTTGCCGGGCTCGGACTCCTCGAGCTTCCAGAAATCACTGAGGTTCAGGCCGACGCGGAAGCCGACCGGCCAGTCGTAGTACCGGCCCTCGATCGGGTTCTTCAGCGGCTGTCCCTGCGAGTGGCACTGGATACAGGTGTCGTTGGCATGCACCGCGTCGGCGCGGGCCGGGTTGAAAATGTTCGCGCGCGTCGGCTGCACCGCGTGCGCGCGTCCCGGACCGTGGCACTTCTCGCAGCCGACGTTCCATTCGGCGACCTGCTTCGTCTTGACGTCGTAGTGCACCGAGTGGCACCCGTCGCACAAAGGACCGGTCGGACGCTTCGCGTTGTCGGCGGGATAGTGCGGCACCCACCAGTCGGTGTTGTCGGCGACGAAGTAGCGCGCCCAGCGCTTGTGCGAGACGTCCCACTGTGCGCCGAGCGGGAAGTAGTCGTCGCCGACGCGCGTGAAGTAGCGCTGCTTCCACTTGCTGCCGTAGGTGAACGCGATATCGTCTTTCGTGAACGTCACCAGCGGATCGGGCTTGCTCAGGTCCGGGATGATCGCTTCGGGATGCACCTTCGGATCGACGACGACGTTGGCCATGCGCGTCTTCGACCAGCGGGTGTAGATCGGCGCATGGCAACTCTGGCAGGCGGCGGACCCGATGAAGCCGGGGTCGGACACGGGGTCAGACTTCGTCTGAGAGGCTGCCGAAGTCTGACCCCGGACTGCCGGCTGGCTCGGTGACGAAGGCTGACTGCGACGAGCGGGTGTCTGTGCCCAGACGGCGATCGAGCACCAGGTGAGAAGGGCGCCAGCGACGGCGAGGCCGGCGCGGCTCATTTTGCGGCGGCGATCTGCTTGACGATTTGCTGCGCGATGGGAAGGCTGACGCTGCACGTCGGGTCGTCCACGCGGCAGCGTGCCACCGTCAGGTCGCAGCCGCAGGTGCACGACTGGGCGTTCAGTTTCTGCAGCGCCTCCAGCCGTTTCGCGACCGGCAGCGCCGCGAGGTCCACGCCGGGGATCGTCATCGCTTGCGCGCCGTTGTCCAGCTTCAACCCCTGGACCTGATCCGCTTCCTCGATGGTGGCATTCACGGGAAGCCCCGCAAGATGGCGCGTTTCGTACTCGGTCGTGCGCGCGTTGAGCATCCCGACGTGTTTGGTCGCGATGCGCGACTCTCGATCGACGATGAACGAGGTCGGCAGCGCGCCGATGCCGGGAAACATCTTTTCGATCTCCGGTGTCGTCATCACCACCGGGTAGTTGACCTTGTGCTCGGTTGTCCAGCGCCGCACGCCGTCCACACCCGTTTCGTCCTCGGAGATACCGATGACCTGCAGCGTATCCTTGTACTTCTCCTGCAGCGCGACGAGATCGGGGACTTCCGCGCGGCACGGGCCGCACCAGGTCGCCCAGAAGTTGAGGATCACGACCTTGCCCCGCAGCGATGCCGTCGAGATCTCGCGGCCGTCGATATCGCGAAGCGCGAAAGACGGTACCGGCTTCGGCTCGCGGAAAAAGCGGAGCGTGACCCGTTCCGCGCCGGCGGCGCTGTCCGGCTCGGCCGCGCTCGTCGCTGCGGCATGCGCGACACCGGACCCGCGCTGTTCCGCCTGACGCACGTAACGCGCCGCGCCCCACGTGACGAGGATGCCGCCGACGGCGAGAACCAGGACAAGCGCTCTGCGTTCGTTCATTGCAATCACCAGTGTAAGCTGAAGCCGCGCCGATTCAATCCGTGTTCCTCGAGCCTGGCGATCGCGATACACTTCGGCATGCTCACCCCACGCTTTCGCATCATCCTGACCGTCGCGTTGGCGGCGAGTCTTCCGGCGCTGATCGTCGCGCAGCAGCGCGGCCGCGCCGACAGTCCCTTTCCCGGCGGCGCGAACCCTGACGGCTCGCTGCGGCCAACGCCGCCCGTCACTCGGCTGTTTTCGCAGGACGCCTACACCGAGTACGAAATTCTCAAGCCGGGCAGTGAAGAGTTCCGGATCAAGTTTCTGCCGGAGGAAACCAAAGTCGGCGCGACCGAGCTGGTCAACGCGACGCGCGGCGGCAGCGAAGGATCGGGCGTCGAAGTCTACGATCCGCGCAGCGGCAAACCACTGACCTTCACCTATCAGCAGGAAGGCAACGATCCGGACAATCACGCCATTCACGCGAAACTGCCGATTCCGGTGCCGCAAGGCGGCGTCGGCCGCGTCCTGATTTACAAGACGTACAAAGATCCGCGCACCTACATGCTGCACGGCAGAAGGACACCCAGGCGGTAGCCGCTCAGGCTCCTCACCCAGACGACGTCCTCGCCGTGCATCATGTAGGTGCGCGGATCTTTGTAGGTCTTGTAAATCAGGACGCGGCCGACGCCGCCGTGCGGCACCGGAATCGGCAGTTTCGCGTGGATGGCGTGATTTTCTGGATCGCTGCCTTCCTGCTGATAGGTGAAGGCCAGTGGTTTGCCGCTGCGCGGATCGTAGACTTCGACGCCCGATCCTTCGCTGCCGCCGCGCGTCGCGTTGACCAGCTCGGTCGCGCCGACTTTGGTTTC
>JANYHS010000169.1 GCA_025358945.1 Acidobacteriota bacterium
GACGCCGCAGCGTTCTGCACTGCGGCGTCGATGCCGATCGAGCAGCTCCACTTTGGTGTGATCTCGTTCATCTGCCTGTTCCTGTTCATCGGCGCGACGGGGAAGAGCGCGCAGATTCCGCTGTACGTCTGGCTGCCGGACGCGATGGAAGGCCCGACGCCGGTCTCTGCGCTGATTCACGCGGCGACGATGGTCACCGCGGGCGTCTACATGCTGGGGCGCAATGCCGTGCTGTTCTCGCACGCGCCGCAGGTGATGACCATCGTGGCGATTGTCGGCGTGCTGACGGCGCTGATGGCTGCAACGATCGGCCTCGTGCAGTACGACATCAAGCGCGTGCTCGCGTACTCGACCGTGTCGCAGCTCGGCTACATGTTCACCGCGATGGGCGTCGGCGCGTTTTCGGCCGGCGCATTCCACCTGATGACGCACGCGTTCTTCAAGGCGCTGCTGTTCCTCGGCAGCGGGTCGGTGATCCACGCGATGGGCGGCGAGCAGGACATGCGCAAGATGGGCAACCTGAAGAAATACATGCCCGTCACGTTCGCGACGATGATGATTGGCACCCTGGCGATTGCGGGCATCCCGCCGTTTGCGGGGTTCTTCTCGAAGGACGAGATCCTCTTCCAGGCGTTCCTGCACAACAAGTTCGTCTGGGTGCTGGCGGTGGCGACGGCCTTGATGACGGCGTTCTACATGTGGCGCCTGATGGCGATGACGTTCTTCGGCGCCTACCGCGGACCGGCCTGGGAGACGCACGACGCGCATGGCGCGCATGGTCATCTCCCAGCTGCGCAAGACGCTCATTCGGCGCACGATGCGCACGGTCACGACGCGCACGCGGCCGCGGATGATCACGGTGGCCACGGTCACGGGCCGTGGCACGGGCCGCACGAGTCGCCCGCGCCGATGACGTTCCCGCTCCAGGCGCTGGCGATCGGAGCGATGGTTGCCGGTCTGATCGGCATCCCCGCCGCGCTCGGCGGCGGCAACACGCTGGAGCATTTCCTCGAGCCGAGTTTTACGGCGGAGACGCATGTCGAGGCGCACATGGCGCCCGGCTCGCCGGAAACGCACGCGGCCGCCGAGGCTGAGCACGAGGCTGAACCACACGTGTCGCGCGCCGAAGAACTCGGGCTGATGGCCTTCTCGGTGATCATCGCGCTCATCGGCATCGGGGCCGCGCAGAAGTTCTACGTGACGAGTCCGGAGATCGCCGAACAGTGGAAGGAGCGCTGGGCCGGTGCGCACCGCCTCCTGTCACACAAATACTGGGTCGACGAGATCTACAACGCGTCGGTCATCTCGGGCACGTTCGCGGCGGGCCGCGGTCTCTGGACCGTCGATCGCGTCGTCGTCGACGGCGCGGTGAATGCGACGGGACGCCTGACCGTGGTCAGTTCCTGGTTTTCGAGCCTGACCGACCGCACGGTTGTGGACGGACTGGTGAACCTGGTCGGCTGGGTCGTGCAGGAATCGAGCCTCGCGATCCGGAAACTCCAGACCGGCCTCGTGCAGAATTACGCGCTGTTCATGCTGTTCGGGATTTTTGTCTCCGTCGGTGTGTATCTGTTTGTGAGATGACGCTCGGCTACAGCCTTCGCGCTACGAGCCGAGCCAATTGCTTATGAATCATTACCTCTCGATCATTCTGTTCACGCCGCTGGCCGGCGCGCTGTTGTTGCTGCTGGTTCCCAAGCAGAACGAGAACGCCATCCGGTGGATTGCGAACATCACGGCCCTTGCCGGCTTCGGCATCTCGGTGCCGCTGTGGTTCTGGTACAACCCGCAGGGCTCGGACTTCCAGTTCATCGAGCGGGCGCCGTGGATTCCCTCCGTCGGCGCGGAGTACTTTCTCGGCATCGACGGCCTGAGCACGCTCCTGATCCTGCTGACGACGATGATGGGGTTCATCGCCATTCTGTCGTCGTGGAACGCCATCACCGAGCGCGTGAAGGAGTACTACATTTTCCTCCTCGTGCTGCAGACCGGCATGCTGGGCGCGTTCATGTCGCTCGACTTCCTGCTGTTCTTCCTGTTCTGGGAAGTGATGCTGGTGCCGATGTATTTCCTGATCGGCATCTGGGGCAGCGCGAACCGGCTCTACTCGGCGATCAAGTTCTTCCTCTACACCCTGGTCGGCAGCGTGCTGATGCTGCTCGGCATTCTGGCGCTGTATTTTTACGCGCACAGCGTGACGGGTGTCTACACGTTCGACGTGACGCAGTTCCACAAGCTGCAGATTCCGTTCAACCTGCAGTGGTGGATCTTCCTGGCGTTCTTTTTCGGCTTCGCGGTCAAGGTGCCGATGTTCCCGTTTCACACCTGGCTGCCCGACGCGCACACGGATGCGCCGACGGCCGGCTCGGTGATTCTGGCCGCCGTCATGCTGAAGATGGGCACCTACGGGTTCCTGCGCTTCAGCCTGCCGATCGTGCCCGAGGCGACGCGGTATTTCGTCCCGATGATCGTCGTGCTGTCGATCATCGGCATCGTCTACGGCGCGCTCGTCGCGCTGGCGCAGAAAGACTGGAAACGGCTGGTCGCCTACTCCTCGGTCAGTCACATGGCGATGGTCATGCTGGGGATGTTCGCGCTCAACCCGGTCGGCATCACCGGCAGCATCATCCAGCAGCTCAATCACGGCATCTCGACCGGCGGGCTCTTCCTGCTGGTCGGCGTCGTCTACGAGCGGCGCCACACGCGTGAGATTTCCGAATACGGCGGGTTGTCGAAGGTGATGCCGGTCTACGCCGCCATTTTCCTGGTGATGACGATGTCGTCCATCGGCCTGCCGACGCTGAACGGCTTCATCGGCGAGTTGCTGATCCTGCAGGGCGTGTTCGTGGCCAACAAGACCTGGGCGGCGTTTGCCGGCAGCGGCGTGGTGCTCGGCGCAGCCTACATGCTCTATCTCTACCAGCGCACGATGTTCGGGAAAATCGAGAACCCGAAGAATGAACACCTGTCTGACCTGAGCCACCGGGAGTTCGCGACGTTCGCGCCGCTGCTGATTCTCGCAGTGTGGATGGGCATCTATCCGGCGCCGTTCCTGCGCCGGCTCGAGACGTCGGTGCAGCACATCATGATGCGCGTGAATCCGCAGTATGCGGCGAAGTACGCCGAGTGCAACACCGCGCCGCCGACGGCGGAGATGGTCGCTGCGTCGACCAATCCGGCGGCCAGGTTCCTGTCGACGATGCCGTGCGACGTCAACGGCAATCCGCTCCCTGCGGCAGGCTCGGGGCAGACCCCTGAAAGACGCTGATGCCGCCAGGGGTTTCGCTCTCCGACTTTTATTACATCCTGCCGGAACTGGTGCTCACCGGCGGCGCGCTGCTCGTCCTGATCGCCGACGTGCTGCTGCCCAAGGAGCGCCGCGCGGCGCTGGCGTGGGTGACGCTTCTGGCGCTGGGCGCGACAGCCGCGGCCCTCGTGCCGTTCGCCAACACCCACGTTGAGGTGGCGCACGGCCTGCTCGCGGTCGATCGCTTCTCGCTGTTCTTCAAGATCCTCTTCCTGCTCGCTGCGGCGATCACCGTGCTGATGTCGATCCGCTATCTGGAAACCGAGGGCGCCGCATCGCCGGGCGAGTACTACTTCCTGATTCTGTGCGCCACGCTCGGCATGATGATCATGGCCGGCGGCATCGACCTCATCACCATCATGATCGGACTCGAGACGATGGCGGTGTCGTTCTACATCCTGGCGGGCTACATCAAGCCGAACCAGCGGTCGAACGAGGCGGCGGTCAAATACTTCCTGCTCGGCGCATTTTCGCTCGGCATCCTGCTCTACGGCATGTCGCTGATGTACGGCCTGTCGGGCACCACGAACCTGCGGGTGATGGCGTCCGCGTTTGTCGGCCAGGAAAAAGATCCGCGGCTGATGCTGGCCGTGATCCTGGTCGTCGCCGGCGTTGGGTTCAAGATTGCCGCGGTGCCGTTCCACATGTGGGCGCCCGATGTCTACGAAGGCGCACCGACCCCGGTCACCGCGTTTCTCTCGGTCGGATCGAAGGCCGCGTCGTTCGCCATGTTGATCCGCATCTTCGTCGAGGGGATGCCGTCGATGAGCGCCGACTGGCGGTTGCTCTTCTACGTGTTGTCGATCCTCACGATGACCGCAGGGAATATCGCGGCGGTCACGCAATCGAACGTCAAGCGGATGCTGGCGTACTCGTCGATTGCGCACGCCGGCTACCTGCTGATGGGGATTGTGGCGGGCACGGCGCGGGGCATCACGGCGACGCTGATCTACCTGATGATCTACTCGTTCATGCAGCTGGGTGCGTTTGCCGTCATCACGCTGCTTCGACGCAAAGACGTCGTGGGCGACGAGCTGAAGGACTTCAGCGGGCTGGCGTTCCGCAACCCGTTCGCGGCGTTCGCGATGCTGTTGTTCATGCTGTCGCTCGGCGGCATCCCGCCAACGGCGGGCTTCATGGGCAAGTTCTGGCTGTTCAGCGCGGCCATCGACGCGCACTACTACGGGCTGGCGGTGATTGGCGTTCTGAACAGCGCCATCTCGCTGTACTACTACGTCCGGATCGTCGTCTTCATGTATCTGAAGAAGGAGACGAGCGGCTCCGACCCCGTCATCACCCCGGCGCTGGCGCTGGTCCTCGGTGTGACAGTGATGGCCACGCTGGTCCTGGGCGTCTACCCGCAGCTGCTGTTCAGGGTGGCTGACGTGTCGGCCCGCACGCTGGGCGTGGCAGGGATTACCGCCGCGATTCGATAGCCACGATCGGTACCTGGTGAAGTTTTTCACAAGGTACGCTATATTCCAAGGTCGCTAAAGAGAAAGATGTCTGCTGATCGCTTCCCCGGTTGGGTCCGCTACTCCGGTGTCGGACTCGAACTGGTCGGCGCGATCGCTGGCCTCGCCTTCCTCGGGCATTGGATCGATGGCCGGTTTGGTACGCAACCCTGGGGAATTCTCGGCGGAGTCGTCATCGGTCTCGTTGGCGGCCTCTACAATCTGGTGCGCGAATCACTCGAGGCGGCGCGCGAGGCGAAGACCGAAGACGAGGACGCGAGCGGTGGGACCGGAGCCTGATCGCATGACGACCTCGAGGAGCGGCCGCTACGCGCGGTTCCTGGGCGCCGCCGTCGCGATTGTCGCTGGGCTCGGCGCCATCGGGTGGCTGCCGACGCGGCGCCTGGCTGGCGAGGGGGCCGTCGTCGCGATGGCGGCCGGGTGCGGCATCAGCCTGCTGTCGGCCGCGCTGGCGGGCTGGCTGCTGATCGTCGTCCCCGCGGACACGCCCGAAGGCCGGATGCAACGCGGCTTCCTGGCGATGGTGGTGAGGCTGGCGGTGGTCGTCGTGCTGGGCACGGCGGCGGCGCTCAGCGGCGAGCTGGCACGACAGCCGCTGCTGTTCTGGATCGGGGTCGCCTACGTGGCGCTGCTCCCGCTTGAAGTGAAACTGGCGATTCTATGAGCGCACAAGCGTCCCACGCCGAACAAGGGCACACCGCCGAGCCCGAGAGCCCGCTGGAACACGTCGTTCAGCACCCGCTGATCGAAATGCCGGCGCACCTCGGTCCACTGACGCCCGACGGCAAGATCACGATTTTTTCCGATCAAATCGCGATGATCGCCCTCGCCGGTCTGCTCCTGGTCGTGCTGGTGCCGATGCTGGTCCGGCGCCGCCGCGGGCGCAGCGGCGTCGACGCGCTGGTCCCGACCGGCGCCGCCAACGGGCTCGAGGCGGTGTGCGAGTACCTGCGCAAGGAAGTCGCCGAGCCGGCGCTGCACGAGCACACCGATCGCTTCATCAAGTACATCTGGAGCGTCTTTTTCTTCGTCTTGACGATCAACATTCTCGGCCTGCTGCCGATCCCGGCGGTGTCGAACCTGCTCGGCACGCACCTGGGCGGCACCGCCACCGGCAACATCTGGATGACCGCGACGCTGGCCCTCGTCACCATGGCGATGATGGTGATCAACGGCCTGCGCCTCGGCGGCAAGGCCTACCTTGCGCATTTCTGTCCAGGGCCGATCTGGATGGCGCCGCTGCTGGTCCCGGTCGAGGTCATCGGCCTGATCGCGAAAGTGTTCGCGCTCGCCGTTCGTCTGTTCGCCAACATGATCGCCGGCCACATCCTGCTCGCGGTGCTGCTGTCGTTCATCATGGCCGCCGGCGCCAAAAGCCTCGGCCTCGGCCTCGGCGTCGGCCTGCTCGTCGTCTCGGGCAGCGTCGCGATCAACCTGCTGGAACTGTTCGTCGCGTTCCTTCAGGCGTTCATCTTTACGTTTTTGACGACGCTCTTCATCGGCATGTCGGTCGTCCTGCATCACGACGATCACCAGGCGGGCCGGCACGACGGTCATGAAGCGGCGGCGCACTAGACGCGTGAGCTCAATCGCCATGCCCGCAAGGTTCGGGGCGGATGCGGGCCGTGAGGCGTGACTGCGATGGCGGTCGGACAGACAGCCGCTCCCCGGGCGGCGGATAGACGAAGGGAAGCAACGATGGATCGGAAGCAGATTGTCAGGTTGGCTCTGGGGTTCTCGGCGGTTGCGGTCGCGATCATGGCGCTGCCGTCGGTCGCGTTCGCACAGGAGGCGGGCAGGGCCGCCGAGCATGCGACGTTCCTGACCAGCCAGGGCGCGGCGTGGCTCGGTGGTGCGATCGGCGCCGGCCTCGCGATCATGGGCGGCGCGTCCGGCATCGGCCGGATCGGCGGCTCGGCAGTCGAGTCGATGGCTCGGCAGCCGGCGGCGGCCGGCCAGATCTCGACCGCGATGATCATCACGGCGGCGATGATCGAAGGTGCGACGCTGTTCGCCGTCGTCGTCGGCATGATGGCCGTCCTCAAGGCGTAGTTGTTCCCGGGGACACGGGCGCCGTGCCCGGTCCCCGGACTCACAGTTTTTTGAAGCGAGACCCTATGAAGAAGCTGCAGATCGCCGCCGTGCTCGTGCTGACCGCGCTCCCGCTGCAGGCCGCCGAGGAAGGCGCCGCCCTGAGCCCGTTTGCCGGCAACCTCGGCAACGCCATCTGGACGCTCGGGATTTTCGTCATCGTCATCGTCGTGCTCGGCAAGTTCGCCTGGGGGCCGGTGCTCGGGCTGCTGCAGGAGCGCGAGTCGTTCATCCACAAGGCGCTGTCCGACGCCAAGCGCGATCGGGACGAGGCGGAAGCGCGGCTGAAGGAATACGCCGCGAAGCTGCAGAGCGCGCACGCGGAGGCGGCGACGATTGTCGAGGACGCGCGGCGCGACGCCGAGCGGCTGCGTCAGGAAATCCGCCAGCGCGCCAAGGACGACGCCGATAAGCTGCTGGCCAACGCCGAGCGGCAGATTCAGGTGCAGACCAACCAGGCGCTCGAGCAGATCCGGCGCGAGGCGGTTGATTTGTCCGTGATGATCGCATCCAAGATCATTCAGCGGAGTCTCTCCAGGGAAGACAACGAGCGGCTGATCGACGAAGCCCTCAAGCAGGTCGAGAGCCGCCGGAACTAGACGTCCGGCGGCTTCCCAAATCCGACACTCCGGATTCGATACATCCGGAACGTTGGATTTATGGCCGTTGTCTCTTTTTGTAACTGCAAATTTTCCTCCTAACTCATTGTTTAGGCTTACCTTCGGTGTTAACCTCCCCAGCTTCAAGGTCGAGCATGGGGTTTGCTGCTCGTACTGCACTACTAGTTTCAGAAGCGCACGGTGACTGCACAGTGCGCGTGTTTCAAAAGGAGAGGGCGTTCATGAAGATGGCCTTGCGGATGATGATGCTGGTCGCGGCGTTCTGTGCCGTTGCGACCTCGGCGACAGCGCAGATTGATCAGGGACGGCTGACCGGGACCATCAAAGACGCGCAGAGCGGCGTCCTGCCGGGCGTGACCGTGACGGCGAAATCACCGGCGCTCATCGGCACGCGCAGTGTGGTATCGGAAAGCGACGGGACCTACTCGATCGCATCGCTTCCCTCAGGCCCGTACGAGCTTACGTTCGAGCTCGCGGGTTTCCAGGCATTCAAGCGTGGGAACATCGTCCTCGGACTTGGTCAGATTCTGACCATCGACGGACAGCTTCAGGTGGCCACGCTGCAGGAGTCGGTCACGGTGACCGGTGTGTCGCCCGTCGTCGACATGCAGTCGTCGAAGGTCGGCACCGATTTCACCGCGGACAAGCTGGTCGGTGTGCCAACGGCGACCGACGTATGGGCCGAGCACGGCCCATA
>JANYHS010000193.1 GCA_025358945.1 Acidobacteriota bacterium
GTGCGCCCGCTGCTGCCGGCGCCGCACCCGCGGCCGCGACTGCTGCTGCGGCCGGTGCCGCGCCACCCGGTGCGCCTGCCGGTGCTGCGGCTGCCGCGCCTGCTCCCGGTGCCACTGTTGCCGGCGTGCCCGCGGCCGTCGCCGCTGCGCTCGTGACTGCGCCAGTCGCCGCCGCTGCGCCGGCGGCGGAATTCGCCGGACCACGCGCACCCGGTGCCGCCGGTGGCGTCGTCGGACGCATCCACACGTTGCCCTGAAGGCGCGCGTTCGGGCCGTTCGGCCTCAGGCTTTCAATCGCATCGACGACGAAGGGGAGCGGTTCGTACTCGATGACGATCGCTTCGATGGCCATTGCGGCGGTGTGCTCGTCGATCGCGGCGACCGCGAGAATCGGCTCGCCCTGGTAGAGCGGTTCGTTGGTCAGGCCGCGTTCGGCCTGCGCGCTGGCCTGCACGCCTTCGCCGAGCGTGGCGCCGACGGCGGCGCCGGGCATGTCGTCGGCGGTCAGGATCGCCTTGACGCCCGGAATCGCGAGCGCCGCGCTCGTGTCGAGCCGCTTCACCTTCGCATGCGGATACGGGCTGACGAGCAGCTTGGCGAACAGCATGCCTTCAACGCGGTAGTCTTCCGCGTACTTCGCCTTGCCGGTGACCTTGGCGACGAGGTCGGGCGTCGTGTAGTTCTGGCCGACGAGTTTGGTATCAGCCATTACGCGTTCCTCATGTGCTCAGCGCCCTTCATCAGCGCGGTGAGAATCTTGTCGTAGTCCTGGCAGCGGCACAGATTGCCGGAGACCCCGTGCGCCAGTTCCTGGCGGGTCGGGTTCGGATTCGTTTTCAGGTAGCCGGTGGTGGCCATCACGAAACCGGGCATGCAGAACGCGCACTGGAAGCCCTGTTCGTCGATGACGCCCTGCTGCACGGCGCTCAGTTTGCCCGTGGCGGGATCGGCCAGACCTTCGATCGTCTGGACCTTCTTGCCGCGCGTCGTGTGCGTCAGCACCGAACACGAATAATGCGGCACATCGTCGATGAGGACGGTGCACGCGCCGCACTCGGCGCGATCGCATCCCAGCTTGGTGCCCGTGAGCCCGAGCTTGTAGCGCAGCGTCATGGCCAGCGTTTCCTGCTTCATGACGTCGACGCGACGGTCCTGACCGTTCACGTTCAACGTGATGAGGCGTTCAACTGCGCCCGGCGCCGACGGCTGCCCGTGCAACTCCGTCGTGCGAAACAGGTACGCAGAAGAGGAGGCGACTGCGCCTGCCGCGATGACGCCTTTGATGAAGCTGCGTCGTGACACTGATTCTGATGTGGGTTCCGACATCTTCGTATCTTCCATTGCAGGATCACCTCGTCGGGTCGTGGACCGACCGGATGGAGAGGGATTTTGTCAGCCACACAATACCCCGTAAAAGGACCCGGTTCAACGGTCAACTGACGAGTGACCCGCAGGATGGACGATGTCTACGAATGTCTCTGCAGCGACGCCTTGTCGTTCCGATATCCTTGGGGAACAGATGGCTTCACTGTCCTTGAGATTTCTGGGTGCAGCAGGCACGGTAACCGGGTCAAAACATCTGCTGGAAGTGGACGGCCGGCGGATTCTGGTCGATTGCGGCCTCTTTCAAGGCCTGAAGGAGCTCCGACTGCGCAACTGGGAGCCGTTGCCCGTCGATGCGGCCTCGATTGATGCGGTCATCCTGACCCACGCGCACCTTGATCACTGCGGGTACCTGCCCCGGCTGGTCTCCGCAGGGTTTCGCGGACGCATTTTCTGCACGCAAGGGACCAAAGAGCTGTGTTCGCTGGTGTTGCCCGATGCGGCACACATCCAGGAAGAGGACGCGCGGGACGCGAACCGTCGCGGTTTCAGCCGGCACGCCCCGGCGCTGCCGCTCTACACGTCCGCGGATGCCGCGCGGGCGCTGACGCAATTGCAGCCGGTTTCCTACGACCGCGAGATTCCCGTATGGGGCCAGACTGGGGTCGGAATAGGGTCAGACCCCAATCCGACCCCGACGGTTGAGTTCATTAATGCCGGCCATCTGCTTGGTTCTGCGTATGCCAGGGTCCGGGTGGCAGGAAAAACGATCCTCTTCGGTGGCGACCTTGGCCGTTTTGGCCGTCCCGTGCTGCCGGATCCCCGGCTCGTGCCGGAGGCGGACATCCTGCTGGTCGAATCGACCTACGGCGATCGCCTGCATGAACCAGACGACGACGGCGATCGTCTGGCGGCGATCATCAACGACTCCGTGAAACGTGGTGGAAAACTGATCATCCCGTCCTTCGCGATCGGCCGCGTCGAAGAAGTACTTTTCTGGTTGAAGCGCCTCGAGGCCGAGCAGCGCATCCCGGTGCTGCCGGTGTACCTCGACAGCCCGATGGCGGCCGGCGCGCTGCAGTTCTACGCGGCGCGCCTCAATGAACTGGACCCCGAGCTGAGCGCCGGACGCTCCTCCGCGATGAAACACGTCTCCGCGTTCGCGACGACGCGCATGACGGTGATTGCCTCGCCGCAGCAATCAGCGGATCTTGTCGCCTCGCGCCAATCGTCGATCATCATCGCGTCGAGCGGCATGGCCACCGGTGGCCGCGTGCTGCGTCACCTCGCCGCGACGATCTCGAATCCGAAACACACCGTGATGTTTGTCGGTTACCAGGCCGCCGGCACCCGCGGCCGCCTGCTGACTGACGGTGCGAAGGAGATCAAGCTTCTCGGCCGCATCTATAACGTCGCCGCGCGCCTCGAACGGATCGATTCGATGTCCGCGCACGCCGACTACCGCGAGACCATGCGCTGGCTCGCCGGCTTCACGCGCGCGCCGCGCATGACGTACCTCGTCCACGGCGATACCGGCGCGCTGGCCGCGCTCGCCGCCAGGATCACCACCGAGAAACAGTGGCCGGTGCACATCGCGGCGCACCTCGAGCGCGTCGACATTTCGTAAGGTAGGCTACCGAAGGGCCAGAGGCTTGGGGCTGGGAACTGAATGAACGAGACGACACCCGCGCCGGCGACGATCGCGGCGCCGCCGGACCGACAATACCTGCTCGAACGCGTCGGCGAAGCCGCCGTCGTACAGGTGTATGCCGACGGATTTCGCGATCTGCCGCTGCGCGAGAAAACGCTGGTGTGGCATCTGGCGCAGGCCGCGATTGCGGGCCGCGACATTTTTTACGACCAGCGCTACGCCCACAACCTCGACATGCGCGACGTCCTCGAAGCGATCGTCACCCACCCGGGCAGCATCGATCGCGCGACACTCGGCGAGATCACGCGCTACACCAAGCTGTTCTGGATCAACACCGGCCCGTACAACAACCTGACGTCCCGAAAGTTCGTGCTGCTATGCACGCCGTCCGCGCTCGCCGCCGCCGTGTACGCCGCTGTCCGTCACGGCGCGCGCATGCCGCTTCGCGCCGGCGAAACGCTCGACGTGTTGCTGACCCGCCTGCAGCCGATGTTCTTCGACCTCGCCGTCGATCCGATCGTGACCAGCAAAACGCCACGCCCCGGCAAGGACATCGTCACCGCCAGCGCCAACAACCTGTACGTCGGCGTGACGATGGCGGACCTCGAGGGCTTCGAGGAGAAGTACGCGCTGAACTCGCGGCTGGTGAAACGCCACGGCGCGCTCGAAGAAGAGGTCTACCGCATCGGCGGACGCTACAGCGCGCAGATCACCGCAATCGTGCAGCATCTGGAGGCGGCGATGCCATTCGCGACCGAGGCGATGGCGCACGCGCTGCGCGCGCTGGTCACGTTCTACCGGACCGGCGAAGACGCCGATCGCGAGGCGTACGACATCGCGTGGGTCCAGGACAAGGCGTCGCCGGTGGACACGATCAACGGCTTCGTCGAGGTGTATCTCGACGCGCGCAGCATCAAAGGTGCGTGGGAGGCGATCGTGTTTTACGTCAACCACGAGAAGACGACGCAGATCAAGACGATCGCCGAACAGGCGCAGTGGTTCGAAGACCACATGCCGTGGGATCCGAAATATCGGAAAGACGGCGTGCACGGCGTCACGGCCAACGCCATCGACATCGTCATCGAGTCCGGGGATTCCGGGCCGATCACGCCGGTCGGGATCAACCTGCCAAACGATCAGGGGATCCGCGAGCGCTACGGCAGCAAGTCCGTGTCGCTGTCGAATGTCAACGAGGCGTACGACAAGTCGACGCTGCCGGAGTTCCGTCACGAGTTCTCGTGGACGCCAGAGGAAGCCGCGCGCTCGAAGCAGTGGAACGCGTTTGCCGGCGAGTTGACCACCAACATGCACGAGGTGATCGGGCATGGATCGGGAAAAGTCGCCGAGCGGTTGAACGGGAACCCGCAGGCCGCGCTCAAGGAGCAGTTCTCGGCGATCGAGGAATCGCGCGCGGATCTCGTGGCGCTGTATTTCCTGCCCAACCCCAAGCTCGTGGAGTTCGGCCTCGTGCCGGAGGAGGCGCACGACGAGATCGTGCGCACCGAGTACGAGAGCTACACGCGCAACGCGCTCGTGCAGTTGCGGAGGATCCGCGAGGGTACGCACATCGAAGAAGACCACATGCGCAACCGGCAGATGATTGTCGGCTGGCTGATGGCGAACACGGCGGCGATCGATGTACGGACGCGCGACGGCAAGACGTACTTCGTGATGACCGACGCGAACGCGTTTCACGCCGGCGTCGGCCGTCTCCTGGCGGAAGTGCAGCGGATCAAGGGCGAGGGCGATTACGCGGCGGCGCACGCGCTGGTGGATACCTACGGCGTGCATTTCGATCCGGCGCTGCGCGATGAAATCGTCGCGCGCGTCGATCGTCTGCAGCTGCCGTCGTACACCGGGTTCGTGATGCCGAAGCTCGAGACGGTGACGAACGCATCGGGCGAGATCAGCGACGTGACGATCTCGGCGCCGCTCGACCTGAGCGCGCAGATGCTCGAATATTCCGCCGCCACCCGGCATCTGAGGTCACACTCGTGATGGGCCACGAAGGCACGAAGACACGAAGACCGGATCAGTTGGTTTTTGTTTTCGTGCTTTCGTGGCAGATCTTCTTCGTCTCTACACCTGCGCACGCGCAGGACGAGCCGCCCGCGGCGCCGCGCACGTCGTTGCTGTCGGTGCTCCAGGCCGAGGATCGCCGCGCGCGTGACGCTCGCGATCTCGGCATCCTCCGCTCCGGGTTGCACGGCGGCGATCCGCAAACCGTTCGCGTCGCCGTGCGCGCGCTCGGCCGGCTCGAGCGCCCCGCGCTGATCGCCGACCTCACGCCGTCGTTGCGCAACGCGCTACCCGAGATCCGATCCGAAGCCGCGAACGCTATCGGTCAGGCGGCGCAGGGGTGGAAGGGCGACAAGGCGCCCGCGGCATCTGCGATCGATGCGGTGTCCAGTTCCCTTGTCGCGCGATTGAAAGTCGAAGCCGAGCCCGACGTCCGCGCGGCGATTTGCGAGACGATTGGCCGCCTGCCGTACGTCGCCGCGGCGCAGGCCGAAGCCGCCGAGCGAACGCTCGTCGAATTCGCCGCACGCGCCGAATCGGTGACCGATCGCCTCGGCGTCGCCGAAGGCCTCGAAGGGCTCTCGCGGACCGCGCGCGGACTGCGCGCGCCGGGAGACGATGCGGTGGCGGTGCAGCGCGGGCTGGCGATCGTGCGGCGCGGCGAGGCGACGAGTGGCGCGCGTGTGCGCCGGCTGGCGGTTGAAGGATTGACGACCGCAAAGGCGCTTGATGTGGACACGTTGGGCGCGGCGGCTCACGATCCGGATGCGCAGGTACGCTGGCTCGCGATGCGCGCGGCGGCTGCGAGCGCGCCGCAGGTGTCCGCGGCGGATCTCCACAGCCTGCTGACCACCGGCCGCGTGGACGAATCGCCGATGGCGCGGCTGGAAGCGCTGCGTAGCCTGCGCGCACGCAACGACGGCGATTCCTGCGCGGCAGCCCTCGCGGCCACCGGCGATCGCGACATGCACGTCACGCTGCTTGCGCTGGATCAACTGGGCGCGTGCGGCTCGGCGCCGGACGCCGTCGCCGCGCTCGAGCGCACGGTGAACGACTTGTCTGATGTCGCGTCGGCGCGCGGATGGCATCGCGCCGCGCATGCGCTGGTGGCCCTGGCCACGGCGGAGCCGCCGCGCGGGATCGCGGCGCTGCCACAATTCACCGGCTCGCGGGTCTGGCAGCTGCGGATGTATGCGGCGCGCGCGGCCGCGGTACTCAAGCAGCGCGAGACACTCGACAAGCTCGCCGTGGACGCCGACGACAACGTGAGGGAAGCGGCGGTGGATGGACTCCGCAAGCTCGCGGGTCACGACGCGGACGCGATCTACGTCGCCGAACTGACGCGCGCCGGCCACCAGATTCTCCGCATCTCGGCGATCTCCCTCGATGGGACGCCGCATCCCGAGCTGGCGCTGCCGGCGCTGAATGCCGCGTGGCAACGGCTGGCGACCGAAGGCCACGACAACTCACATGACGCGCGCGACGCGATCGCGAAGACGTTGACGGCGCTCGGTGACGCACCGAAGAAGTTCGTGCCGAGAGCGGCGCAGTCCGATCTCAACGCGGAGGATCTCCGTCGCCTTGCGTCACCGCGCGCGCGGGTGACAATCCGCGGCGTCGGCACGTTCGAGCTGATGCTGTTCACCGCGCAGGCGCCGGCCACCGTCCTCCGCTTCGCCCACCTCGCCGAGAAGGGGTACTACAACGGCCTGACGTTCCACCGCGTGGCGCCGAACTTCGTGATTCAGGGCGGCAGCCCCGGCGCGACCGAGTTCATCGGGGACGCGAGCTTCATGCGCGACGAGGTCGGTCTGTGGCCGCATGTGCGCGGCACGGTCGGCATCTCCACGCGTGGTCGCGACACAGGCGACGCGCAGATCTTCGTCAACCTGGTCGACAATCCGCGCCTCGACCATGACTACACCGTGTTCGCGCAGGTGCTGAACGGCATCGAGGTCGTTGATCAGGTCCTCGAGGGCGACGTCATCGAGCGTGTGGAGATCGTCGTCGATCCGAAATTCTAAGTTCTGACTTCTGAGTCCTGAGTTGTGTTTTCCTCACGCACGCCATCGAACTTCGCGCCCAATCGGTTGACGAAAGCCGTGCGCGCCGCCCGTGCGGGGGGGCAATCCTTCATTGACCTCACCGAATCGAATCCGACCCGCGCGGGGTTTGACTACCCGCAGGATCTGCTCGCACCGCTCGGCGACGCCCGCGGTCTTCGCTATGCACCCTCTTCGCTCGGTGTGATGGCCGCGCGTGAAGCCGTGGCTGCGGACTATCAGCGGCAGGGCGTGAGCGTGCCGCCGGAACGGATTGCGTTGACCGCGAGCACCAGCGACGGGTACTCGATGCTTTTCAAGCTGCTCGCTGATGCGGGCGACGAAGTGATCGTCCCCCGGCCCAGCTACCCGCTGTTCGATCATCTGACGCGTCTCGACCTCGTCACCGCGCGCGACTACGACCTCGACGTCCATGGCGATTGGGCGATCGACATCGCGAGCGTCGAACGCGCGATCACCCCGCGCACGCGCGCCGTGCTCGTGGTGAGTCCCAACAACCCGACCGGATCGTACGTGACGGACGACGAACTCGACCGCCTCGCCGCGATCTGCGCACCGCGGGGCATCGCGATCATCGCGGACGAAGTGTTTGTCGACTACGAGTTCGAGCCCGGCGCGTCCCGACGGGCGGGCCGGATGGCGTCGCGCCGCGACGTGCTGTCGTTCGCGCTCGGCGGCTTGTCGAAGTCGGTGGGTTTACCGCAGGTGAAACTCGGGTGGATCGCGGTCGGCGGACCGAATCATCTGGCCGACGCTGCGCTCGAGCGTCTCGAACTGGTGTGCGATACCTACCTCGCGGTGTCGACGCCGGTGCAGCTCGCTGCGGCCGAACTGCTCGCACAGGGCGCCGCGGTCCGCTCGCAGATCGCCGGGCGTGTGGCCGCCAACTATCGCGCGCTTCAGGCCGTCGTGCCGGCATCCTCCTCCTGCCGCGTCCTGAAAAGCGCCGGCGGTTGGTATGCCGTGCTGCAGGTGCCGTCACTCGAATCCGAAGAAGATCTCGTGCTGCGTCTGCTCGAGGACGGCGTGCTGACGCACCCCGGCTACTTCTTCGATTTCCCCCGCGAATCATTTCTGATCATCAGCCTGCTGCCTCCGGAATATCTGCTGGCCGACGGTGTGTCCCGCGTGTTGCGGCACTTCGACGGCCGCGAGAACCGGGCATGAGTGTGACCACAGCCCGGCGCCGCGCAGGCCTGCTGATCCCGCTGTTTTCGTGTCCCTCGACAAACAGCTGGGGCATCGGCGAGATCGGCGACATCGAGCCGTTGACCATGTGGCTGTCGGCCGCGGGTCAGCGCGTGCTGCAGTTGCTGCCGCTCAATGAGATGGCGCCGGGCCAACAGTCGCCGTACTCCGCGATCAGCGCGCTGGCGATCGATCCGATCTACATCAGCGTGCCGCGCGTACCGGAATTCGCGGCGCTCGGCGGCGAAGATGCACTGTTGCCGGAGAATCGCGACGCGCTGGCCGCCGTTCGTCGCGCGCCACGCGTCATGCACGACGAGGTGCGCCGGCTGAAGCTGCGCGCGCTGCGCGCGGCGTTCGGGCGTTTTCGCGACGCCGAATGGCGGCAGGAAACGGCGCGTGGGCGCGCGATGCACACCTACGTCAGCGAGCAGGCCTGGTGGCTCGAGGACTGCAGTCTGTTTCGGGCCCTGCACGTGCGCGAGGATGAGCGGCCGTGGACCGCGTGGCCCGAGGCACTGCAGCGCCGCGATCCCGTGGCGATCGATCACGCGCGTCGCGAGAGTGCGGACGAGGTGTTGTTCCAGAAGTACCTGCAATGGCTCGCCGGCACACAGTGGCAGGAGGCACGCGCGAGCGCGCACGCGCAAGGCGTCGAGCTGTTCGGCGATCTGCCGTTCATGGTGGACAGCGACAGCGCCGATGTCTGGGTGCGTCCGCATCAGTTCCGCCTTGACATGTCCGTCGGTGCGCCGCCGGATGCATTCAGCGCCGCCGGTCAGGACTGGGGCATGCCGGTCTACGAGTGGAACGCGCTGGCGGCGGAAGATTTCCTCTGGCTGCGCGAGCGCGCGCGACGCAGCGCCGATCTCTTCGACGGCTACCGTGTCGATCACCTCGTCGGCTTCTATCGTACCTACGGCCGTTCGAGGACCGGCGGTGAAGGCGCCTTCACGCCGCCTGACGAATCGGCGCAACGCGCGCTTGGTGAGACCGTTCTCGGACTGTTTCGCCAAGCGGGTGCGCAGATCATCGCGGAGGATCTTGGCGCGGTTCCCGACTTCGTGCGCACCTCGCTCGCGCGCCTCGGCGTTCCCGGCTATCGTCTGTTCCGCTGGGAGCGGTTCTGGCATCTCGACGGTCAGCCGTTTTGCGATCCGTCGGACTATCCGGCCCTGTCGGTCGCCGCGTCAGGGACGCACGACACGGAGCCGATCGCGATCTGGTGGGATGCCGCGTCGGAGGCCGAGCGTCGGCAGGTCGGCGCACTCCCGTCGATTCAGCGACTGACCGGAGGCGCGGATCTGGGCCAACGGCCATTCGACGCTGCCATCCGCGACGTGCTGCTCGAGGTGCTGTTCGCCTCCGCGTCAGATTTATTGCTGCTGCCCGTGCAGGACGCGTTCGGCTGGCGCGACCGCATCAACGAACCCGCGACCGTCTCCGACGAGAACTGGACGTACAGATTGCCGTGGCCGGTTGATCGGTTGGATGAAATTCCTGAAGCGCGCGAGAGGAAAGAACAGTTGCGCGCGTGGTCGCACCGATACGGCCGGATGTAACCGCTCGGCGGTTCCTTCTTGTTATGGTTGTGTGCCGCGACCGGGCTGCGGTTTCGGCAGCGGCTTGCGCGGCAGCTTCTCGTCGCGATTCGCCGTGTTCAGCACGAACGACGCGACGATCACCGCGTTGCGCATCATGTCGTTGGCCTGGATGCGCTCGTACGTATCCATGTTCGAGTGGTGCGTGCGCGAGTCGTACTCAATCTCGTCCTGGATGAACTGGAAACCCGGCAGGCCGACCGCGTCGTACGACTGATGATCCGTACCGCCGGTGTTGCGGATCGTCAGCGTGTTCATGCCCAGGTTCTTGAACGGCTCCATCCACTGCTGGAAAATCGGCGCGACCGCCTCGTTGCCCTGCAGGTAGACGCCTCGGATCAGGCCCGTGCCGTTGTCCACGTTGAAGTAGCCCGCCAGCTTTGCGTGTTCCGGTTTCAGGGCCATCGTCGCCGGGTCGCCGTAGTGAGCCTTGACGTATTCCCTCGAGCCGAGGAGGCCTTCTTCCTCGCCGCCCCAGAGTCCGATCCGCACCGTGCGGCGCAGCTTCACGCCGC
>JANYHS010000243.1 GCA_025358945.1 Acidobacteriota bacterium
GTGAAGAACGCCGCGGTCATGTCGTTTGAAGTTGGCCAGCGGCCGTGGGGCATCGCGCTGATGCCTGGCGGGACGATTGCCTACACCGCGAACGGGCCGTCGAACGATGTGTCAATGGTGGATCTGGTCGCGAAGACGATCGTCAAGAAGATCGCGGTCGGGAATCGACCGTGGGGCGTAGCGATCATCGCGCGCTAGTCGAGCTTGATGTGCAGTGCGGCGCCGAACAGCATCGTGCGGTCGTTGTCTGACGCGGCGTAGGTCAGCAGCGTCCGCACGTTCTTCTCGACCTTCCCGTCGAACACCGTCCGTCCGTTCGCCACCACTTTCACCGGCTTGGCGAAATCGAACTGATCCGGCGACAGCAGCAGCGTAAACGCTGTCACGCCGCGGGTCGTCGCGGTCACGACATTCCCTGCCCGCACCACGTCGACGCGGCCCGATCCGCCGCCGCGCGCGAACAGGTGTGTCGGCGGACTCTCGACGATCCGCGGCTGGTAGACCCCCGTCAACTCCACCGGCGCGTTGTCCCGCGCGACCAGCAACGTGACCTTCGATCCCGGCGGCATCCCGTCGAGCGCGTCGGCCACGTCCGCGGACGCCGACGCCGACTGATCGTTCACGCGCACCAGGGCGTCGCCCGCTTTCAGGCCGATGCGATCGGCGTTCGACCCCGGGGTCACACGGGTGATGCGCTTGCCGCTGCTCTGCACACCGAAGTCCGCTGACGGCGGCATCGCCATGTCGTTCAGATCGGCGAGTGCCTTGGCGTCGTTCTTCGTCGCGCCCAGCGTATCGATGACCAGCCAGTGCGCGCGGTTGAAGTTCGCGCTGTTCCCCGTCTCCCACGTCAGCGTGTCGGGCAGCGGCGTGCGCGCGTGCTCGCGCACGAAGGTCTCGTACGTATCCTTCACCTCGGGCCACCACGCGGTGTTGTGCGCGGCGTTGGGCTGCGGATGGTAGTCCACCGACACGCCCCCGCGTGTCATGTGCTCGATGGTCGGATCGACGACGCGTGTGGGGTACAGCGGATCGCGTCCGCCATTCACCGCGAAGATCGGTTTGTTGCGCAAATTGTTCGCGAAGATCAGTCCATCGTCGATATCGCGAAGGGCGAGCACGAGAATGTAGCCGTTCAGCGGCAGGATGCTCGCAAACGGCGTCGTCTCGCGCATCGCGACAAAGTACGCGCCGGTGCCGCCATCCGAGACACCCGAGAGGACGACACGGTTTTCATCAACGTTGTAGAGCCGCTTCAGGTTGTCGACGATCGCCGCAAGATTCAGCACCTGATCGTTGCCCCACCAGGGCTGCTCCGCCCACGCGTAGGGCACGACGTAGATCTGCTCCGCGCCGGAGAGTGCGCCGACGGTGCCGGTACCGACCGCCGCGTTGGTCGCGCGTCCGCCGACGCCGCCGTGCAGCTGAATGCGGACCTGATATGTGCGCGCGGGGTCGTAGTTGTCCGGCACGGTGACGGCGTAATGATGCTCGACGCCGTCCGAGGTTCGATTCTGCAGATGCTGAACGCCCGTCTCGCGGGCGGTGTACGGCCGACCGCGCTGCAGACGGCGATACGCTTCGTCGAAATTCACGCCTGCGCGCACGATCGGCTCGATCAGTTTCGCCGCGGCGTCTGGCGAGGGCGCAGTCCAGAACGCCGCGAATGCCGTGTCGACGCCGGATGATTGGGCCGAAGGACGGCCGCTGAACCCGGCCGCCAACGCGACCGCCAGAACAAGCGTGAAGACGATCGAACGAGCCATGCGTGGGTGTATAACATAAGTAGTCACCCAATGAGAGCCGCAGGATCCGTCGCTCTGATTTTCGCCATCGCGCTGTCCGTGAACCCGGTCGCCGCGCCGCAGACTGCGAAGCCGGCCGCGCCGCCGCAGACAGAAAAGCTACCGCCGCTGTCGTACGCGTGCCCGATGCATCCCGAACAGTTCGGGAACACAGGCGACATCTGCCCGATCTGCAAGATGGACCTCGCGCCGGTCCGCCTGGATTCGGTGTGGACGTGTGCGACCAAGCCACTGGCCGTGATCAAGGACGCCGCTGGCCGCTGCCCGATCGACGGCACAGCACTGGTGCAGATGACCGTCGCGCTCACCTGGACGTGCGCCGGCGGCACGGAGGAATCGGCGTCGCCAGGCGTGTGCCCGGACGGCTCGCCGAAGGAGAAGCACACCGCGCTGCGCGCACACGGCAATCACAACCCGCAACACGGCGGGCTGTTCTTCATGGCCGCGGATAACACCCATCATCTCGAAGGCGCGTACCTGTCGAGCGGCGTGTTCCGGATGTACTTCTACGACGAGTTCACGAAGCCCCAGAAGGTTGCGGGCATGCGGAGCGTCAAGGCGACGGTGAACGTGAAGGATTCGCGCACGGGCAAGGACACGCTCTACTCGCTCGTGCGCAGCGGTGCGTATCTGCAGGCGACGATCGGAAAGCGGCCGTTGCCCCTGGAAATGTTCGCGAAGGTGACGTTCACGCCCGACGGCAAGGACAACCGGTTCGACTTCACGTTCCCGGCGTACTCGAAGGAACCGCACACGGCCCCGGCCGCCACGATGACCAACGCGGCGCCTGCTCCCAGCCCGTCAGCGCCGGCCGCGGCCGCAACGCTGATCGCGCCGGACTCGTCGCTCGGCATCGATCCCGCGCTGGTCCCGCTGCCGATTCCGGACACCGTGCCGGAGATTCTGGCGCAGCTCAAGGCGCGGACCGAGCAGGTCGGCTCGCTGATCGACAAGGGCATCTTCGCGGCGATCTACGTGCCGGCCTTCCAGGCCAAGGATCTCGCGCTGGCGCTCGACGAGCACAGGAGCGAGCTGACGCCCGAGCGCCGCAGAATCGCCGAGCCCGCGATCTCCCGACTCGTGCGCTCGGCCTATCTGCTCGACGCGTTCGGCGACATCGGCAACAAGCAGCAGATCTCTGACGCGTACGCCAAGTTCGTTGAGGCCTCGAAAGACATCCAATCTGCCTTTCCGCAATCCGCAGTCCGCAATCCGCAATGACACACAAGGCCGCACGCTTCTTCGTCCTGTTCGCTCTGGTCGGCCTTGCCGTTGCAGTGGCCGTGCAGCGCGGCGAGGCGCACAAGGCGATCACCTCGAAATACACCTACAACGACGATGTATTTCCGATCCTGCGGGATCGCTGCTCGAGTTGCCACGTCCCAGGCGGCGTCGCGCCGATGTCGTTGATGACCTACGACGATGCGTTCCCGTGGGCGGAATCGATTCGGGCGGAGCTGGTGGCGGCGCACATGCCGCCGTGGAACGCGGACGAGGGCTACGGAGAGTTCAAGCACGCGCACACGCTGTCGCCGAAGGAGCTGGACGTCATCCTGACATGGGCCACCGGCGGAAATCCGCGCGGGGCACTGGATCAGAAACTGCCCGCGGTCGAGTTGAAGAACGAGTGGAAGCTGGGCACGCCGGATCTCGCGCTGCAGATGCCCGCCGCGTTCACGATTGCGCCAGACAAGATGGAAGACTGGCAGGAGTTCACGCTGCCGTCGGGGACGACCGAGGCGCGCTGGATCCGCGCGGTCGATCTCCTGCCCGGCAATCCAGCGTTCGTTCGCAGCGCGACGATCGTCATGAAGGGCGCCAGCCCATCGACTGGCACGGCACCCGCACCAGAACGCGTCCTCGCGTTGTGGCTGCCGGGACAGGATGCGGCGCAAGGCGACGGCGTCGCGTTCCGCCTTCCGGCCGGTGCGCAACTCAGCCTGCGCATTCACTACAAGAAGACGTGGCAGTTCGAAGGCAAGCCGCTGACGGATCGCAGCACCGTCGGCGTCTACTTCGCCGCCGCCACCAGCCAGGAACTGCTCGCGCTGCCGATCTCGTCCACAAACGACTCGCCGTCGGCCTCGTCCGGCAGCGCCGCGCGGACGATGACGTTCAGCCACACCCTCGCCGAGGATCTACAGGCGGTCGCGCTGAGCCCGGATCAGGTGCCGGGCAACATCACGCTGCAGGTGGAAGCCGTGAAACCGGACGGATCGCGCGTGCCGATGATTCGGATCAACACACGCGCCGACTGGGATCGCCGCTACTGGTTCGAGCATCCGCTGGCGTTGCCGCGTGGCACGCGCGTCGAGGTCACCGCGAACCTCGATGACCCCGACATGCTCTCGTCGGCGTTCACGGCCACGCTCGGTGCCGCACCAGCGACCGCGCGCGCCTCTTCGATGCGCATCACGCTGAACGTCATTCCCGCCCGATCGAAGCCGACCGCACCGTAATCGCTACAGTCGTCCGGTCAGTACCAGAATCAGCAGAATCACGACGACGAGGCCCAGGCCACCACTGGGCCCGTAGCCCCAGCTGCGGCTGTGCGGCCATGCGGGAACAGCGCCGAGAAGCATCAGGATCAGAATGACGAGAAGGATTGTACCCATGCATTGGGTCTTAGCAACGCTGATGCCAAGCGAGCCAGCTCAACGCTGCAGCGCGAACTTCTGGACCCGACGTCCGGTGGTGGCTTCGCCGACGTAGAGGTGGCCCTGATTGTCGATGCTCATCCCGTGCGGCCGCAGGAACTGTCCGACCTGCCGTCCGCCGCGGCCGAACTCGCCGACCACTTCGAGATCGGATCGGCGGAGGATCCAGACTTTGTGATTCGTGCCGTCCGCGACATACAACCATTGCTGCTGCGCGTCGGGCGACAACACCGGCACGAACGCGGACCCCGACGATAGCGTCGCCGGCGCAATGACCTTCTCCGCCAGGAACTTGCCCGCGTGATCGAAGACCTGGATCCGATTGCCGCGGCGATCGGCGACGTAGATTTTCCCGTCCGTGGATCCGGTGATGCCGTGCGGCGTCGAGAACTGCTTGGGCCGCGCGCCCGTCACCATCGTCTTCGGATCGAACTTCTCGGTGTCGTCGGGGACGTTGCCGTACGCGCCCCAGTGCCGCAGGTATTTTCCGGTGGCGCCGTCGACGACGATGATGCGGCGGTTACGGTAGCCGTCGGAGATGTAGACCTCGTTGTTTTTCGGATCCACCCAGATGCCCGACGGTCCGCCGAGCAGCGTCGTGTCGGCGCTGCCGTTGGTCTTTTCGTACTCGCCGATCGTCAGCAGATGCTTGCCTTCGCGCGTGAATTTCATCACGCGGTGGCGGTTGTAGCTGCCGACCCAGACATTTTCGAGGTGGTCGACGAAAATGCCATGCGGCTCGCGCGGCCAGTCGGTGAAGTCGGTCATCGAGCCCTGGCCCCAGCCCTGCACGAGCTTGCCCTGCTGGTCGAACTCGAGTACCGGCGGCGCCGCCCTGCAGCAGGTGGCGATCTGCACCGGCTTTGGTTTGGCCGGGTCGAGGCCCGCCACGTTCCACGGTTCTTCGTAGAGCTCTTCTTCGGTGAGGACTTCCGGAAGGTGCGTGACCCACACGTGTTGCCTGGCGTCCACGAACACGCCGGTGACTGCGCCCATGATCCAGTGGTTGGGCATCTCGAGCGGCCACGACGGATCGACTTTGAACGTCGGCACTGCGGTCGGCGCCGCGGCGCGCGCGGCCTGGCCGTGGATGCGCGATTCGGCAACGCTCAGCGCGGCGACGCCCAGGATCAGCGTCGCGCAAATGTGACTCAGTCGGATAGTAGGCATGAGCAGCTCCTCGTCGGTGAAGAAATGACGGTCAGTATATCCCCGTGTTGCAGACCGCGCAGAAGCGGCCGTCCATTCCGTGAATGCAGCGAGCGCTCGTCATTCGTTTTTCGTGTATTTCGTGGCCGAGCTCCAGATCAGACTTTCATGATGAATGGATCCTGGACTTCATCACCGAGCTCGCACCACACGCTCTTGGTCTGCAGATACTGGTAGACCGCCTCGATTCCGTTCTGCCGGCCAATCCCGCTCGCCTTGTAGCCGCCAAACGGCGAGTTGAACGTCAGCGCGCGATAGGTGTTCACCCACACGGTGCCAGACTCGAGCGCGCGCGCCATCTTGTGCGCGCGGCGGATGTCGTGCGTCCAGACGCCGGCCGCGAGGCCGAACTCGGTGTCGTTCGCCAGCGCCAGCACTTCCGCTTCGTCCTTGAACGGCGTCACGGCCAGCACCGGGCCGAAGACTTCGTTGCGCATCAGAAAGTTGTCCTTCGTCAGCTGATGCACGATCGTCGGCTGATAGAAATAGCCGCCGGGGAACTCCGCGATCGCCGGCCGGCCGCCGCCGCACAACACCTTCGCGCCCTCGCTGACCGCGCGCGCCACCATCGACTCGTCCTTCTCCAGCTGCATCTTCGTCGCCACCGGTCCCATCTGCGTCGTCGCCAGCAACGGGTCGCCGATCGTGATCTGCTGCGCGCGACGCACGAGCCTGTCAACGAACGTGTCGTAGATCGACTCGTGAATGTAGGCGCGCGAACCGGCGACGCACGTCTGACCCGCCGCCGCGAAAATACCGGCGAGGACTCCCGCCTCCGCCTGATCAAGATTCGCATCGTCGAACACGATGTTGGGGCTCTTGCCGCCAAGTTCGAGCATGCAGCTGACCAGCCGCTGTCCCGCCCGCGCGGCGATCGCACGGCCTGCGCCGACGCTGCCGGTAAACGACACCTTGGCGACCAGCGGGTGATCCACCAACGCTTCACCTGTTTCGCGGAAGCCGGTGACCACATTGATGACGCCGGGGGGAATGCCGGCGAGCTCCGCCAGGCGCGCCAGTTCGATGGCCGAGGCTGATGTGATCTCCGACGGCTTGAGCACGATCGTGTTGCCGGCGGCCAGCGCCGGCGCCAGCGACATGATCGCGATGAAGGTCGGCGAGTTCCACGGCGTAATGACCCCGACCACGCCGAGCGGTTCGCGCAGCGTGTAGTTGAGGATGCTCTGGCGATCGAGCGGGATGACCGTGCCTTCGATCTTGTCGGCGAGGCCGCCGAAGTAATACAGCCAGTCCTGCGCGATCCGCGCCTGCGCGCGCATCTCGGCGAACAGCTTGCCGTTCTGCTCGGTCTCGATCGTCGCGATGCGATCGGCGTGTTCGGCGATCACCTCGCCCCACTTCATCAGCAGCCGCCCGCGCCGCGTCGGCGACAGCGCGCCCCACGGTCCGGTACGGAACGCCTCCGACGCCGCTTTCACGGCACGATCGACTTCGGTCGGCCCCGCCAGCGCGAACGTGCCCCACACGCCGCCGGTCGTCGGATTGAATGCGGTGAACGTGCGGCCGTCCGCCGCCGGCACATCCTTGCCGGCGACGTAGTTGGAATAGGTGTTCATCGAGACTGACTCACTTCACCGAGTACTTGGTGAACGCGCCGCCCGCCTGCGCCAGCGAGTTTGGCCCTTCCGCCGCGTAGACGTTGCCGTCGGCGTCCACCGCAATGCCTTCTCCCGCCGTGCCCTGGTACACGCGATCCTCGCGATCGAAGGGCGGGATGAACCCGGTGACGCGATCCTCGTTGAGCGGACCGATGCGCACGCCGTCGCGCCAGTTCGGATGGTTCAGCGGACCCGACTCGGAGTCGATGACATAGAGCGTGTTGCCCTTGATGAAGAATCCGCTGGGACGGCTGAAGGCGTAGCGCGACTCGAGGTACTTGCCGTCCTGATCGAAGATCTCGATCCGGTGGTTGCCGCGATCCGCGACCCACAGGCGGCCCCTCGCGTCGAACATCAGCGCGTGGGGCGTACGGAACTCTCCGTGCTTCACGCCGATCGCTCCCCACGACTTGATGAACTTGCCATCCGCCGTGAACTTGCTGATGCGCGACGTGGCGCCGCGCTTGAGTCCCTCGGCGATCGCCGCGGCGGTGACCATCCCCTGCGCGTCGTG
>JANYHS010000259.1 GCA_025358945.1 Acidobacteriota bacterium
CGACGCCCGTGCGCTCGGCGAACTCCGCACGCATGTCGGCGTCCTGCAGCGCGCGGTGGAGATGCTGAAGCGACAAACGGGTGGACAGGAATCCGCAACGCCCAATCCGCAATCCGGCGTCAGCAATCAGCAATCCGCAATCCACAATCCGCAACACGACGACTACAAGTACGTCGGCTTCGAAGATCAGTTTCGCGGCGCCGACGCCGTCATCGAAGAGCGGCTCCAGGCGTATGTGCCGATCTTTGCCGGGCGATCGGACGTGCTCGACGTCGGCTGCGGACGTGGGGAATTTCTCTCGGCGCTGCAGACCGCACGCATCCGCGCGCGCGGTGTGGACGCGAACGCCGAGATGGCGGCCATCGCCCGCCAACGCGGCCTCGATGCCTTACACGGCGACGCGCTCGCCTTCATCGGCGCACTCCCGGACGACTCGCTCGGCGGCCTCATCGCCGTCCAGGTGGTCGAGCATCTCGATCCCGCGTACCTGATGCGCCTGCTCGACGCCGCCGCGCGCGCGCTGCAGCCAGGTGCGCCGATCGTCCTCGAAACGATCAACCCGGCCTGCTGGCTCGCGTTCTTCAGCAGCTACATTCGCGACTTTACCCACGTCCGTCCGGTGCATCCCGAAACGCTGCAGTATCTGCTGCAGGCGAGCGGGTTCGAGCGCGTTATGATCCGCTACAGCGCGCCGGTGCCCGATCACATGAAGATGAAGACGATCGATCTGCCGGCAGGCGTGCTGGCGTCGACCGATCCGACGGCGAGTGCGCTGGCGCAGGTCGCGCACGCCGCGAACGCGAACGCCGTCATCTTGAACAACCTGCTCTTCACGCACCTCGACTACGCCGCCATCGGCTACCGGAGCTGACCTGTGGAACGTATCGATGTCGCGATCGTCGGCGGCGGCGTAACCGGTCTGGCGTCCGCGCGCGCCATCGCGGCTCGAGGGTTGTCGGTCTGCGTGCTCGAACGGCACCCGCGGCCAGGCCAGGACACCAGCACCCACAACAGCGGCGTCATCCACGCCGGCATCTACTATCCCGCGGGCACTCTCAAGGCGCGACTCTGCGTCGAGGGGCGCGACTTGATGTACGCCTTTTGCGTCGCACACGGCGTGCCGCATGCGCGCTCGGGCAAACTAGTCGTCGCGCATGATGACGGCGAGATCGCGCAACTCGAGGCGCTGCAGCGGCGCGGTACGGACAACGGTGTCGCCGGGCTGACCCTCGTCGATCGCGCCTTCATCGAAGCCAAAGAGCCGTCGGTCAACACCCGCGTCGCGCTCTGGTCACCGGACAGCGGCATCGTCAACGCCGAAGAATATGTGAAGGCGCTGCTGCGAACCGGCGCCGCGGAAGGCGCGATCTTCCTGCCGGGCACGAAACTGCTCGGCGCGGACCGCCATCCCGAGGGCATCGCCCTTCGCACCGAACGGGAAACCATTCTCGCCCGCATCGTCGTCAACGCCGCGGGTCTGTACGCGGACGAAGTGTCGAAGATGCTGGGCGGGGAGGCGTTCACGATCTACCCGTGCCGCGGGGAGTACGCCGAGTTCACGCCCGCCAAACGGTGTCTGGTGAATGGGCTCGTGTATCCCCTGCCGCACGCATCCGGTCACGGGCTCGGCGTGCATCTCGTGCGTACGACGGGCGGTCAGGTGTGGATCGGTCCGACGATTCGGTATCAGGAACAAAAGGACGACTACGAGAGCGATCGCGAGCCGCTCGAGTCCTTCGCCGCATCGGCGAGACGGCTGATTGACGGCGTGACGATCGACGATCTCCGGCTGTCTGGCAGCGGCATCCGCGCCAAGCTGCACCCGCCGTCGGAATCGTTCGCGGACTTTCTGATCAGGCGCGACCGGCAGAACCCGGCGGTGATCCAGGCGTCTGGTATCGATTCTCCAGGGCTGACGTCATCACTGGCGGTCGGCAACCTGGTGCGCGACCTCGTCGCGGAGAGTCTCGACGTAGCGCCGTAGCGCGTCCTGCCACGCCGGCATCTCGATCCCAGTCGCGCGGATCTTCTCGTTCGACAGCGCGCAGAATCGCGGACGTGACGCGCGCAGCTTCACATCAGCCATCCGGACGGCGTCGAATCGCGGCTCGACGCCCAGTTGCTGCGCGAGTGCTTTCGCAAACTCCAGCCACGTGCATGACCCGCTATTCACGCAGTGATACAGCCCGGCCGAAGCTCGGGATTCAATCAGCTGCCGCGTGGCTCGCGCGGCGTCCGGGACGTAGGACGGCGAAATCGTCCGATCCTCGAACACCTTCGCGACACCGCCAGACCTCAACGTGTTGAGAATACCGGCGACGCTGCCCTTCGCAGGACCGGCGCCAGGCGCCCGGCCGAAAAGACTTTCGACACGCAGTACGTAGGCGCGCGGTGCATCGGTCGCAAACCATTCGCCGAGCAGCTTCGACGCCGCATAGACGCTCTGGGGATTGGGCCGTACGGACTCGGTGTAGGCCTCGGTGGCCGTACCGTCGAAGACGAAGTCGGTGCTGTAGTGGACCAGCGTCGCGCCATGTGTCCGCGCCGCCCGCGCGAGCGCGCGCACCGCAAATGCGTTCGCGTTCAACGCCGCGACCGCATGATCCTCCGCGCCGTCCACGTCCGTGAACGCGGCGCCGTTGACGATGACGTCCGGCTTCACCCTCGCCATCGCCGCCGTCACCGCCGCCTCGTCGCTGGCGTCAAGATCCGCCCGGCCGAATGCGACCACGTCATGTGACGCCGCGCATTCGTGGACGATGGCAGCGCCGAGCTGTCCGCGCGCACCGACCACCGCAATCCGCATCAGGCCGCCTTCGGCGCGCGGCCGCCGCGCTCGAACGCGCGCATCTTCTCGTCGTCGAACACGCCTTCCCAGCGAGCGACGACGGCGGTGGCGATGCAGTTGCCCATGACGTTCACGGCCGTGCGACCCATGTCCATGATCTGGTCAATGGCCAGGAGGATGGCGGCACCTTCGAGGGGAAGATTGAAAGAAGCGAGCGTAGCGGCGAGCA
>JANYHS010000266.1 GCA_025358945.1 Acidobacteriota bacterium
CACGTGCACGGCGCGCCGCGGCGTCTGCGCGAAGTGCTACGGCCGCGACCTCGCCACCGGCAAGACGGTCGAGCTCGGGCAGGCGGTCGGCGTCATCGCGGCGCAGTCCATCGGCGAGCCCGGCACGCAGCTGACGATGCGTACGTTCCACATCGGTGGCACGGCGTCGCGCATCCATGGCGAATCGACACTCGAAGCGCGCAACGCGGGCACCGCGCGGTTCGAAGGTCTGCAGGTCGTGGAGGCGAAGGACGGCAACCTGGTCGTTATGAACCGCAGCGGTTCGCTGGTCGTGCAGGACGCGAAGGGGCGCGATCGCGAGCGCTACCCGATCGTTTACGGCGCGCGCCTCAAGGTGAAGGAAGGCCAGCACGTCGAACAGGGTCAGGAGCTGGTCGAGTGGGATCCGTACACGTTCAGCATCCTGACTGAAGAACCGGGCCAGATTCGGTTCAAGGACATTCTCGAAGGCATCACGGTGCACGAGGAAGTTGACGAAGTCACGGGCCTCTCGCGCCTCATCATCGTCGACTCGCCGGACGAGAAGAAGCAGCCGGCGATGGAGATCAAGGGCAAGGACGGGAAGGTCAACCGCAAGTACCAGATGCCGTCGCACGCGCACCTCATGGTGCAGGACGGCGAGATGGTGTCGGCGGGCGACGTGCTCGCCAAGATCCCGCGTGAAACGACGAAGACCAAGGACATCACGGGCGGCCTGCCGCGCGTGGTCGAACTGTTCGAAGCGCGCAAGCCGCGCGAGACTGCGGTCATCTCGGAAATCGACGGCATCGTCAAGCACGGTGGCATCGTCAAGGGTCAGCGCAAGATCATCATCGTGCCGGACGAGCAGGGCGCCGAACCGCGTGAGTACTCGCTGCCACGCGGCGTCCACGTCAATGTGCAGGAGGGCGAACGCGTCCGGGCGGGCGAACCGCTGATGGACGGTCCGTCGAACCCGCACGATATCCTGAACGTGCTCGGCGAGAAGGCGCTGCAGTCCTACCTCGTGAACGAGATTCAGGAGGTCTACCGGCTGCAGGGCGTCAACATCAACGACAAGCACATCGAGACCATCGCGCGGCAGATGATGCGGTGGGTGAAGATCGAGGATGTCGGCGACACGGAATTCCTGGTCGACGAGCAGGTGGACAAGTTCCGGTTCCTCGAAGAGAACGAGCGCGTGATCAAGGCGGAGGGGCGTCCGGCGCAGGGCCGTCCGTTGCTGCTCGGGATCACGAAAGCGTCGCTCTCGACCGACTCGTTCATTTCGGCCGCGTCGTTCCAGGAAACCACGCGCGTGCTCACCGAAGCGTCGATTTCCGGCAAGGTGGATCACCTGCGCGGCCTGAAGGAAAACGTGACGATGGGACGTCTGATTCCGGCGGGCACGGGCTTCGAGTTCTACCGGCACGTGCGGATCCCGGCGGACGAGCCGCCGCCGCCGCCGGCGCTGCCGCAGCCGAGCGACGACGAGCTCGAGCTGGAACGCGACATGGAGTATTTCGTGGAGCCGGAAGAGGCGCTTGGTCCACGGACCGGCGATCCGCTCGCCGACTAACTTCAAGTTCGAAGTACGAAGTCAGAAGCACGAAAGGGCGATCGTCGAAAGACGGTCGCCCTTTTTCTTTGCGGGTGAAACAGGGTAAACAGGAAGTTAAGTCGCGAGTTCGCAGAGAGTCCTGGCTAGTCTTCAGATGGATCCGACGCGCGTGGGTTAGTCGCTCCAGTCAGACTGACGAGATGCTGATGAACGACACTCAAGAATCGACCGAAGCGTGGCCCAGCATCTGCCGGAGGCTTACCTCGGGATCACGAAGGCGTCGCTCTCGACCGACTCGTTCATTTCGGCCGCGTCGTTCCAGGAAACCACGCGCGTGCTCACCGAAGCGTCGATTTCCGGCAAGGTGGATCACCTGCGCGTCCTGAAGGAAAACGTGACGATGGGCCGGCTGATTCCGGCGGGCACCGGCTTCGAGTTCTACCGGCACGTGCGGACGCCCTTTTTCTTTGTACGGCGGGAAATCAGCCACGAAGACACGAAGGCACGAAGAAGATCCAGGATGACGATCGCGGACGATTCAGTCCCACTCATCGTCGAGCACGAACCGCTCGATTAGTTTGAGAGCGCTCACCTTCACGTAGCGGCGCCTCCTTTTCGCGCAATGCGCGTTGCGAACATGACGGCGACGATGCCCTCGTCGTCGGATGGAAGTCAAACTTCTCGATCGTGTGCGCGGGGCCATCCGCACGCGTCACTACAGCCGGCGCACTGAAGAGGCGTACGCGTACTGGATCCGGCGCTACATGGTCTTTCACAAAAAAAACATCCGGCGACGATGGGGGCGAAGGAGATCGAAGCGTTCCTGACCTGGCTCGCGACGGTTCAGCGGGTGAGCGCGTCAACACAGAACCAGGCGTTGAGCGCGTTGCTCTTTCTGTATCGCCACGTGCTCTCGGTGGATTCTGGACCGATCGCTCAGCTACCGCGTGCCCAGATGCCTGTGCGGGTGCCGGTCGTGCTGTCACGCGACGAGGTGCGGGCGGTGATGCGGCAGCTCGACGGCGTGGCCTGGCTTGTGGTGGCGTTGCTCTACGGTGCCGGCCTACGGCTTCAGGAATGTCTCGAACTTCGCGCCAAGGACGTCGACTTCGATCGGAACGAAATCGTGGTGCGCCGCGGCAAGGGGCAGAAGGACCGGCGCACGGTGTTGCCGGAAGCCGTGAAGGAGCGTCTGCGCACGCATTTGTGCGACGTGCATCGCCAGCACGAACAGGATCTCGCGGCCGGGCATGGGCGAGTCGCTCTCCCGGACGCCCTTGCGCGGAAGTATCCGAACGCGGCGGCCGAGTGGTCCTGGCAGTTTGCTTTTTCGGCGGGCCGTGTGTGCCGCGATCCGAAATGGGGACCGCCGTCCAGATATCACCTGCGCGAGTCGGCCGTCCAGCGGGCGGTGACTATGGCGGTTCAGAGGTCAGGAATTGCGAAGCGGGCCGGCTGTCATACGTTCCGGCATTCGTTTGCGACACATCTGCTGGAGGATGGGTACGACATCCGAACCGTGCAGGAACTGTTGGGCCACGCGGACGTGAGTACGACCATGATGTACACGCACGTGCTGAATCGTGGCGGGCTTGGCGTTCGGAGTCCGGCGGATCGGCTGTAGGGTGCCATGTTGACCGGTGTCTGCAGCCAACCGCCGGCTGCGATCGCGGCAGTGCTGGCGCAACGGCATATACGACTGCGACTTACATCGGGTTATCGCTCGGCGCTGAGGAGCGGTTCGCTGCGGGCGCGCGCAGCCAACGCCGGTCGAGCAGCCATGCACGGAGGCCCCGTCGGTCGGATGGCCGTGTTAACATCCGGCGCGAGTTGGAGATGAAGCGCCTGATGGCTCTCGTGGCTGTCGTCGTTGTCTGCGAGAGAAGAACTGCCCTCTACTCCAAGAGTAGTTGGGCAGACATCGAATCGTCGAAACTTGCAGACGGCACCTCGGTACGGTGGAATGAGCGTGAATGAAGCCGAAGGCGTACGTGGAGACGACGATCGTCAGCTATCTCACGGCGTTGCCGAGCCGTGACTTGGTTCTCGCGGCTCACCAGCAGGTCACGCGAGATTGGTGGAGCACGCGGGAAGCGTTCGAATTGTTTGTCTCGCAGTCCGTGTTGGATGAGGCGTCGGCCGGGGACGCCGCCGCCGCAGCTCTTCGGCTTGCCGCGCTTCGCGATCTCGTCCTTCTCGACTTGTCGGCCGACGCGACGTTGTTGGCCGCCGAGCTGATTCGTGGTGGTGGCGTCCCAGAGAAGGCCAAGATCGATGCGCTTCACATCGCAGTGGCCTCCGTCCATGGCATGGACTATCTTGTGAGCTGGAACTGCACACATATCGCGAATGCGACAATGCGCGGGCGGATCGAAGCAATCTGCCGCCGTGCTGGCTTTGACCCGCCGGTGATTTGCACGCCCCTTGAGTTGGTGAAGGAGCAGGCGCCATGAAGTCCTCCGATTCGATCGTTGACGAAGTCCGCGCGGCTCGCGAGGCCATTGCGAAAGCATCCGACGACAACCTCGAGAAAATCGTCGAGGCGGCGCGCGCTCGTCAATCTCAGAGTGGCCGCCAAGTCGTCACGCACGCTCCCAGGAAAGCAGTTTCGACCAAGCGCGCATCCTGACTGTCGCGACAACTGGCTGCCCAACATGCGCTGCACCAGACGGCCGCGATAGTCAAGGTCGCTAGCGGCCGCTGGTGAGCGCTGGCGTTGGGCGGACAATGATGAACGGCGCAACGCGTGACGTGCACGAGCGCTCGCATCCAGGCAGATTCGCGAGGCCGAGGCGTGGTGGCGGATCAACCGAACGAAAGCGCCCAATGCCATTCGCGAAGAGTTCGAACAAGCCGCTGGCCTTGTTGCCGCGCAACCTCACATTGGCACGCGCGCTCGAAATCTGACGTTGGTCGGCGTGTGCGGCAGCGGGCAGCTGCTGATCCGGTTCGCGAAGTCGACTCCGGGCGAATATGTCGGACTCGACTACTGGGGCGATGACTGGGAGTACTCACGGTCGCAAGCCGAGCGCAACGCGGCGCTCGAGGGTGTCCAGGGCCCCGAGTGGCTGCACGGAAGTGCGTCCCAGCTGCCGTTCGCCGACGGACATTTCGGCAGGGTGGTCAGTAGTTTGACCCTCCACGAGGTGCGGGACGCGGATGATAAGACCGTGAGCGTCGCCGCGGCTCTGCGAGTGCTCGAACCAGGCGGGAGGTTCGCCTTCGTTGATCTGTTCGATGACCCATGCCACTACGACGGGCGCGATCGGGTGCTGCGGGTGATCGTGAGCGCCGGAGGCGAGGTCGAATCCGCTCGGCGCCTCTCGGAGATTCTCGAACTCCGGTTCCCGCTGAACCTGGCGAAAGTTCTCAAGTACGCGGTGCTCGTCGCCGGGACCAAGTCGCTCGGAAAACTGTGACCGCAATCCGCAATCAGACAGGCGGCCTCAGCGCATCCAGGCGATTGGTGGCGACCAGGATGTCGCGCTTCAGTCGGCCGACCATGTCGCGTACCAGGTCCTTGCCGCTGGCCGCGGCGGCGTCCACCATCGCCTTCAACTTCCCCAACGGCGAGTCTTTCAGCGCCGCCAGATCCTGCCCGAGCATTTCCAGCTCCTCTTCGATCTGCGCGATCCGGCGAACGAGCCGTAGTCGCATCGCTTCGGGATCGCTTCCCTGGACGGCGTCGGGGCTTCGCTCCCACGCCTGAAGAATCGAGCGGAGCTGTTCTTCGTCGCCCGTGGCGTACGCGCGGTTGGCTTCGACCATCAGCGTATGACGCCGATCCCGCGTGGCCTCGTCGTGGGCGAGGTCGGGATGAATCGCCTTCGCGACATCGCGAAACAGTTTGCGGGCGGCGTCAGACGTGAATCGCGGCGGCGGCGCGGGCCGGCCCGCCGCGGGCTGACTCGGGTCGGCAGGACCACCCTCCATCCGCTTCGATAACTCGCCCAGCTCGGCTTCGGCAATCTCGAGCTCGAGCGTGTCGAGCTTTTCGTGCAGGGCGCCGACCCGCTTGCGGTAATCGATCTCGAATGCGTCGAGGCCTGATTTCACCCGCGCGACTTCCGTGGTGCGTTCGACGAGCATGGCGTCGAGCTCGGCCAGCCGCGCGCGCAGCCCGTCCGGCTCATCGTCTTTCCGCTTGCCGGAGCGGACGAGCATGGTCACGTCGGAATGATATCGTGATGGGGCAGGAGACATGTGACCGACCAAATCCGCTTCGACGATGGGGCTGCCTACGAACGATATATGGGAACGTGGAGTCAACTTGTCGGTGAAAAGTTCCTCGACTGGCTTGCTCCACAATCAGGTTTTCGATGGCTCGACGTTGGGTGTGGCAACGGCGCCTTTACTGAAATGCTGGTCGAGCGCTGTGCGCCAGCGTCAGTACAGGGGATCGACCCGTCAGAGGCGCAGCTTGCTTATGCTCGCTCGCGACCCGCGGCGCGTGTGGCACAGTTCCGCCTGGGCGATGCCATGGCGCTACCGTTCCTCGACGACACGTTCGACGCGGCGGTCATGTCGCTGGTGATTTTCTTCGTGCCCGACCCGGCCAAAGGCGTTGCTGAAATGGCGCGAGTGGTCTGCCCCGGCGGCGCCGTCACCGCCTACGCGTGGGACATGGCTGGTGGTGGATTTCCCTACGACGTGTTGCGGGTTGAAATGCGCGGGATGGGCGTGGCCGTTCCGGTACCCCCGAGCGCTGATGCGTCTCGCATCGAAGCCTTGCGGGACTTGTGGACGGGCGCGGGTCTGGATGCCGTCGAGACGCGGGAGATCGCCGTGCAGCGGACGTTCGCCGATTTCGACGACTACTGGACGGCCGTCCTGGGCGGGCCGAGCGTCGGTCCGAAACTCGCAGCGATGGCGTCCGAGGATCTCGCGCTTCTCAAGGCGCGGATGTGCGAGCGCCTGCCGGCAGATGCCGCTGGCCACATCAGCTATAGTGCCCGGGCTAACGCCGTAAAAGGTCGCGTACCAAACGCTGGCTCCACTACACGCTGGCCGCTGGAAGCATGGTGACGATTCGTGACGCTGATGGCGCCGCGGACATCGCTGACGTCCGGGCGTTGTTCGAGGCATATGCGCACTCGCTCGGCATCGATCTGGGCTTTCAGGACTTCGCCGCGGAGCTGACCGGCTTGCCTGGTGCGTACGCGCGGCCGTCAGGGTTGCTGCTGCTCGCCACCGCCGCGCGGGCTGTTGGTTGCGTCGCCGTGCGCAGGCTGGACCCGGACGTCTGCGAAATGAAACGGTTGTATGCCGCCGGTTACCGCGCGATGCGGTTGGATACCTTGCCCACCATGACCGGAGCGCAGGCCCTCTACCGGCGGCTGGGTTTCCGGGACGTCCCGCCCTATCGCTACAACCCGGCGCCGGGGACGTCGTTCCTGGAGTTAGAATTCCAGTCTGAAATCTGAAATCAGACGTCTGAACTTCCAAGCTCCGAAGGAGTGCACAATGCGAAACAGAATGTGGTGTGTCGTGTCGACGCTGGCCGTACTGATCGCGATGCCGATGGCCGCCCAGCAGCGCGGCGCCCAACCGGCGGCGCCGGCCACTCCGGCGATGACGCTGACGGTCGAAGGGTTTCCCGACGGCGGCGACGTGCCGGTAAAATTCAGTCAGGCGGCGCCAGGCGTCGCGACCGGAGAGGGGCTGTCGCCCGCGATCAGCTGGACCAACGTGCCCGCCGGCACACAGTCGCTCTTCCTCAACATGCGCGACATGGACGTCGCACGCAACAAGACGACCGACGATCAGGCGCACTGGGTGGTGTGGAACATTCCCGCGACGGCCACCGGCCTTCCTGAAGGCGTGCCGAAGGCTGCGAGACTGACCAATGGCGCCTATCAGTTCAGCGCCACCGGCCAGATGTATCGCGGCCCCGGTGCCGGCGCGAACGGTCCGAAGCATCACTACATGTTCGAACTCTACGCGCTGGATGCCGCGATTGACGTGCCGCCGGCTGCCGATGCCTTCGAGTCGCGCGCGAACGTGATGAAAGCGATTCAGGGGCACATTCTT
This sequence comes from Acidobacteriota bacterium, assembly GCA_025358945.1. Classification (GTDB taxonomy): domain Bacteria; phylum Acidobacteriota; class Vicinamibacteria; order Vicinamibacterales; family CAVVIG01; genus CAVQFC01. Next base: position 7,571 of record JANYHS010000266.1, read on the forward strand.
GCGAAGGCGGTCTACGGCGGACTGTTCCGGCGTCCGCAGTAGCTGTCCTCGGACGCCTGATCCGCACGACGTTGTTCTGGTGACGCGCGGCTCGCCCGCGTCGGATGGCGCGGATGCCTCCGATCGATTTTACGATCGGGTCATGCCGAGACTTCTGACAACCTCGGTCGTCGATCGCGCTTTGTTCAGGGTGTAGAAGTGCAGACCCGGTACGCCCTCGCGTAGAAGCCCTTCGCACTGCTTCGTCGCGTAGTCGATCCCGAATTGCAGCACGGCTTCGTCATCGTCTCCGCACCGTTCGAGTTCAGACAGCAGCGCTGCCGGCAGTGCGGCTCCGCACATGGCGACGATTCGCTTGATCTGCGAGGCGCTGACAATCGGCATGATGCCCGGTACGATCGGCGCCGTCACGCCCTGCGCCGTCAGGAAGTCGCGGAACTCGAGGTAGTGGCTGTTGTCGAAGAACAGCTGCGTGATCACGACGTCCGCGCCGTGATCGATCTTCGTCTTCAACCGCTGCCAGTCCACGTGCTTGCCTTCGTGACAGGCGATGTGTCCTTCGGGGAATCCGGCGACGCCGATGGAGAAACCGCCGAATGTCCGAATGGCCTCGACGAGCTGGTACGAGTACTCGAAGCCGCCTGCGGTCTTGACGAATTCGGTGGAACCACTCGGCGGATCGCCGCGCAGCGCCAGGATGTTCTTGATGCCCAGTGCTCGCGTTTGCTGCAGGACGGCGTGTGTCTCCTCGATCGTGGCGTTGACGCACGTGAGATGCGCCATCGCGGTCATTTGTTGTTCGCGCTGGATCCGGTCGACGATTGTGAGGGTCTTTTCACGCGTGCTGCCGCCGGCGCCGTAGGTCACCGAGCAGAAGTCAGGCGCGAGCGCCCGCAGGGCCGGGATCGTTTTCTCGAGCAGCGCCCGCTCGCCTTCGTCAGTCTTGGTGGGGAAGAACTCGAACGACACAACAGGCCGTCCGGCCGTCCGGGCTGTCTCGAAGATGTCTTTGATGAAGGTGATCAAGAGACAAATATACACTTAAGGTGATGTCGAATTCTGACCCTCCGAGCGACTAACCAGTGTTCTGAGCGGATTCAACCCATATGCGGAGGACGCCATGCAGTATCTGTGTCTGATTTACGACGAAGAGAAGAAGATGGCCGGCATGACCAAGAGCGAAGGCGACGCGTTCATGGGCGAGTACGGCGCGTTCACCGAATCGGTCAAGGCCAGCGGCCACTACATCGGCGGCAACGCGCTGCAGCCCGTCCAGACAGCGACCACCGTGCGCGTCCGCAACGGCAAGATGTCAACCACCGACGGCCCCTTCGCCGAAACAAAGGAGCAACTCGGCGGCTACTACCTGATCGAAGCCAAGGATCTGAACGACGCCATTCAGATCGGCTCGCGGATCCCGTCGGCCAAAACGGGCTGCGTCGAGGTCCGGCCGATCATGGTCTTCACCCATTAGTCTCACCGGGGGATCGTGTTGGGGAGCGAGGACGCAGACGAGCAGGCGCGTGCGGCTGTGGATGCCGTCTATCGCGCCGACTCGCGCCGCGTGCTCGCCACCCTGATTCGTCTGCTCGGGGATTTCGATCTCGCCGAAGAGGCGATGCACGACGCCTTCACCGCGGCGATGGAGCAATGGTCGCGGGACGGTGTCCCCGCCAACCCTCGCGCGTGGCTGGTGTCCACCGGCCGGTTCAAGAGCATCGACGGCATGCGCAAGCGCGCGCGCTTTGACGCCTCGCTGAACGAGATTGCCGAGCGTCTCGCCGCTGAGGCGCGCGACACGGGTGGTCACGATGAAGAGAGCGTGGACGATGACCGGCTGCGGCTGATCTTTACGTGCTGTCATCCTGCGCTGACGCCGGATGCGCAGGCTGCGCTGACGCTGCGTGAGGTCTGCGGTCTGACGACCGAGGAGATTGCCAGCGCGTTCTTCACCGCGCCCTCCACCATCGCTCAACGTATCGTCCGGGCGAAAGGGAAGATTCGCGACGCGGGCATTCCGTATCAGGTGCCGGCGCGAGCCGACCTGCTCGACCGTCTCGACACGGTGCTCCACGTCGTGTACCTCGTCTTCAACGAGGGCTACTTCGCGTCATCGGGCGAGTCGCTGACGCGCCACGACCTTTCGGGCGAAGCGATTCGGCTGGGACGGCTGCTCGTCGAGTTGCTGTCGGAGCCCGAAGCCGTCGGGCTGCTGGCGCTGATGCTGCTCCAC
>JANYHS010000267.1 GCA_025358945.1 Acidobacteriota bacterium
GCTTCGTGCAGGTTGGCTGCGCCAACGGTGGACGCCTGGCGGCGATCGCTCTCAAAGTCGGTCTGTCAGGCCGCGCGGCGGTTATCGCGCCGGACGAGACGTCCGCGGCGCGTGCGCGCAAGGCCGCCGAGCAGGCCGGCGTGCTGGTGGAAATCGAAGTCGCGCCGCCGAAACGTCTGCCGCTGACCGATGATGACTTCGACCTGGCGGTCGTCGACGACACGGCCGGATTGTTCGGCGCCATGCGACCCGAAGATCGCGTGGCGGCGATTCGAGAGCTCGTGCGAGTACTGCGTCCGGGCGGGCGCGTCCTGGTGGTCGGCGCCGCGCCGCGCGGCGGCCTCGGCGCCGTGCTCTCGCGGACGCAGAACGGCCCCCCGTTTGTCGCGTCTGGCGACGCAACGAAGTCGCTCGAAGCGGATGGATTCCGCGCGGTCAGGACGCTGGCGGAACGCGAAGGACTTGTTTTCGTGGAAGGCATCAAGCCTCGACCCACCTGACCTACCCACCCACCTGCCTTACCCGACTACCGCGCGCACGTGAGGTGCCTGCCCCCGTCGATCGGTATCGTCTCGCCCGTCATCCATCCCGCACGGTCTGATGCGAGGAAAAGGATCAGCGCCGCAATATCGTCGGGCTGACCGGGCCGCCCGAGCGGATGCGTTTCCTTCGATCGCTCGAGGAACGCCGCGTATTTCGTTTCGTCCATCCCCGATCGCCGATGCAGGTTCGTGACCGTGACGCCGGGGTTGACGGCGTTCACACGCACGCCTGACGGCGCCATCTCGATCGCCGCGCAGCGCGTCAGGTGATCGACGGCGGCTTTGCTGACGTTGTAGGCGAGCACACCGGGAAACGATCGCAGTCCGTTGACGCTCGACACGTTGACGATGGCGCCCTTGCGCAAGGTGAGATGGGGCGCCGCTGCGCGCATCAGGCGAAACGGCGCGCGCAGATTCACCGCCATCATCGTGTCCCAGATCTCGTCGGTGGTCGCTTCGAGCGCACCGCTCGCGATGACGCCGGCGGCGTTCACCAGCACGTCGATGTGGCCGAACGCTGCGAGCGCGGCACTCACGACTCGTTCGGGCGCATCGACAGTGGTGAGATCGGCGGCAACGGTCGCCGCGTGTCCACCCGCCGCGCGCACTTCTGCGGCCACCTCGGCCAATACGGTTTCCTGACGTCCGACGAGGACCAATGAACCGCCTTCGCGTCCAAACGCCTCGGCCGTCGCGCGTCCGATGCCGCTGGTGGCTCCCGTCACGATGATGATCTTGCCTGCGAATGACATGGCCGAAGTCTAGCGCAGAGGACACCCGTGTCACGCCCGGAGCACAGGAATCCCGGACACAATCGGTGGGGATCGCGAAGTTTCCACGCCAAACGACCGAAACAAGTAGGCAGGAGTCTTGCCCCGCACCCAACGCCAGTTCATGCGTTCACCATCCGGACACGACCTTTACTCACCGCGCGAGATCGCCCTGGCAGCCGGCGTCCCGGAAGCGAACGTGCGAAGTATCGCTGCGCCCGGGCTTGGTCCCGGTGGGGAGTCGACGTTCATCGTCACGGTGCCTGCCGCCGGCCAGGTCGGCCGTTATCGCGTCAGTTTCAGAACCGGCGATCACATCGTCCCGTATGTGGACAGGCGACATGGGCAAGTTTTAACGTCGAAGTGAGAAGTTAGACATCTGAAATCTGAAACATGAAATCTGAAATCTCAGCCTGTGCCGCTGCTGCAGTCGCGTTACTGGTCGTGTCGCTGCACGGACAGCAACCGCAGACGCCGGCGCGTCCCGACGGTGACGCGCCGGGTTTCCGTTTCAAGAGCGGCGTCGAGTTGATCAACGTCACGGCCACGGTGTCCGATGCCAACGGCCGTTTCGTTCCGGGCCTACGGCAGGAAGATTTCATTGTCTACGAAGACGATCAGCCGGTCACCGTCACCCATTTCAACGCGGAGCGCGTGCCGGTGAGTCTCGGGATCGCGGTCGACACCAGCGGGAGCATGGCCGGCAACAAGATCCAGGCCGCACAGGAGGCGCTCGACAAATTCCTGTACGACCTGCTCGACAAGCAGGACGAAGTCTTCCTCTACCGGTTCAGCAACTCGCCGGTGCTGCTGCAGGGATGGACCAAGGATCGTGCGATTCTGTCGCGCGTGCTCGGCCGCATCACGCCGTCGGGCGGGACGGCGATGTACGACTGCGTCGCCGAGGCGATTCCGCTGACGCTGAAAGGCGAGAACCGGAAGAAAGCGCTGCTCGTGATTTCCGACGGCAACGACACGTCGAGCGCGACCAGCGTGCGCGAGGTCAAGGCGCAGATTCGCGAGACGGAGACATTGGTCTATGCCATCGGCATCGATGGTCAGGGCGAGCCGACGTTCCGGCAGCCTCCGCCGCGCGCACCGATACCAACGCCGAATCCATTTCCCGTTCCCGGCGGACGCGGCACCCGCCCTGTCTGGCCGCCGCAGCCACCAAAGGGTGGCGGTGGGGGCGGAAACGGCGGTGGCTTTCGGCGCGGCAACAACGACGAGCGCGTGAACGTGGCCGCGTTGCGCGACATGACCGATGACAGCGGCGGGCGCACCGAAATCGTACGCGACCCGCGCGATCTGAATCCGGCCACCGCGAACATCGCCGACGAACTGAGCAAGCAGTACTACCTGGGGTATCCGTCCACCGGTAAGAAGGACGGCCGCTGGCATGCGATCCGGGTCGAAGTCCGCAACCGCACGTTCCGCGTCCGTGCACGCAAGGGGTACGTCGCAAGCTAGAATGTCGGCGTGCACGTGCTCGCGACCGCGCTCGGACTGAGCCTCCTCGGCAGCGTTGGCGGACTCCTCGTCGCCTCGACACTCATCACGTTCCCGGCGCGCGTGCGCACGCGGCTGGTGCCGTGGCTGGTCAGCTACGCGGTTGGCGCGCTGCTCGGCGTGGCGCTGCTCGATCTGCTCCCCGAAGCGCTGTCGCTGCTCGCGCCGCAGGCGGTGTTCGGCACCCTGCTCGCCGGCATCCTGCTGTTTTTCACGCTCGAAAAACTCGTCCTGCTCCGCCATTGCCACACGCACGAGTGCGAGGTCCACGGCGCGGCCGCCCCGCTGCTGTTTATCGGCAATGCGTTCCACAACTTCATCGACGGCGCGATCATCTGCTCCGCGGTGATCTCGTCCGTGCCTCTGGGCGTCAGCACCGCGATCGCCGTCGCCGCGCACGAGATTCCGCAGGAAGTGGGCGACGTCGCAATCCTGCTGCACTCTGGCTACAGCCGCGGCCGCGCGCTCCTGCTCAACGGCGTCGCCGGCGGATCGAGCCTCGCCGGCGCGCTGGTGGCGTTCGGCGCCGTCCAGATCGTTCCCAGCATCCGGCCGTACGTGCTGGCAATGTCGGCCGCCAGCCTGCTCTATATCGCCATGTCGGATCTGATTCCGAACCTGCACAAAGGCGAGACCGACCGCAACGCGCTCCGCCAGGTGCCGCTCATCGCCGCGGGCATCGGCACGATCGTCTTTTTCGAACGGATGATCGGATAGATGTCCCTCGACAAGACGAACCTCGCGACGGTCGAGAAGATGTGGCGCCGCGAAGTCGAGGCTGCAGCGACCTACAAACACCTGGCACAACGTGAAACGGACCAGCGGCGCAAGGACATCCTGATGCGGCTGGCCGAGCAGGAGGACAAGCACGCGGCGCGCTGGTCCGAACGCATCGCCGCCTCCACCGGCCGCGTCCCGGACCCGAACGAAGTTGAGCGCGGCCTCTCCTGGTTTCAGCGCATCTCCGATCCCACCGTGGTACTGCACCGGCTGGAGCAGGAAGAAAACCGGGCCGAAGCGGAATACGACCAGCTGATGCAGCGGCTCAGCAATCCGACGGATCGCCAGATTGCCGAAGAGGCGATGCTCGAGGAGCGCGATCACGCGGTGATCCTGCGGACGCTGGCCGGCGGCGCGATTCCCACCCCGCGATCGACGCTCGACACGATTCTCGGCCGCGAGCGCTGGCATCGGCGCGGCACCGGGTGGATCGGCGACGCCATCTACGGCGTCAACGACGGTCTCGGCGCAGTGTTCGGCATCGTCTCCGGCATGGCCGGCTACACCGGCGGCAGCGAGGTGGTGCTCGCGGCGGGGCTCGCCGGCACACTGGCGAGCGCGCTGTCGATGGGCGCCGGCGCGTACCTGTCGGCGAAATCTCAGCGCGAAGTCTACGAATCGGAGATCGCGCGCGAACAGGCCGAGATCGACGAGGACCCGCACGAGGAACTGCTCGAGCTCGAGCTGTTTTATCAGCTCAAGGGTTTCTCTGCCGACGAGGCGCGGTCGATGGCTGAGCGGCTGCAGAAGGAGCCGCAACAATTTCTGCGGACGCTGGTCCATGAAGAGCTCGGCCTGAACGAGGCCACGTTCCCGAACCCGTGGCGCTCGACGCTGTCGGCGAGCGTATCAACCGCCATCGGCGGCTTCATCCCGATCATCCCGTTCTTTTTTACGGTCGGCATGCCCGCCGTCATCGCGTCGTTCATCATCAGCACCCTCGCCCACTTCCTCGTCGGCGCGTCAAAATCGCTCGTGACAACACGGTCGTGGTGGGCCAGCGGCGCCGAAATGACAATGGTCGGCGTCATCGAAGCCGCAATCACCTACGGCCTCGGAGTCGCCTTCGCTGGTCACCGCTGACCGCACGCTGTCGGGCAAGGTCACGATGCCGTTCAAGCGCGACGATATCGCCAGGCGGATCGCGAAGGTCGCCGGCGTTCGAGAAGTCCACGACAACGACTCGAACTTCTGGAGCTACGCGATCATGCCCAACCCGCCGATCCACATCGTCGTTGAGCATGGGCGCGTGACGCTGACCGGCGGCGTGCGAGCAACGTGGACCGGAGGCTTGCGCGATCGCTGGCCGCGCAGTTCGGCGCGTTCTCGGTGACGAGCGAATTGAAGACCGACGCAGAGATGAATGACGCCGCTGCCAGATCCGAGTGAGCTGGCCGTGACCCTGCCGACGGGCGTCGCCACCACGGCGCTCGTCTACACTGCTGCCCCGGACGCGGCGCGGCCGATCGACGCCACACTGATCCTTGGGCACGGCGCTGGCGCCGGACAGCGAAACGCGTTCATGGTCGAGTTCGCGCAAGCCCTGTCTGCGCGCGGCATCGACGTCGTGACGTTCAATTTCTTGTACACGCAACAGGGCCGGAAGATCCCGGATCGCGCGCCGGTGCTCGAAGCCTGTTATCGCGCCGTCATCGAGGCCATTCGGGCGCACGTCGCATCGGCGCGCCGCGCATTGTTTGTCGGCGGCAAGTCGATGGGCGGACGCATCGCGACGCAGGTGGCAGCTGCGGATCCGCGGCTGCCGCTCGCCGGCCTCGTGCTGCTGGGATACCCGCTGCATCCGCCTGGCAAGTCGGAACAGCTTCGCGACAAACACCTGCCCGCTGTCGGCCGGCCGATGCTGTTCGTGCAGGGCGCGCGCGATGCGTTCGGCACGCCCGACGAACTGGCGCCGATCCTGGCCGCGTTGCAGCCGCCGCCGATGGTGCATGTGGTCGCGCAGGCGGATCATTCGTTCAAGCTGTCGAGAAAGAATCCGGCGGCGCAGGCCGCGATCTACGCCGAGATCCAGGACGCGATCATCGACTTCGTCCGGCGGACGTCTCACTTCTAAGTTCTAACTTCTGACTTTCAACTCCATGACATCGCCGCCGTGGGTGAACCCGTGACGCAGGTACAACGTCACGCTGCGCCCTGACGGCCACAGCACCACGCGGTCGACGCCGTCGGCGCGTGCTGCGGCGATCGCCGCCTCGAGCAGGCGTGTGCCGATGCCGCCGCGGTCGGCCGGCCTGACGTACAGGTTCGACAAGTACGCGTGCCGCTCGGATTCGGTGATCGGATTGGGAATCTTCGGAATCGTGTGAAGCCAGACCTGCCCGACCATCGCATCGTCGGTGATCGCGACCCAGGCCCGCCACGCCTTGGCTGTCGTCAGCTCGCTACGCATCCAGGTGCCGCATCGTTTGATGAACGCCGCGTGCGGCTCGGTCGGCGGCTGACGCCCGGCGCGGAATTCCCACCGCAGTTCGGCCATCGCTCCGGCGTCAGCTGACGAGGCGCATCGAATCTCGATCATGGCAGTCGCTCACGAAGAAAACGGGACGCCGCCTGCAGCACATCGTCGGTCCACTCGTGCCCGCCGTCAAACTCCAGCGCCTGCACGCGGACGTTCGCCGCGTGCAACCGCTGAACATCCTGCGCAAACGTCGCGCTCGCATACAGCTCGTCCCGCATACCACGGCAGATCAGCGCCTCCGGCACGCGGCCGACGGCATCCACGTCCAGTTCCGGAGGCACGTCGCCGCCAACCACGATCACGCCGTCCACAGGCCGGGGCGATGCCGCGGCGGCGCGGAACGTCATGGCGACGCCCTGGGAGAAACCCGCGAACACGGCGCGCGGCGCGCCGGGGAACTCGTGGTGCACAACGTCGAGCACACTCGCGACGTAGGCGAGATTGTCGGCCATTGCCAAACCGCGATCCTGCCGCGTCATCCAGCTGGCGACGACTTTGTTCGCACGCCGGTTGTAGAACCGGTGCAGTCCTTGAATCGACACGATCAGCCAGCGGTCGGCGCCGGGAATACCGCGCATGCGATCGAGCTGCTCGCCAGCGCCTTCACCGTAGCCGTGGAAGCCGACCAGGATTGGCGCCGGACCGGGGGACGCCGGCGGCTCGATCAGATAGCGTCCGTGCGTGCCGGTCGCCATCGAGCGTTCGATCACCAGATCACCTTGACTGTGCCTGATCCCCGAATCATCGCATCGCGCGTGATCAGCGGAAGATCGATCGTCTGCGCCGCGGCGCAGATCAGCGCGTCGAACGGATCGCGCGTGAAGCGAAGTTCGTCGGCGCGAAACACCTGCTCCGGCGACACGTCGAGCGGCTGATACGACGGGTTGCTGAACAGATCGTCGAAGAACGCCCGCACGGTGCGCCGCAGGTTGATCCGCGACACGCGCGCCAGCAGGCTGCACTCCCACATCACCACAGTCGGCACGTACAGAATCGCGTCCCGGCGTTCGCAGCGCTCGAACATCGACGCGGCGCGCGGACCAAGCTTGCCGCCGCCTGCGGCGTGAAACACCAGCGCGTGCGTGTCGACCACCGCCGCCTGCGGTTCAGCCACGGCGCACTCGCTTCTTTCCGGTCGTGCCGCAAGCCGGCGACGTTTCCTTGACCATCAACGGCCGGCCGAGCGACGCCTGGAAGATCGCGCCCATGGCAGCGTCCGCACCTTCGAGCCATGGATCGCTGGCATCAACATCAATGGTCCCGACGACGGAGCGCGACGGCCCGGCATCGCCGGACGTTCGCGCGGCGGTCACGAGTTGATCAAGTAACTCGCTCACGCTGCGAACGCCGGGGGCGCCGGCGCGGCCCTTGAGCCAGGTCAGGTTGTCCGCCTCGAGGGTGATCGAGATCGCCTGCTTCGCCATAGCATGTTTATACGATATCGTCTATTTTTGCGCAAGAGCGCGGTGTGTATTCTAGACGCGCGTGAATGCCGCCGACATCCGTCCCGTCGCCCCCGCCGAGCAAACGCAGTCCACCTTCGACCTCTTCCTGATCTTCGTCGGCGCCAACGTGGTCGCCACCACGTTTCAGGTGGGCGCCAGCCTCGCCGGATCGTTCACCGTACCGGCCACGATGACGCTCGTCGCGGTCGGCAGTATCGCCGGCGCCGCGCTCGTCGCCGCGCTGGCGCCGCTCGGACCGCGGCTGCGCGTGCCGTCGGTGATCGCGGCGAGACCGGCCCTCGGCTTCGTCGGCGCCGGACTCGTCGCCATCGTCCTGTACGCTTCGAATTTCGCGTGGATTGCGCTCAACAACGTGATCGCGGCGTCGGCATCCGCGCGCATCGGCGCCGCGTGGATCGGCGGCGCGGCCGGATCGCAGACGCTGTGGGCGATCGGGCTCGGGCTCCTCGCCACGTTCGTCGTCTGGTGCGGACCACGAGCGGTGGTGATCGCCGATCGCATCGCCGTGCCGGCCGTGATTATCGTCGCCGTGGTGCTGACGTTCGCCTGCATCCGCGCCGCGCTCGCGCCGGACGCGCCTGCGGCCGCGCCGCTGGCGAACATGAGCTGGTGGCGTGGGCTCGACGTGGTGATCGGCTATCAGGTGTCGTGGATTCTGATGTTTGCAGATTACTCACGCTACACGCGTTCAGCACGCGGCAGCGCGGTCGCCGTTTTCGTCGGTCTCGCCGTCACCAGCGCCTGGATGATGCCGCTCGGAGCGGTCGCCGCGCGCGCCGCCGGCTCGAGCGATCCCGGCGCCATGCTGTCCGCCGTGGGCCTCGGCGCGACCGGCGCGCTGCTCCTCACGCTGGCGACGCTGACGACGAACTTCGTGAACATCTACATGTCGTCGCTGGCGTGGAAGAGTCTCGCGCCGCGCGCGAGCGACACCGCGGTGGTCTGGTCGATCGGGATCATCGGCGCCGCGTTGAGCGCCGTGCCTGGCGTCTGGCTCGAGCAGTACACGAATTTCATGATGGTGCTCGCCGGGATCCTCGTGCCGGTCGGCGGCGTGCTCGTCGCGCACTACTACCTGCCCACCGTGCAGGTGGACGAGGCGCTCATCGCCGAGTTGTACAACCCGGCGGGATCGTTTCGAGGCATATCGGTCGCCGGAGTCGCCGCCTGGGTGGCGGGCGCCGCAGCATTCTTCGCCGCGGGCTCGATCGGCGGCACGTTGCCGGCCCTGGCGGTTTCGATCCTCGTCTACCGCGCGCTGCGATTCGCGCCGCGGCCGTCTAGCGGCAACGAACGTCGCTCCTAGCCGGGCAACGGACGCTGGGTGATCAGCGCATCTTCGACGACGTGGCCGCCGACCAGATGCTCCTGGATGATCCGCTCGAGCACCGGCGGATCGCACTGTCCGTACCACGCGCCTTCCGGATAGACGACCGCGATCGGTCCGCCCTCGCAGATGCGCAGGCAGTTCGTCTTGCTGCGCAGAATCCCGCCCTGCTCGGAGAGGCCGAGCTCTTTCAGGCGTCCCTTGAGGTAGTCCCAGGCCGCGAGCCCGCGGTCTTTGTCGCAGCACTTGGGTTTCGTCTGATCGCAGCACAGAAAGATGTGCCGCGTCGCCACCGGCACGCCGATGCTCTCTGCGATCACGCGCTCTTCCTCGTAAGTCATCAGCCCTCAGACGCGACGCTATTCGGTCAGCTTGAAGTCGACGCGAGTCGCTTCCGAGACGCGGCGGGACGCGTCGAGAATCTCCAACCCCACCAGGTCTCCGGCCCGATCGAAGTCCAGGATGGCTCCCGGCTTTCCATCGTCGCTCACCGCAACTTCAACGTGCTCTTTCAATACAATCGTCAGGGTGTCGGTCCGTTGATCGTAACTGACCTTCATTGCACACCTCTCCGGTAACGGGAGATCTCGCTTGTTCGATATGCGGTCACAATGTCAACGGCGTCGTCAGCGATGTCAACGACCACACGGACAAGATACACCCTCCGCGAGCCGGGCAGTCCCATTTCGCAAATCGACTGCGCCAGCACCCGTCCCGGCCGCAATTCGATGACCTGATCCGGGCTGTCCACGACGCTCCAAACCACGGCTTGGGATAGTTGCCTTCGCGCCATCGCTCCAAGGGCATGTTCGGTGAAGCGAACGGTTCGCATGCACTCGATGATCGCGAGATGCGTGCCAGCCTGCGGTCTTCGATTTAGCTTAGGGAACTCCGCGGTTCGAGTGTTTGAACCGCGTCTTGATCGCAGAAACGTCCGACGCGCAGCGCGCCGAGATCGCAGTCTCTTCCAACCAGGCTCGATGACGAACCTTAGACTCCGAACTCTTCGGGATTCCATTTCAGGCCCAACTCACTGGGTGGAGCCATGTACCCCAGCAGCGCCGACGCGGCGACGACGACGGGGCTGGCGAGGTAGCCTTCGCCGCCGAGCCCCATGCGATTCTGCCAGTTGCGGTTGAACGACGTGATCGCGCGCTGACCTTTTTCAAGCGCGTCGGGTCCCTGGCCGAAGCACGGGCCGCACCACGACTGGCGGATCTGTCCGCCGACCGATCGAAACACATCGGCGATCGATTCTCCGGCGAGCCGCGCGTCGCCCCGCTCGATCTGCAGTCCGACGCCGCCCGATCCCGGGAACACGACCAGCTCTGTCGCGGTTTTCGTCGCGCCCTGCGCGCGCGCCGCGCGGACGACCAGCGCAGCGGCGAGCAGATCGTCGTAGCTGCCGTTGGTGCACGAGCCGATCATCGCCTTGTCGAACGTGATCCGCTCGCGCGCGACCTCGTCGGCGGGAAACGCATTGCCCGGGCTGAACGGCTTGGCGATCATCGGCATCACCTCGCGCAGATCGATCGTCTCGTCGATCGCGTACACCGCATCCGCTCCAGGCGCGATCGCGGGATAGGGCAGCTCGGCGATCCCCTTCGCGCGGTACCACGCGTAGGTAATGTCGTCTGGCGCGAAGATGCCGTTCAACGCCTCGGCCTCGGCCATCATGTTCGCAATCGTGTTGCGGTAGGCGATCGGCAATTGTTTGTTGGCATCGACGAGTTCAACCGACATGCCCTGCGACTGCTTCGCGCCCCAGCGCCGCAGCAGCTCGAGCACGATGTCCTTCCCGCTCACCCACGACTGAAGCTGGCCGCCGAACACGACGCGCCGCGCCTTCGCCACGGTGAAGTAGATGTAGCCGGTCGACCACCCGAAGCCGAGCGTCGTCGATCCGACGCCCATGCCGACGGCGCCGTACGCGCCGTACGCGCGGCTGTGCGAATCGGCGCCGGGGATGAACTGGCCCGGCATCACCAGCGCCTGCTCGGGAAAATAGAAATGAAAGATGCCGTCTCCCGGCGTCGCGTAGTACGGCTTCTCGATGCCGTGCAGCCGCGCGAATTCCCTGCCGATCGCCGTCTGCTTGTTGTCGTCGTCTTTGCCGGTGAAGACGAAGTGATCGTTGGCGATCGCCGCCTGCCGCGGGAAAATCTTGCTGCCGCCGGTGATCTGATTGAAGGTGTGAATCGAGAACGGCGCGGTGCCGTCGGATGCGGGCAACAGGTCGGCGTAGACGCGCAGCGTCGCGCCTGGGCTAACGGGAGAAGCCAGGTCGACGCGATGCGCCCATACGATCTGTTCGGTGGAGGTCATGCGGCGCGCCTGGTCCGCGTCGGGCCAGACGATCCGCGGCGTCGCCTCGACCGCCGCCTTGAACTCGCGGCGGCCGGCCGCGTAGATGCCGCCGGTCTGGCGAATCTCGTCTTCCTTCGCGCTCAGCGGTACGGGTTCGTACGTCTTGCCCTGCGTCTCGTTCGTCAGCTGACGTGACTGCGGCTCGAAGCTGAACGCGTCTTCGTCTTTCGCATCCGCGACCGCCTCCGGGCTCTGCACCACCTGCAGCCCGAGGTTCAGCGCGTTGCGGCGGAAGATGTCGCCCATATTGTTAGCGCAGACGATCACCATCTCGAGGCCGACTTCTTCGGCGATCGCCTTCAACCCGGCAGGGCTCATCTCGCGCGAGGATCCGATCGCAAACCGATCGCCGGCGATCACGAACGTCTCGCCG
>JANYHS010000286.1 GCA_025358945.1 Acidobacteriota bacterium
ACTTCGTCGTGCTCGACGCCGACCCGCTCAGCGACATCGCCAACGTCAAGAAAATCGACTCAGTCTGGATCGCGGGAAATCGCGTCCAGCGGTAAATCGCGTAATCGAGGAATGGGACAATCTGGTAGTCGATTGCCAGATTACCCAATTACCCAATTGCCCGATTACCCGATCTTCTGGGCCGCCTCGGACGCCTGAAAGCCGATCGTCTTGTGCGTGCCGTCGCAGAACGGCCTGTTCCCGGAGGCGCCGCAGCGGCACAGCGCGAACGGCCGTTTGGCGATCGGGTACTCCGCGCCATTCCAATCCACCAACATCACATCATCGCCTTCGACGAGATAGGGACCGCTGTCTCGCACTTTAATGGTCGCCATGGTCAGCTGCCCTTCTGCATCGAGTTCAGAAAATCGGCGTTCGTCTTGGTTTTCGACATCTTGTCGATCAATAACTCCATCGCCTCGACCGGTGACAACGGGTTCAGCACCTTGCGCAGCACCCAGATGCGATTGAGATCGTCCTTCGGGATCAACAACTCTTCCTTGCGGGTGCCGCTCTTGGCGACGTCTATGGACGGGAAGACGCGCTTGTCGGTGAGCTTCCGATCGAGATGGATTTCCATATTGCCGGTGCCTTTGAACTCCTCGAAAATGATGTCGTCCATGCGCGAGCCGGTATCGACCAGCGCCGTCGCCATGATCGTCAGCGAGCCGCCTTCTTCGATGTTGCGCGCGGCGCCGAAGAATCGCTTCGGCTTCTGCAGCGCGTTGGAGTCGAGGCCGCCTGACAGGATCTTGCCGGACGCGGGAATCACCGTGTTGTAGGCGCGCGCGAGGCGCGTGATCGAATCGAGCAGGATGAGCACGTCCTTCTTGTGCTCGACCAGGCGCTTGGCCTTCTCGATCACCATCTCCGCCACCTGCACGTGCCGCTGCGCCGGTTCGTCGAATGTGGACGAGATCACTTCGCCCTGCACCGACCGCTGCATGTCGGTCACTTCTTCCGGCCGTTCGTCAATCAGCAGCACCATCAGATAAATCTCGGGATGGTTGGTGGCCACCGATTGCGCGATGCTCTGCAGCAGCATCGTCTTGCCGGTGCGCGGCGGCGCGACGATCAGGCCGCGCTGGCCTTTGCCGATCGGCGTCCACAGGTCCATGATCCGCGACGAGATGCTGTCGGGCGTCTCGAGCGTGATCCGCTCCTGCGGGTAGAGCGGCGTGAGGTTTTCGAAAAACAACTTGTCGCGCGCCTGCTCGGGAGCCTCGAAGTTGACTGCCTCGACTTTGATCAGGGCGAAATACCGTTCGCCTTCCTTCGGTGCGCGAATCTGCCCTGAGACGGTATCGCCCGTCTGGAGATCAAACTTGCGAATCTGCGACGGCGAGACGTAGATGTCGTCCGGCCCAGGCAGATAGTTGTAGTCGGGCGCCCGGAGGAAGCCGAAGCCGTCTGGCAGGCACTCGAGGACGCCTTCCGAAAAGATGAACCCGCTCAGCTCGGTCTGCGCCTTCAGGATCTGAAAGATCAGATCCTGTTTGCGCATGCCGGTGGCGCCGGCGACGGCGAGATCCTTCGCGACCTGCGTGAGCTTCTGGATGCTCATGTCCTTCAGATCGGTGATGTTCAACCGCTGCCCTTGCGGGGGCGGCGATGCGGCTCTCGGTTGTTCGGGACTGGCGCTGGCGCCGGTGGGTGTCGCGGCGGCGTCGGGGGCGGTGGTTCCGCCGGCCGGCCGCCCGCTTCCGGGGCGTCTGGGATTACTGGGCATGAGGACTCTCGAAAAAAGGAATCGCGTTGAACGTTGCTTAGAGCCTGTAGGGGTTCTCGCCGATCGCCACGATGCTGCAGGCGACAATCGGCTGGATGCCGAGCGCTTTCGCACGCGCGACGAGCTCGTCGCTGTCGGCGCCGGGGTTCAGCCACACTTCGGGGATACCCTTCTGCGCGATCTCGCCGATGATCCGCTCGCCGATCTCCGGCGGGAGATAGAACGACGCCATGTCGATCGGACCGGGCACGTCGAGCACGGACGCGTAGGTCTTCAACCCTTCGATGTCGGCTTCGTGCGGGTTGATCGGCACCACCGTGTAGCCTTGCTGCTGATATGCGCGCACGGCACGGTTGCCGAACTTGCCGCGATTGCTCGACGCGCCGATCACGGCGACGACCTTGGACATTACGTTCCTTCTTATCGTGCGGTAGCCGCCTGCGGCGCGTGCTTCTCGACGAATGCGAGCAGCCGCGTGCTGCCCTCTCGGAGCAGTTCCATCGACGTCGCGTACGAGATACGAATCGTGCCCGGCGCATCGAAGGCTTCGCCCGGTGTCACGGCGACGCGTTGCTCGTCGAGCAGGGCGTCCGACCAGTCGAGCGACGTGCGGAAGCCATCCGGCGACAGCGTGTCGCTGATGTCGACGAACATGTAGAACGCTCCGGCGGGCTTGCGGCAGCGCAGCCGCGGATCGACAGTCAACCACGCATGCAGCTGATCCCGCCGCTTGCGGTACTCGTCCAGCATGACGGTCACCGGCGCCTGCGATCCGCGCAGCGCCTCGACGGCGGCTTTTTGCGTGATCGAGGTGACATTGGACGTCGAGTGGCTCTGGATCGCGTTGGACGCCGCGATCACCGCCTGCGGGCCGATCTGCCAGCCGCAGCGCCAGCCGGTCATCGCGTAGGCCTTCGACGCCGATCCGCAGATCACCGCCTGCTCCGGGCAGGTCTCGGCCAGGACCTTGGGCAGGTTGTGCGGCACCGGGTCGTAGATCAGCTTTTCATAGCAGAGGTCGACGACCAGCCAGATGTGCTGTTTCGCCGCGAACTCACCCAGGACGCGCAGCTCGCCCTCGGAAATCAGCGCGCCCGTCGGGTTGCCCGGCGAGTTGACGATGATGCCGCGCGTGCGGGGGGTGACGGCGTCGAGAAGAGCCTGCGCATGCACGGCAAAGCCGTCCTCGACGTGCGTGTGCGCGAACACCGGCGTCGCGTCTGCCAGCTTGACCTGCTCGGGAATCGTCGGCCAGCACGGCGTGTGCGTGATCACCTCGTCGCCCGGTCCGAACAGCGACAGCGCCGTGTTGTACAGCGCCTGTTTGCCGCCCGCGGTGACGATGACCTGGTTCTCTGTGTAGTCGACGCCGTAGTCGGTCTTGTAGCGCTCGCAAATCGCCTTTTTCAGTTCCCCGATGCCGGCGACCGGCGTGTAGCGCGTGAAGTTCTGATCCAGCGCCTGATGCGCGGCGACCTTGATCGCATCGGGCGTCGAAAAATCCGGCTCGCCGGCGCCGAAGTCGATCACGTCGATACCCGAGCGCCTGAGGCGATCGACCGTGGCGCCCACTTTCATCGTCGGTGACGAGGCAATCCTCGACGTGCGATCCGCGAGCTTCATCACTTCTTGGCCAACCCTTTCTCTCTCAGACGCTGCTCGACGAGTTCCGGCACCAGGCCGTTCACGCGTCCGCCGAGCGCAAAGACTTCCTTGATCAGACGGGAGCTGATGTAGGTGTACTGCTCCGCTGGCATCATGAACACCGTCTCGATTTGCGGCTTGAGCCGCTGGTTCATGAGCGCCATCTGGAACTCGAATTCAAAGTCCGATACGGCGCGCAGCCCGCGCACGATGACCTGCGCGTTCTTCCGCTCGACGTAGTCCACCAGCAAGCCGTTGAAGGTGTCGACCACCACTTTCGGTTCCGACTTGAACACCTCGCGCGCGATCTCGACCCGCTCCTCCATCGAGAACATCGGCGCCTTTTCGGCGTTCACGAGGATCGCGACGATGATGCGATCGAACATGCGCGCGCCGCGCGTGATGATGTCGACGTGGCCGTTGGTCAGCGGATCGAAGGACCCGGGATATACCGCGAGCGTGGACATTTAGTTTTTCAATTCGTAAAACGACAGCGCCGAATCACCGCTGGTCACCTGCCGCATCCGCGCGAGGCGTCCTGCGGTTTCCGGCGCCTGGCGACGGCGCGCATGCTCGATCACGAGCAGTCCGCCCGGAGCAATCAGCACACCCGCAGCCGCGATGGCCGCGTCAGGCTGCTCGTCGTACGGCGGATCGAACCAGACGATGTCGAACAGTTCGTAGGGACCGAACGCCGCCGCGTCGAGCTGATCGATGGCCCGGGCAACGGTTCCGCGAATAATAGCATAGCCGCTCTCGACGCCGCAGTGCGCGAGATTCTCGCCGATCAGCGTCTCCGCCCGGCGGTCGCTCTCGACAAACGTCACATGCGCGGCGCCGCGGCTGAGCGCCTCGATACCCACCGCGCCCGTGCCCGCATAGCCGTCGAGCACACGCGCCCCCGCCATACGCGGCGCAAGGATGTTGAACAGCGTCTCGCGCAGCTTATCGGAGGTCGGCCGCAACCCGTCCCACGTCGGCGCCTTCAGTCGCCTGCCCTTGAGCGATCCGGCGATCACGCGCATAGACATCTGGTCATCGGGTGGTTGGGTAATATCACCAGAGTACCCAATTACCCAATCTCGATCAGCTTGAATCGCTGTTCCCAGCTGGCCAGTAGTTTCCCCACACCCGTCGCATCCGGCAGGGCCGACGCGAACCACGTCGCGGCTTCTCTCTGCGCCTGGTCGAGCAGCTCGCGGTCGCGGACAAGATCGATCATGCGGAACGTCGGCACGCCCGCTTGCCGTGTGCCGAAGAAATCGCCGGGGCCGCGCAGCTTGAGATCGCGCTCGGCGATCTCGAATCCGTCGGTGGTGTCGGTCATCGCCTTCAACCGCTCGCGCGCTTCGTCGCTCAACGGGTGCTGATACAGCAGGAAGCAGAACGACTGGTGGCGATCGCGCCCGACGCGACCGCGCAGTTGATGGAGCTGCGACAGTCCGAACCGCTCCGCGTGCTCCACGATCATCACGCTGGCGTTGGGCACGTCCACACCCACTTCCACCACGGTTGTCGACACGAGGAGCTGGAGCTCGCCCGCCAGAAACGCCTTCATCACGCGATCCTTCGCGTCGGCTTTCATGCGGCCGTGCAGCAGACCCACTCTGTAGGCGGGAAACACCTCCGTCGCGAGATGATCCGCCATCTCCGTTGCCGCCTTGAGATCGAGTTTGGCGGACTCCTCCACCAGCGGATAGATCACATACGCCTGCCGGCCGGCGTCGAGTTGCTCGCGGACGAACTGATAGATTTCGTCGCGCCGCGATTCCGGCTTCGCCGTCGTCCTGATTGGCAGCCGCCCCGCCGGCAGCTCGCGGATCATCGAGACGTCGAGATCGCCGTACACGGTCAACGCCAGCGTGCGGGGAATCGGCGTCGCAGTCATGACGAGCACGTCCGGATGCAGACCCTTCTCGCGCAGTGTCGCGCGCTGCAACACGCCGAAGCGATGCTGCTCGTCGATCACAACGAGGCCCAGCTGCTTGAACGCCACATCGCCCTGCACCAGCGCATGCGTGCCGACGACAAGATGAATGTCGCCGCGTTCGACATCCGCGAGCTGCGCGCGGCGTGCGGCGGCCTTGGTGGACCCCGTGAGCAGCGCGACGCGGAAGCGTGACGGCTGCAGCAGCCGCGAGATGTTCGTGAAATGCTGTTCCGCGAGAATCTCGGTCGGCGCCATGAACGCCATCTGCAGAAGTCACAGCCGATGAACCGGCTGCTCCAGGGCGACGTCGGCGCCGGCAAAACAATCGTCGCGCTGCTGGCGGCGCTGGTCGCGATGGAGAACGGTCTACAGGTGGCGTTCATGGCGCCGACCGAGATTCTCGCGGACCAGCATTTCA
>JANYHS010000303.1 GCA_025358945.1 Acidobacteriota bacterium
CCACCACGCGAGCGCGGCAACGGCCAGCGCCAGCGGCGTGTACCAGGCGCCCAGTTGATCGCCGATCCGCCGGAGATTCGGCCGCCGCTGCTCCGCCTCCTGCATCACCTGCATGATCCGGGCGTAGCGGGAATCCGCGGCCACTCGTGTGGCGCGGATGCCGAGCGAGGCGTCACCGTTGATGGCGCCGGACAGCACCAGGGCGCCCGGGCCCTTCGAGATGCTGAACGGCTCGCCCGTCAGGTACGACTCGTCCATGGTGCCGTGGCCCTGGACAACTTCCCCGTCAACCGGGCAGATCTCGTGAGGGAGAATCGAGACTTCGTCGCCGATGACGAGGTCGGCCACCGGGACGTCGTCGAATGCCCCACCCTTGCGCCGGTGCGCGAGGGTGGGCACGCGTTTCGCCAGCGCGCGCAGCACGGACGTCGCCTCGGAGACGGCAAACGCCTCCAGCGTCTCGCCCCCGGCGAGCATCAGCACGACGATCGCGCCGGCGAGGTACTCCCCGAGCATGGCGGACGCGACGATCGAGATGCCGGCCAGGTGATCCGAGCCGAACTCGCCTTGCGCACCCTTCCACAGCAAACGCAGTACGAGGGGCACGCCGCCGATAACGAGCACGGCCTGCAGCGGCAGGTTGGTGATGAAGAGGAAATGCGCAAGGATGCCGGTCACTGCCGCGGTGGCGATGATCGGATCCGCGTTCGCGCGAAGGCGGGTCACTGACGGGCGATGCGTTCTCTCGCGAGGTAGCGGTGGCACTGGACGCAGCTCAACGTCAGGGCCGCGTAGGCCTGCGGCGTGGCGTCGAGGTCACGCGTGACGGCGGCATCTCGCAGCGCCCGGACGGACCGCCGGAAGTCGGCGCTGTGGCGCGCATACTCCGGCATTTTCAGCACCGCCCAGTCCGGATCGTTCGTGAGCGCTTCCATCTCCTTGCTCTGCGCCTCGAGGTCGGCCCAGCGGCTGGTGACGACCGCCTCGAGGATCTTCTGCGCGCACTCCAGTTTCTTGCGCATGACGCGATCGAGCGCCGGACCCTGCGTGGACGTGGCGGACACGCTCACCAGAGCCATCAGCGCGATCGCCCCGATCCAGAATCTGGCCATCTACTTCACCTGCAGCGTCTGGAGGTACTTCACAAGCGCATCGATCCGCGCGGCGGACTTCTCGGGGCCCGCGCTCTCGGACGACTTCGCGAACACCTCGCCCCACGACGGCATGTCCGCGTCGTGCGCGCTGCCCCCGCGGCCGTCGATGGTCTTGAACACCTTCTCGTCCGGAAACACGCCGCTGTTCCGCTTGGTCATCTGGGTGAGATCGGCCGGGCGTTTCTTCAGCGATTTCGCGATCGAGCCGTCGCCGCGCGCCTCCGAGCCGTGGCAGGCCGAACAGTACGCCTGGTAGTCCGCGCTCCCGGAATAGGGCTGTAACTGCACCTGTGCGCCGACCACAACCAGCGAGACTGCCGCGATACCCATCACGGCCGTCAAGAATCCCCACGTCTTCATGGCGCCCTCCTCCGGGAATCCGGCACATCCGAGAACCCGTTGATCGAGAACGCAAGGAACGTGCCCTGCGGAATCCTCCTTACTGTTACGAGCGCGCCTTGTCGAGCACCGTCTTCCAGTCGATCGGAGCTGCGTGCGCGTCGGCGGCCGCGGCGGCCGCGTCCGCTTTACTGGCAAACGCGTGATAGTCGGACTCGCCCGTGTTCCGATCCATGACGATCGGCACGAACAGCGCGGTGTCCGGACTCACCCATTTGCCAGTGGCAAAGTCGGTCACGAAGATCGTGCCGGTCTCCTTCGGGTGATCGGCCAGGTACTTGGCGATGCAGCCGGGCGCACGAAACTTCGACGCAAGGTTGCCGTCCATCAGTTCGGCCGCCATCGCCTTCTCGATGATGGGACGCCGGCAGCGGAAGCACTGATCGCCGTCGTGAATCGCCACCGGCCGAACCGAACTGCACGATACCGTCAGCAGCGCTCCGATCGCGGCACCTGCGATTGCGTGAAGTCTCATCGCGCCCTCCTGCCGGACACCCGGCACATCCACGAACCCGTTCACCGCTGGCGCACACCGCCTGCCGGTGCGTCGGCCATCACTCACGATGTCGCTGCAGGCTCACGCGTGCATCGGACGCCGCGCGAAGCGGCCGACGATGGGGTGCGCGATGGCGGCGAAGTCGTCATAGCGCATCCTCACCGCATCGCCATGCGTGCCGCCGTTGAAGACGATCTCCGTCTCCTCCGCAAGCGCATCGTCCACGTAGACCATCTGCCTGTAGAGCGGCCCGAGCGGCGGCATCGCGCCGCGCTCGCAGTCGGGATACAGCCAGCGCAGTTCCTCCTCGTCGGCGAGGCGGATCGACGTGGCGCCCGCCACGATGGCCAGGCGATCGAGATCCACTTCGAGGTCGGCAGGCACCACCGCTTGAATGGGCTCGCCGTCCACGAAGCAGATGACGGCCTTGGCCCAATCGCGCCCGGGCACATGCGTCACGGCCGCTTCCTCCTGCGCGGTGTAGGCGCGAATATGCGGAAACACCGAGTACGGGACGTTGGCTCGCCGAAGAAACTCTTGAACCGTGGGAACGACAGCCATCACAACCTCCTGGACTCAGATTGAACTTCCGTGCTCGACGGCATGGCGCTGCTTCTCCGCGTGCTCCAGAAGCCGGCGGCGCACCACGTTGAACGCGTCGCGAATCACAGCGCGCAGTTCCTTCCGCTGGCCCTCGCGTTTGACCGCAATCTCCTCGCCGGGCGTCGCCACGGCGACCTGCAGGCTGAAGGGGTTGCCTTTGCCGTGATGGCGATGCGGAACGCCGACGGCGACGTGACACGAGACTATGCCGCGGCCGCAGGCGTCGAGCTTCACCGCGCGTGCCCGGATATCGGCTTCAAGCGATTCGCTGTGGGCAATGCCCAGGAACGTTACAGTCACGGGAGGGTGCATGGTGTCTCCTCTGCAGGGCGATGCGATCGCTCTCGCAAAGAGCGTTCCATCCACGGGAGACATGGCTCAGGTAGGTAACGAACTCTAGCCGGCGGGCGGCTGCAGCGCGGCCTGCAGATAGACGAACGTGATGCCGCTGCGCAGGTAGTTGGGCACACGTTCGAGGACCGCCGCCGCCGTCAACCAGGGCGGCCCTGTGTCAAGCAATCGCGCTTCAACGAGCGTCGAGAAGAACTCGAAGCCCTCCGCGATGGCGCGCGCCCGCACCGCGTCCAACAGCAGATTCTCGAGCGCGACCGCGTTCTGCACGCTGGGCAGCGTGGCCATCGCCTGCAGAAAGTACGTGTTGTTGTCGCCGACATGGGAATCCGAGGCGACACCCTCCTCATTGTGATTCTCGATGGCGCTGCCCATCACGTAGCCGACGATGCGGCCCGAGACGCGGTCGTGCAGGGCGACGCCGATCGCGCGCGGGTTAGCCATCGTCGCCGCCAGGGTCTCGATCGAAAACTGAAGAAGCGGCCGACGCCCGGCGCGCAGCACGTCTGGCGGATAGGGCGCAGCGGGACCGTAGCGCTCCTGCTCCACGGCGAGTATCTGTGCCTTGTGTGACTCGAACAGGGCCGGCGTCAGCAGCACGGTGTCGATCGTGTCGAGCGGCACATCGACCGCGCCGATCCGGACGCGCGGGGCCGGCGCCGCATCGGTGCTTCCTCCGACGAGATCCTCGATCGCCAGCCGCAGAATCGAGAGCGCATCGTCGATGGCTGACGGATCCGTGTCGTAGCGCGGATAGAAACGGATGCTGCGCTCGCCCGCTCCGAGGAGCACCAGGCCACGGCGAAACGCCCGATCCAAGAGGGCGTCGCACCAGTCGGCACGCACCACGTCGAAGCCGAGCAACACGCCGGCGCCGCGCACGTTTTTCACGATCTCGCCGTAGTCGCGGGCAAGGGCTTCGAGCCCGGCGCGTGCCCGCTGTCCAGTCCGCCGCACCTCATCGAGATCCAGCGCATCGAGCAGCGCCAGCAACCGCACCATGCCGACCGAATCCCCTTCCCACGTCGTGTTGAACTTTTTCTCCTCCTGAAAGAAAGTCGCGAGGGCCTCGCTGACGAACAGAATGCCGTTCTGCGCCTTCTTCGCCCAGGTGACGACGTCGGGCGGGCACGGCAAGTCGAACAATTCGTGCGCCCACAACCGTCCTGTCATGCCCCAACCGGTCTGCACTTCGTCGAAGATCAGCGGCACGTCATAAATGCGCGTCAGGAGGCGCAGCTTGCGCATGAACCGCGCGGTGGTCAGACGGACACCGCCTTCACCCTGGATCGGTTCGACGAGCACCGCCGCCACGCGTCGCGATCGCTTGACGACATCGGGCGTCAACACCGCGCGTTGCGCCTGAAGGAACGCGTGCAGATCCTGGCCTGGCTGATCGAGAAACTGATCGAGGGCGTCCATCTCGCGCCGGTAGGTGTCCTTGCTCTTCTCCGCGCGTGGCAATCGCCCCGACACCAGCAGGTCCCACAGCTGCTTCAGGCTGCGGTCCTCGCGGCGGGCGGTCTCCTTCGGAGCGCCGGCCTGCTCGACGGGAAAGGTGATATGCGGCCAGTCGAAGGTCGGAAATCCCAGGCGCGCTTTCTTGCGGTGCGTCACGGCGAGCGCGCCGAGCGTTCGTCCGTGAAAGGCGCCGTCGAACGACACGATAAAGCCACCGTCGCCGTCCGGCGACGTCATCACACGGTTCATCAGCACGGCCTTGATCGCGTTCTCGACCGCTTCGGCGCCGGTGTTGACGACAAAAAAGCGCGGCGTCCCTGCGGGTGCGATGCGCGTCATTTCCGCCTTCAGGCGGAGCGAGAGAACGGTCTGGTATTCGGAATGCGCGTAGCGCGACACCACGAACGGCAATGATTCCAGGACGGCCTGTATCGTGGCGGGATCGTTTTCACCGAAGGCCTGGGTGGCAATCAGCGCACCCATGTCGAGAAACCGGTACGGCTCGCCTGCCGCGTCGCGATCGATGATGGCGAGGTACGGGCCGACCGATTCCGCCGGATCGAACGCGACGGGCAGGGAATAGAACAACCCTCGCGAGGCGGCCTCGAGCGCGCGCTGCGAGGCCGGCAGATATTCGGCGACAAGGCTGTCGAGCGATCGCTCGCCGTCGCGCAGCCCCTCAGGTACGTGTGCGCGAATCTTGCCGGCGCGATACTGCTCGTTGAGCTGCCCGGCGCGCGCAAGGAACTCCAATGCGCGCGCGATCCCGCCAGCGTCCGCGTTGATGACCATCCCGGTCACCGATTCTGTCACAGCGAGCGGCGGCGCCCTCCGATCGGTGTGCGGAATGGAACGACCCGGTAACCGCTACGCGGCGACCGACGCGGCGCGAACGATTTCCACGGAGCAGGCGGCGTGCCGCGCCACCGTGTCGGACACGCTGCCCAGGATCAAGCGGTCGATACCCGTCCGGCCGTGTGACCCGAGCACGACCAGATCCGCGCCCCACTCCTTGACGCCGGCCAGAATCACCTCCCGCGCATCGCCGTTGCGCACGGACGACGTGGCGCTGAAACCCGCGGCGCGCAGTTGTGCGGCAGCCGAGGCGACGAGCGCTCCGGCATCGTGGCGCCGCAACTCATGCAGGCTCAGAATGGTCTGCGCCGCCGCCGACCCTTCAGCAGACGACACTTCCGGCGGCAGCCCCCGGGGCCACTCGTCCGCGTGCAACACATGCACGACGGCGTTCTGTGGTGTGAATTGCGCGACGACCGCGTGTGTGGCCGCCGCCGAACACTCCGAGTCGTCGATGGCCAGCAGGATTCTCATGGTTCAGCCTCCGATACCCGTGGACGTATCAAGAACCGGACCACTCGGATTGCCGACAATCCATCAGTGTGCGAGCGGCGCGCCGTGTACAGCGACGCGGGATCGCCACGGCGACGGCGCCTTGACGATCAACGACAACGCGCCCAGGACCACCACGAGCGGCGGCGCCCAGAACGCCAGCAGGAACAGTCCTTCGACAACAGCATTCGGCATCGTGACCTCCGTGTTACGTCGTTGATTACGTCGTCGCCGCCATCGGTGACGCGGTTGCGTCCGGCGCGCCGATCACGGCCGCGCGGCCGAGGCCGCAACGGTTGATCCGATCGCCGAGCGTCGAGCGCTTGATTTGCAACAGTTCTGCCGCGCGAGACTTGTTGCCGTTGCTCACCTTCAGCGCCCAGCCGATCAGGTTCGCTTCGAGATCGCGAATGCGATCATCAAGCGACACGGACGCCGCTTCCTGCGGCTGGGCGGCGGGAGCCGGTGTGAACGCCGACAGCTCCGGCGGCGGGCCGCCTGCGCGCAGCAGAATGCTCGCCGACATGCAGCCGATGCGCACGGTGCCGCAGGTGCAGGTCTGCGCGATCCGCTCGCACGCGTTCTCCAGTTCACGCACGTTGCCGGGCCAGTTGTAACGCAGGAATGCCTGCCTCACAGCCTCCGAGATCGGCGGCACGTCCTCGCCGCGTCGGCGGAAGTAGCGCTCGATGAAATGATCCGTCAGCATCGGAATGTCTTCGCGGCGCTCACGCAGCGGCGGCAGCGCCACCGGCAGCACGTTCAGGCGGTAGTACAGGTCCTCCCGGAACTTGCCATCCGCCACCATCTGCTTCAGATCTTTCTTGCTGCCGGCGATGATCCGGACGTTCACCGACACGGTGCGTGTGCCACCGAGGCGCTCGATGGTCCGGTTCTGCAGGACGCGCAGCAGCTTCACCTGCATCGACAGCGGCACATCGTCGATGTCGTCGAGGAACAGGGTGCCGCCCTCGGCGAGTTCGAAGCGGCCCAGCCGATCCTTGATGGCGCCGGTGAAGGCGCCGCGCTCGTGGCCGAACAGCTCCGACTCGATCAGCGTTTCGGAAAAGAGCGCGCAGCTGACGGCGACGAAGGGATGGTGCTTGCGGCGGCTCGCCTGATGAATGAGCGTCGCGGTCACTTCCTTGCCGGTGCCGCTCTCGCCAATCACCAGCACGGTGCTGTCGCTGTTGCCGATCACCCGCAGGAACTCGAACACCGCGCGCATCCGCGCGCTGCGCCCGACAACCACCGAATCCATCGTGACGAAACCGGGTGTGGTCATGGCGTCCTCAGCACAGTCGCAGGGTTTCGAACTCCGGCATCTCCTCGCGGAGCGCTGTTTCCACGCCGAGATACAGCGTCATGTGCGCGCTCGGACAGCCGGCACACATGCCAGTCAGGCGCACGTCAGCCGAGTTCCCCTGGATGTCGAGCAATTCGATGTCGCCGCCGTCGGCCTGCATGAACGGCCGGACTCGCTCAAGCACTGATTCAACCCGTTCTCTGGTAATCATGAAGACCTCAGGGGCAACTGACGTGCCACCGGCAGAACGTCGGGATTCCGGATGTTTTTCGGCGCTGCGGCGGCAGCTCTGCGGCAGGGGGATCGAAACGGTGGGGACTTTTCCGCGGGAGGCTGCGGAAAAACCCGCGCCAGTCAGGCGGGTTTTTCGAGTTTGAACTTCTCGACGCGGTAGCGAATCTGATCGCGGTTCAACCCGAGCATGCCTGCGGCCTTGGTCTGATTCCACCCGCTCCGCTCGAGCGCCTGGACGACGAGCGACCGCTCGAGCTGTTCCAGATCAACACCCGACGCGGGCAGATCGACCTGCTCGGTGAGGCGTACGGGCGCGCCGGTCGCGACCGGAAAGTCGCCCGTCATCAGTGTGGTTCCGTCGGCCAGCAGCATCGCGCGCTCGATGACGTTGCGCAGTTCACGCACGTTGCCGGGCCAGCCGTACGTTTTCAACCGCTCCATCGCACCCGGCTCCACGCCGCGGACGCGTTTTCTGAACTCGCGGTTGTAGGTATCGACGTAGAAGTTGACCAGCAGCGGGATGTCCGACGGTCTCGCGCGTAGCGGCGGCAACTCGATCGGCAGCACGTTGAGCCGGTAGTACAGATCTTCGCGGAAGCGCCCTTCCTTGACTTCGGTCTCGAGCTTGCGATTGGTCGCGGCGACGACGCGCACGTCGACGCGCATGTCCGCCGATCCGCCGACCCGCTTGAACGATTTCTCCTCGAGGAACCGCAGCATCTTGGCCTGCAGTCCCGGCGCCATCTCGCCGATCTCGTCGAGGAACACGGTGCCGCCGTCGGCCGATTCGAGCAGGCCCCGCTTCTGGCGGTCCGCACCGGTGAACGCGCCGCGCTCGTGACCGAACAACTCGCTCTCGAGCAGCGCCTCGGGCAGGGCCGAACAGGTGATGTTCATGAACGGCTTCGACGCGCGGTCGCTCGCGTAGTGAATCACTTTCGCGGCCAGATCCTTGCCGGTGCCGCTCTCTCCCGTCAACAGCACCGTGGACGCCGGGCTCCCCGCGATTTTCTGGAGCAGCGCGCGGATGCCGATCATCACATCGCTGTCGCCGACAATCCGGTCGAGGCTGAACGGTTGCGCCTGCGACGCCCGCAGCGCGCGTACCTCGCGCCGGAGTTGCGTTGTCTCGAGCGCCTTGGCGACCAGCAGCGCGATCTCGTCCACGTTGAACGGCTTGTTGGCGTAGTGATACGCACCGTGCTTCATCGCTTCGACGGCGTTGTCCACGCTGGAGTAGGCGGTCAGCAGGATGACCAGGGTGTCGGGATCGGATTCCTTGATCTGCTTCAGAACCGTCAAGCCATCGGCGTCTGGCAGCTTGAAGTCCAGCAGGACGAGGTCCACGCCTTCCTTGTTCCGCTCGATCGCCTCCGCGGCGGTCGCCGCCTCGAGGACGCGGTACCCCTCCTGGCCGAGCCGATCGGTCAACGACCAGCGGATCAATGGCTCGTCGTCAACGACGAGGACGGTCGGGGCGTGCATGC
The DNA here is from genome assembly GCA_025358945.1 of Acidobacteriota bacterium. Taxonomy (GTDB): domain Bacteria; phylum Acidobacteriota; class Vicinamibacteria; order Vicinamibacterales; family CAVVIG01; genus CAVQFC01. The sequence continues at coordinate 8,839 of JANYHS010000303.1, forward strand.
GGCCTAGTATAGCGGCGCGCCGGGTGAGGGCGACGACCCGCTAGGCAATGCTGGCAGTGTTGGCGCGCGACACCAGGGCCACGACGTCGTGCATGTCGAGCGGCTTGTTGACGACGCACACGGCTCCGAGATGGAGGGCCTCGATCGCGATTTCTGGCGTGCCAAACGCCGTCATCAACACCACGCGGCTGCGTGGAGACACCGCGCGGATCGTCGCCAGCAGCGTCAGCGCATTCGAGTCCGGCAGCCGGTAGTCGAGCAGGACGACGTCCACGGGAAGCGGGCTGCGCGTGAGCGCCTCGACGGCTCCCCGGCCATCCTCCGCCTCGAGCACGCCGTAGCCTTGGTCGCCGAGGGTTTCGGACAACGACCAGCGGATCAGCGGCTCGTCGTCGACAATGAGCACGTTGATGGTCGGGGAATTTTTCGGCATGGTCGGAAAATCTCGCATCCCGGTTTCGCTCGCCGGCGCCTGTAACCCGTTCTCCGTCAAGGCCGAATGAGCTAGCATAGCCACGACATCGTTGCTCTCTTCAAGACTCGGGCCACATGATCGACGCGCCCCACGTAAAGCTGTCGCCCCCGCGCACCCATCGCCTGCTGCTTCCTGCCTCGGCCGGACTGGCGGTGGCGCTTCTCGCGGTGGATGCCGCGACGGTGGCTCTCCTTGAACCCGGCGCGCTCCACGTGTCGTGGCTGGTCTACGCCAACGCCGCAATCGCCCTGAGCGTGATCGCGACAACCGTCACTGCGATCGTGCGATCGCGCGAGTCGGTTCTCCGTTTCGAGGAACGGACGCGGGATTTCGCCGACATCAGCTTCGCGCTCAACCAGTCGGCGATCGTCGCGGTCACCGATACCCGCGGGATCATCACATTCATCAACGATAAGTTCTGCGAGATCTCGAAATACTCGCGCGACGAGCTGATCGGGCAGAATCACCGGATTCTCAACTCCGGCTACCATCCGCCGGAATTCATTCGCGCATTGTGGACGACGATCGCCCTGGGGCGCACCTGGCGTGGCGAGATCCGCAATCGCGCGAAGGACGGATCGATCTACTGGGTGGACACGACGATCGTGCCCTTCGTCGACACGCGCGGGAAGCCGTATCAGTACATGGCGATCCGCTACGAGATCACCGATCGGAAGCGGTCCGAGAAACTGCTGCTGGAACAGGCCGCGCTCGCCCGGCTCGGCGAAATGGCCGCGGTGGTCGCGCACGAGGTGAAGAACCCGATCGCCGGCATCCGTGGCGCGCTGCAGGTGATCTCGTCGCGCATGCCACCGGAGAATCGCGACCGCGCGGTGATGGGCGACATCATCACGCGCCTCGACGGTTTGAACGGCGTCGTCCAGGATCTGCTCGTCTTCGCGCGGCCGCGCGAGCTGCGCACGGAACCGGTCGACCTCACCGCGCTGCTCAACAGCACCATCGACCTGATCCGCCGCGATCCGATCTTCGCGACGATCGACGTCAGCGTCGCCGGAGCGAGTGGCGCCGTCGAGGCCGATTCCGCGCAGTGCCAGATGGTGTTTCAAAACGTGCTGATCAACGCCGCTCAGGCCATGAACGGGCAAGGCCGCGTCACCGTGGCCATCGCAACCGCCGACGGCCAATGCCGGATCTCGATTGCCGACGCCGGCCCGGGCATGTCGCCCGAGGTGCGGGAACACGCGTTCGAACCGTTCTTCACCACTAAGAGCCGCGGCACGGGCCTCGGCCTGCCGCTCGCCAAGCGGATCGTCGATGCGCACGGCGGACGCATCCGGATCGAGACGCCGCCGGAGGGCGGCACCGTGATCAGCCTTATGTTGCCCACCTCGCGATAGACCCGCTGCCGAATCTCCGTCGATTCAGCCGGCACACGACATGCTTTCGTATCGGACATGCGTGAATATGACGAGGACGAACAGAAATACTCGTGGATTGTGTATGCCGCATGCGCCCTGATCGTCGGCGGGCTGGCGGGATACGTCCTGGCGGTCGCGGGAACCCGTCCCGGCGCCGGGGTGCAGGCGCAGGCGGCCGCAACCTCGACGGCCACTCCGGCGCCACTGGTTGACGAGGGCGCGCTGACCGCGTATCGCGACATTCTGGCGCGCGATCCCAAGAACCTCACGGCGGCGGTCAACGCTGGCAACCTGCTCTACGACGGCCACCGCTACGTCGAGGCCATTGGGTTCTATCAGCAGGCGTTTGCCCTGAACGAATCGGACATTAACGTCAGCACCGACCTCGGCACCGCGCTGTGGTACGCCGGCCGTCCGGACGAGGCGCTCGCGCAGTACGACCGCTCGCTGAAGATCGCACCGACCCACGCGCAGACGCTCTTCAACGTCGGGATCGTGCGCGCCGATGGCAAGCACGATTACCCGGGCGCGGTGGCGGCTTGGGAGCAGTTGCTCGCCACGTCGCCGACCTACCAGAACGCCGCGACCGTGCGCGACCTGCTCGCCAATGCGCGGCGGAAATCGAATGTGGCGCAGGTGGATGGGCCGCAACGATGACGTCGCCTATGCCGTCAGGCGCTGCGGCACGATGACCGCCGCAGCGGTCGCCTGACGCCGGCCGTCGGCCACGCAGTCCGCAATCCCGCTTCCGCGAAATCCCGCCGCGCTGATGAACAACCCCGAGTGCGCCGAGAGGCGATCGTCGATCTGCGCCATCAGGCCCAGGTGACCGACCTCCTGCTGCGCGTTCGCGTGCGGCCATCGATAGACTCGCGCCAGCACCGGCTCGCCGATGATGCCGAGCAACCGGCCGACATCGCGATGCGCTCTGGCAAGGATGGCGTCGGTGGACAGATCAATTGCGCCCGGGTCACGAGCGCCGCCCAGGTATGCGCGCAGCAGCACGTGGTCCGACGGCGCGCGCCCTTCCCACTTCGACGACACCCAGGTGACGGCGCTGATGCCCATCCCCTCGGATCGCGGCACGACCACGCCTGTGCCGTTGAGAGGGTTCTTCACGGCACGCCGCGGATACGCGAGCGCCGCGGTGACCACCGACACCGACGGGATGCGCGCACAGGCACCGGCGAGCGCCGGATCAAAGGTGCGGACGATCGGTGCAATGATCCGCGGTGGCGTCGCGAGCAGCACCGCGTCAGCGGTCATCGTGTTGCCGGCGGCGTCGTGCACGCGGAAGCCGCCGTGCCCAATAGCCTCGATGCCGTCGACGCGCACGCCGGTGCGGCACGACTCACGCGGCAACGCGGCCACCAGCGCCTCGACCATCTCGCACAGGCCGCCGATCGGCGCCACGAACGGCGCGGCAGCCGGACCCGTACGCCCGCGCATGCCCGCGCGGAATCCGCGGATCAGGCTGCCGTAGCGCCGCTCCATGTCGAGAAAACGCGGAAACAGCGCCCGCATCGAGAGGCGCTCCGCGTCGCCGCCGTGGATGCCGGCGAGCAGTGGGTCGGCCAGATATTCGACCGCTTCGCGGCCGAAGCGCCGGCCCATGAACGAGGCGATCGACTCGTCGCCAGCCGCCGGCCGTCCCGGTAACACGTACTCGGCCGCCATCCGCAGCTTCCCCCTCAGAGAAAACGCGCGCGTGGTGACAAACGGCGACCAGGCGGTCGGGATGCCGAACACCGACGCTTCCGGCAGCGAACGCAGCGCGCCGCCGCGGACCAGAAACGTGCCACGCGTCGCCTGCGGTCTGAGCCGGTGGCCGATACCCAACTCGCGACAGAGATCGATCGCGGCGGGCTTTTGGGTGAGCAACGCGTCCGGCCCGGCGTCGATCACGAACCGGTCGATGCGCTCGGTCTTCACCACGCCGCCAAGCGTCGCCGACGCCTCGAGCAGGAGAAACGGTACGTGACGGCGGCATAACTCGTAGGCCGCCGCCAGTCCACTCATGCCGCCGCCGACGATGACGACGGGCGCGCCGGGCATGGGCGTCAGGCTTCCAGCGCGAACAGACGCACCAGCGCTTCGACGGCGATCGGCGACTCCTCCGCGAGCGCGCGCCTGGGGCCGCTCGCCAGCGCGTCGACGACGTCGGTGGTGATCTGGTGGATGAACTGACGATCCGCTTCGGTCAGGCCGCCGAGCTTTTTCTTCAGACGTTCGAGCTCGGCCCGGCGGATGGATTCGAACCGATCGTGCAGCGCCTGGCTGGCCGTGGATCCACTCATGACGCTGACAAACGCAAGTCCGGTGCCGCGGCGGTTTCCTTCGTATTCCGCCTCGACGCTACGCATCTGCCGGATTTTCGGCAACTGCGGATCACAGCGCCCGCCGCCGGAGCACACGCAATTCTGCGCCGGTCGTGAGCTGAACGGCGAGCGCCTGGAAGTCGTGGCACTGCACTTCTTCCCATTCCTCATCAAGGCCCATGATCGCGTTGGCCGACACCGCGACCTGATCGCGCGTTGCGCCGGGAAAGCGCCGCAGCAGGATGGTTTCGAGTTTCTGCCGGTCGAGCATCACAGCCTCCTATGACTGCTCGATATGAACAGTCATGCCCCCGACAAACATCGCGAACCCGAGCAGGCCGACCACGAGGCCGACGGGCAACATGATCATCGTCACGCCGAGGCCGAGACCCAACACCATCAGCGCGAAGCCGACGACGACGAAGGCCGTGTGTTCGACCAGGCCCAGCAAGAAGCCGCCGATCGAGGTGTGCGTGGGAACGTGTGTCATGACTCCCCTCCCTGGCCGTACCACAGGCAAGCGGTGTGCCCGATTAATCGCCGGTGATCCGCCACAGACATCGGACCTCGCACATCAACCGGTGGTAAATAATCCGCACGCGCTGGAAGATCTCGCGGCCGGGGGGCTACGGCATCATGTACGCGGTTTCGGCCGGCGCCGGCTCGCGGTGCCGATCGCGCCTCGTCGCCGCAGCGAGCCGGTCGAGGGTCTCCGTTTCCAGCACGCGGGCCAGCGCGGCCTGCGCCCGCATCCATACGTCCCGCGCCGCACACCCGAGCAGGCTCTCGCAGCCCGCGCCCCCAGGCAGGCACTCGTTCAATCGGAGCGGGCCGTCGAGCGCGGTCACGATGTCGAGCACCGATACGGTGCGTGGATCCCGGCTGAGTTCAAAACCGCCCTCGAAGCCGCGCCGCGAGACCACCAGGCGCCCTGCGACGAGGCGCTGCAGGATTTTTGCGACGAACGGAACGGAGGCACGACTCTCGGCGGCGAGTTCCGCCGCGGTGAGCCGTGTGCCAGGTGGCAGCATCGCCAGGTGGGTCAGAACGCGGATTCCGTAATCGGTCGTGCGAGTGATCTGCATCGGATCCACCTCAATGAAGAAGACAACGATCCCTCACGCCGCGCGCATGCGGTGACGGAATGCCGGCGCGCCGGCGACCCGCGCCAGCCATCGGTAGGCTTCGTACCAGTAGTACCCCGCGTCGCGCTCCGCGAGGAGCACGGCGTCGTCCGGATTCACCACGAGGCTGACCTCGATGTTCGGAGCCGCGCCAATGGGCAGCCAGTGCCGCTTGCACGCCTCGTACATGTGCCGCATCACATGCCGCATCTCCGCGTACTCCGGCGCCGGCCAGTCCTCCATGTCGGAGCCGATCGTCGGGCGGAAGATGCAGACGGTCGGGAACGCACCGATCGCGGCGATCTCGTCGATCGCCCGCAGCGTGTTCGCCATGGGCTCGATGCCCGCGATGATCTCGCCGGACACGGCGCCCTTGGGCATCAGACTCGCGCAGTACCGCATGGCATCGAAATACAGCGCCTGGCCATGCGCGCTCGCCTTGCCCGGGCAGATGCGCGCGAACCATTCCGGGTCGAGCAGCTCGATGCAAAAAGAGAAATGGTCCACGCCGAGCGCCACCAGTTCGTCGTACCGCCGGAACTCGCGCTCGGGCGACAACTGGACGCCGACCAGCAGGCCGACATCTTTCTTGATCGCGTCCACGTACGGCGCGATGCACTCTAGCCCGCGCGAACCCTGAAAACCGCCGTTCAGGTGCACGAACGTGACGCCCGACTCCTGCTTCGCCGCCCAGCAGGTTTCGACGACATCGTCGACGGTCTTGACCGCTTGTTCACTGACGCCGACGTTCGCGCCGGTCGTGCAGAACTGGCAGTTCCGGCGTGGCGAGTAGCTCCAGAACGCGCAGACCGGATTGACGTAGATACCGAGACACGTCCCCTGCAACACGCCGACGCGATGCATCGGCACATCGCGCGACGTCAGCCGTTCGTACCACGGCGGCTCCTCAGGCAGCCGCACCTCGTAACGCGAATCGTCGCGATCGTCAACGATCGCGTACTGACGCGCCCGGCCGCCGCTCAGGTGATACGGCGAGATCTGCGCGAAGCGTTCCACCACCGGCACGTTCATCCAAATCTCGCTCTTGGCGAGCGATGGCGCAGGAATCGCAATCTCGAGCCCCGAGCCGAGCCCGGCCCTGGTCCGCGAGACGCCGCGCGCTCCGGTCAGCGGCACGTCCTCGGGCAGCCGCAGGCCGTGACAGAACAAATCAACCTCGAGCTCGCAGGCGTTCAACGGCATACACCGTCATGCGCAAGAGGAGTGCCGCGCGTTTACAGGCCTGACTCCTGCATCCACAGCCGGCAGTGCCGGGTTTTCGGCAGCACGCGGGGAATCAGACGTTTTCAGGCCGGCTTTCAATCAGCACGCAGGTTGCAGCGTCTGTTCCTCGGAGGGGATCGACATGGCGGGCCGTTGGATCACGGTTGACGGGAACGACGCGTGTGCGAGCGTGGCCTACCGGTTGAGCGACGTGATCGCGATCTATCCGATCACGCCCTCGTCCAGCATGGCCGAGGCGGCGGACGCGTGGTCGGCCGCACAACGCCCGAATCTCTGGGGGGCAATCCCGTCGGTCGTCGAACTGCAGAGCGAAGCGGGCGCCGCCGGCACCGTGCATGGCGCGCTTCAGGGCGGCGGGCTCGCGACGACGTTCACGGCGAGTCAGGGTCTGCTGCTGATGATCCCCAACATGTTCAAGATCGCCGGGGAACTGACGCCGGCCGTTTTCCACGTGTCCGCGCGCGCCGTCGCCACGCACGCGCTGTCGATCTTCGGCGACCACAGCGACGTCATGGCCGTGCGCAGCACCGGTTTCGCCTTGCTGTCGTCCTCGTCCGTGCAGGAGGCCCAGGATCTCGCGCTGATCGCGCACGCCGCAACGCTGGAGGCGCGCGTACCGTTCCTCCATTTCTTCGACGGCTTCCGCACCTCGCACGAACTTCAGAAGATTGAAACGCTGGACGACGAGCCGATCCGCGCGTTGATCGACGAACGCCTTGTCGCGGCAACACGCGCACGCGGGCTCTCCCCAGACCGACCGGTGCTGCGGGGATCGGCGCAGAACCCCGACGTCTTCTTTCAGAATCGCGAAGCGGTCAACTCCTTCTACCTCGCGACGCCGGCGATCGTGCAGGGCGCGATGGATCGATTCGCCGCATTGACCGGCCGCGCGCACTCGCTCTTCGAGTATCAAGGCTCGCCCGACGCAGTCTCCGTGATTGTGATCATGGGGTCGGGCACCGAGACCGTCGCTGCCACGGTGGACGCGCTCGGCGGCTCGGCGAAGGTTGGCGTACTGACGGTCAAGCTCTATCGGCCGTTCAGCGTCGACCACTTCATCGCCGCACTGCCGCCAACCGTCCGTGCAATCGCGGTCCTCGATCGCACCAAGGAACCCGGCGCGATCGGGGAGCCCCTCTACCAGGATGTCGTGACGGCGCTGCATGAAGGCGGCGCCCCTCGCGACATCCGGGTCATCGGGGGACGCTACGGTCTCGGCTCCAAGGAATTCACGCCGGCGATGGTGAAGGCGGTCTTCGACGAACTCGCCGCGGACGCGCCGAAGCGCCATTTCACTGTCGGCATCGTGGACGATGTGACGAATCTGTCACTGGCGGTGGATGAGGCGTTCCAGGTGGAGCCGGCCGACACGGTGCGCGCCGTCTTCTTCGGCCTCGGCGCCGACGGCACGGTCGGCGCGAACAAGAACTCGATCAAAATCATCGCCGATGATGGTGATCAGTTTGCGCAGGGCTACTTCGTGTACGACTCGAAGAAGTCCGGCGCGATCACGATTTCGCACCTGCGGTTTGGCCCGCGGCCGATTCACGCGCCCTATCTGATCGCGCAGGCGTCCTTCGTCGGCTGCCATCAGTACAACTTTCTCGAGCGGTACGACGTGCTCGCATACGCGCAGCCTGGCGGCGTCTTCCTGCTGAACGCGCCGTATGGCGCCGACACCGTCTGGCACGAACTCCCTTTCGAGATCCAGGAACAGATCACCGGCAAACGCCTGCGGTTCTTCGTGATCGATGCGTATGGGGTGGCGCAGGCTGCAGACATGGGCAACCGGATCAACACCATCATGCAGACCTGCTTCTTCGCGATCTCCGGCGTGCTGCCGCGCGACCAGGCGATCGCCGCAATCAAGCACTCGATTGAGAAGACCTACTCCAAACGCGGCCAGGCGGTGGTGCAGCGCAATTTCGACGCGGTGGACGCCACGCTCGCGCACCTCCACGAGGTCGCGGTGCCGGCATCGCCGACCGCGACGTATCGGATCCCGCGTTTGATTCCCGACCACGCACCGGACTTCGTCAAGCGCGTGACGGCGGTAATGCTGGCGAACCAGGGCGACCGGCTGCCCGTCAGCGCGTTCCCTGTGGACGGCACCTGGCAGACCGGCACGTCGCAGTGGGAGAAGCGGAACGTCGGGACCGAGATTCCGGTCTGGGATCCGCAGTTGTGCATCCAGTGCAACAAGTGCTCGCTGGTGTGCCCGCACGCCGCGATTCGCGTGAAGGTCTACCTCCCGGCGCATATCGCCGACGCCCCCGCGATGTTCAAGGGCACCACGTACAAGGGGCCGGATTTCGCCGGCCACTACACCGTGCAGGTCGCGCCCGAAGACTGCACCGGCTGTTCACTGTGCGTGATGGTGTGCCCGGCCAAGGACAAAGGCAATCCGCGGCACAAAGCGATCGACATGGCTGCGCAGGCGCCGCTTCGCGACGTCGAACGGGAGAACTACGCGTTCTTCCTCGGACTTCCTGACGCAGACCGCGCGGCGGTGCGCGCCGACGTGAAGAGCACGCAGTTCCTGCAGCCGCTGTTCGAGTACTCCGGCGCCTGCGCCGGGTGCGGCGAAACGCCCTACATCAAGCTGATGACGCAGCTCTTCGGCGATCGCCTGGTCGTCGCCAACGCCACCGGCTGCTCGTCAATCTACGGCGGCAACCTCCCGACCACGCCGTACACCGTGAACGCCGACGGTCGCGGACCGGCCTGGGCGAACTCGCTCTTCGAGGACAACGCGGAGTTCGGGTACGGCCTGCGGCTCGCGATCGATCAGCACCAGGGCCGCGCCCGCGCGCTGCTGAATCAATTGGCGCCGCAGCTGCCGTCAGGTCTCGCCGACGCGATCCTGTCCGCCGATCAGCGAACCGAATCCGGCATTCGGGTCCAACGCACGCACATCGAGGAGCTGAAACGCGCGCTGTCATCGGCCGCGGTGGCGCGAGACTTCAGCCCTGCGGTGACCGCTCTCGCGGCCGTCGCGGACTACCTGGTCACCAAAACCGTCTGGATCGTCGGCGGTGACGGATGGGCCTACGACATCGGGTACGGCGGACTGGATCACGTGCTCGCCAGCGGCGCGAATGTGAACGTGCTGGTCCTGGACACAGAGGTCTACTCCAACACCGGCGGGCAGCAGTCGAAATCGACGCCGACCGGCGCCGCCGCGAAGTTCGCGGTCGCCGGCAAGTCGGGCGGCAAGAAGGATCTCGGGCTGATGGCGATGGCGTACGGCCACGTCTTCGTCGCGCAGGTGGCGTTGGGCGCCAAGGACGCGCAGACGTTGAAGGCGTTCATCGACGCCGAAGCGTATCCGGGACCGTCGCTCATCATCGCTTACAGCCACTGCATCGCGCACGGCTACGACATGGCGTTCGGCCTCGAGCACCAGCGTCTGGCCGCCGACTCCGGCTACTGGCCCCTCTACCACTACGACCCGCGTCGCGCCGACCGTGGCGAGGCGCCGCTCGTGCTGGATTCACCGGCGCCGAAGATCGACGTCTCGAAGTTGATGGCCACCGAAACGCGATTCCAGCTGACCGCGCAGCAGGACCCCGATCGCTATCGCGATCTGGTGTCGCGGGCCCAGCTGCAGATTCAACGGCGACTCGCGCTCTATCAGGAGCTGGCCGCGCGGCCGGGGGGACAGGCATGAAGCTGACGACACGCTATCTCGGGCTGACGCTGGCGCACCCGTTCATGCCGGGCGCCTCGCCGCTGGTGGACCGCATCGACACCGTCCTGCAGCTCGAGGACGCCGGCGCATCGGCGATCGTCATGCACTCGCTGTTCGAGGAGCAAATCGTCCGGGAACGCTTTGGCCGTGAATACCTGCTGGGCACATCGCCCGCCTCCGCTGAGGCGTCTTCGTACTTCCCCGCCGAGACCGATTATGGACTGGGGCCCGATCGCTATCTCGAGCAGTTGAGCCTCATCAAGCGGCGCGTCGGCGTGCCGGTGATCGGATCGCTCAATGGAACCACGGCCGAGGGCTGGCTGGCGTACGCGCGGCTGATCGAGCGCGCGGGCGCTGACGCGCTGGAGCTGAACTTTTATCACGTCGCGACAGACCCCTTCGAAGACGCCAACTCGGTCGAGCGGCGCGTGGTCGACATCGTCGCCGTGCTGAAGGAGTCGCTGACCATTCCGGTCGCCGTGAAACTGTCGCCGTTCTACTCGTCGCTGCCCCACTTGGCGGCGCAGCTCGATCACATCGGCGCCAACGGGTTGGTCCTGTTCAACCGATTCTATCAACCCGACATCGATCCGCTGACGCTCGAGACCGTGCCGCATCTCCACCTCTCGGACTCGTCCGAGTTGCTGCTGCGGTTGCGCTGGCTGGCGATCCTTTCAGGTCGGCTGCACGCATCGCTCGCGGTCAGTGGCGGCGTGCACGAGCCGGTTGATGCCGTGAAAGCGATTATGGCCGGCGCGCACGGTGTGCAACTGGTGTCCGCCCTGCTGACGCGAGGGCCGTCGTACCTGCGCCAGCTCATCGCTGGATTCCAGGCCTGGGCCGACGAGCACGAATACGAGTCGCTCGACCAGATGCGCGGCAGCATGAGCCTGGAACGCTGCCCAGACCCGGCCTCGTTCGAACGCGGCAACTACGTCCGCATCCTCCAATCCTGGCATCGCGTGCCCATCGCGCCCGAGCCGGTGGACCCGTACTTGCTTAAGGTCTCTGCGAAAAGGAGCCTGTCATGATCACACTCAAGAACATCCTCGTTGCGACCGACTTCAGCGAGCCGTCGGACGCCGCGCTGATCTACGGCCGCGCGCTCGCGCGCAGCTTCTCTTCGACCCTGCACGTCCTGCACGTCGTCGGCAACCTGTCGAGCGCGGTCTACGGCGCGGAAGGCTACGTCGCGTCCGTGCCCGAGATGCAGCAGGAGATCGAGGACTCGGCGCGCAAACAACTCGACAACCTGCTGGTGGACAACGACCCGCGGCCGCTGCCGGTCCGCCGCGTGCTGCTGACGTCGGACGCACCGGCAAAGGCCATCGTGGACTACGCCGGAGAGGCGCACATCGATCTCATCGTGACCGGCACACACGGACGCGGCGCCATGGCACACTTGCTGGTGGGCAGTGTCGCCGAGCGCGTCGTCCGGACCGCGCCGTGTCCGGTGCTCACTGTCCGCCATCCGGAACATGAATTCGTCGTCCCCGACGCCCTCGTGGCGATCGCCAGGGCCTGAGATGCATCCGCTGGCGCCGGCGCCACCCGCCGTCGACGATCCGGCGGCGCCGCGGCTCGTCCTGCGCGACGGCACGGTCGCGAGCGTGCGCCGCTCGACGCCCGCCGATCGCGACGCGATGCGCCGGTTCTTTCACGAGCTGTCGCCGGAATCGCGCCGGCGGCGGTTCTTCACGGCAGGCGAACCGGCCGACGCGCTCATCGACACCTTGTGCGACTCGGCGGACGAACACCGCAGCGTCACGCTGGTTGCCGTGCGTCAGGTGGGCGACGACACACGGCTGATCGCCGTCGGTTCATACATCGCGAATACGCCGACGGTGGCCGAGGCGGCATTCGCCGTCGACGATCGCTTCCAGGGCAAGGGTCTCGGCACGGAGTTACTCGAACGTCTGGCCGCGATCGCCGCGGACCACGGCTTCCATCGCTTCGCGGCCACCACCCTCACCGACAACAACGCGATGCTCGAAGTGTTTCGCGACTCCGGTTTCGAGGTCCGCTCGAAATCGGCGCCCGGCTGCATCGAAGTGGGCCTCACGCTGACGGCGTCCGCCGAAGGCGTCGTGTCGGCCGAAACGCGCCGGCGGCGGGCGACCGCGGCGTCGCTGCGTCCGCTGCTCGAGCCCCACGCCGTCGCCGTCATCGGCGCGTCACGTGATCCCGCGAGCATCGGCCGGCGGATTCTCGACGCGCTGGTCGGCGCCGGGTTCAACGGACCGGTGTATCCCGTCAATACGGCCGCGGACGAGGTGGCCGGCCTGCGCGCCTACCGTTCGGTGCGCGACGTGCCGCCCGGCGTCGATCTCGGTGTCGTCGCCGTGCCACGCGACCACGTCCTCGCCGTCGTCGACGATTGCGCCGCCGCTGGAGTGAAATCGCTGGTCATCATCACCGCGGGGTACGCCGAAGCCGGCGCCGAGGGCCGCGGGCTACAGCAGCAGCTGGTCGAGCGCGTGCGCGGCTACGGCATGCGGATGGTCGGTCCCAACTGCATGGGTCTGCTCAACGCCAGCCCCGCCATGCGATTGAACGCATCGTTCTCGCCGATTTTCCCGGCGCCCGGCCGCGTCGCGCTGTCGTCCCAGAGCGGCGCGCTCGGACTGGCGATTCTCGCGCTCGCCGCCAACCGCGGCGTCGGTCTCTCGACCTTTGTCAGCGTCGGCAACAAGGCCGACGTGTCGGGTAACGATCTCCTCGAATACTGGGAAGAGGACGAGGGGACGCGCGTCATCCTGCTGTACCTCGAGTCGTTCGGGAACCCACGCCGCTTCGCGCGGCTGGCGCGCCGCATCGGCCGCACCAAACCGATTGTCGCGGTGAAAGCCGGACGCACGCGCGGCGGATCGCGCGCGGCCGGCAGTCACACGGCGGCGCTGGCCGCGAACGACACCGCCGTCGAGGCGCTCTTTCATCAGGCGGGCGTGATCCGCGCGGACACCATCGACGAGATGTTCGACATCGCCACCTGCCTCGACGCGCAGCCGCTGCCCGCCGGGCGCCGCGTCGCGATCGTCACCAACGCCGGCGGTCCCGGCATTCTTGCCGTCGATGCGTGCGAATCGTCCGGCCTCATCGTCGCACCGTTCTCCGACGAGACCCGGGCGCGGCTCGCGGTCTTTCTGCCGCCGGCCGCCAGCACCGGCAATCCCGTGGACATGGTCGCGTCCGCCGGTCCCGCCGAGTACCGGCAAGCGATTGAAGTGGCGCTGAGCGACAAGGACACCGATGCGCTGATCGTCATCTTTGCGCCCGTCGACCCGACGTCTGCCGGCGCCACGGTTGACGCAATTCGCGAAGGCATCATCAGCGCTCGCAAGGCCGGCGCATCACAAAAGCCGATCCTCGCCTGCGTGATGGCGGATCCGGGACGGCCGCAACCGCTCGACGCCGGCAGTGAGCGCATTCCGGCCTACGCGTTTCCAGAGAACGCCGCGCGCGCGCTCGCGAAGGTCGCCGCCTACGCGGAATGGCGCACCCAGCCGCCCGGTCTGCTCTGGGGATTCGACGATGTGTACGCCGAGGACGCGCGGGCGATCTGCCGCGGCGCGATCGAGGCGCGTGGCGGGGATTGGCTGACCGACGAGGAGATGCGGCGCGTGTTGAACGCGTTCGGGTTGCCGATGGTCGCCAGCGCCGTCGCGCACACGGCGGATCAGGCGGCGGCGCTCGGCGCGGTGCTGGGCTTCCCTGTCGTCGCGAAACTGCTGTCGCACAAAGTGCAGCACAAGTCGGACATCGGCGGCGTCCGCCTGAATCTGCAGAACGAAACGGCCGTCCGCCGGGCGTTCAGCGCGATTCTCGCGAGAGCGGAAGACGCCGGCGTCCTCGACGCCGTGGACGGCGTCCTGATTCAGCCGATGCTGAACGGCGGCGTCGAAACCATGATCGGCGTGGCGGCGGACCGGCTCTTCGGACCGCTCATCGGTTTCGGTCTCGGAGGCGTGAACGTCGAGTTGCTGGGCGACGTCCGGTTCCGCATTGCGCCGCTCACCGACCGTGACGCCGA
>JANYHS010000321.1 GCA_025358945.1 Acidobacteriota bacterium
CTGGATCACGTCTCCGCGCTTGACACCGGCCTTGTCGGCCGCGCTGCCGGATGACACGTTGCTGACGATCGCACCCGTGGACTGCCTGAGCCCGAGGTTCTCCGCCATCTCCGGCGTGATGCCCTGCACGGTGACCCCGAGATGCGCTCGCGTGACCTTGCCCTTGGTCCGCAGCTGCTCCATGACGTTCTTCGCCATGTTCGCGGGAATCGCGAAGCCGATGCCGATGTTGCCGTCGTTGCTCGACAGGATCTGCGAGTTGATGCCGACCAGCTCGCCCTTCGTGTTCACGAGCGCGCCGCCGGAGTTGCCGTGATTGATCGGCGCATCGGTCTGCAGGAAATCCTCGTAGCCGCCGTCGCCGACGGTGGTGGACCGCCCCTTCGCGCTGATGATCCCCATCGTCACCGTCTGACCGACGCCGAGCGGGTTGCCGACGGCGAGCACGACGTCGCCGACCTTTACGTTTTCGGAGTTACCGATCGCGATCGGGTGCAGGTCGGAGGCGGTGACCTTCAGCAGCGCGAGGTCGCTCGCCGTGTCGGTGCCGACAAGCTTGGCCGTCAGCGTCCGATCGTCGGTCAGCTCAACCTTGATGTCGTCCGCGCCGTCAACGACGTGGTTGTTGGTGAGGATGTAGCCGTCGGTCGTCACGATGACGCCCGAGCCGAGCGCGCGCTGCCGCGGAGCGCTCTGTGTGCGCGGGATCCGCTGACCGCGGGGTCCCCCGCCGCCGCGTTCGCCGAAAAAGCGGCGTAACAGGTCTTCCGGATCCTGGCCGTCGGACATTGTCGGCACCATCCGGGCCTTGCCCTCGGTCCGAATCGTGACCACCGCAGGCGCCGCCACGCTCACGACGTCCGCGTAGGAATCGCGTCCGCCGGCGATGGCGTGCGCAATCGGGGTCGATACCGTCGACGCTTTCTGGTTTTCCGCCGCAAGGCCGTGCCACGCCGCGCCGGTCGTCAGCGCGCCGGCCGCGATTACCGCAAGGAGTGTGTGCTTCATATGGAGTAAGACGAAGGACACCCTTGCAGGGCCGTTGCAGGGACATTACAACGATGAAAGGTGCAGGGCTGAGGGCGACGTAGCGCGAAGGCTTTAGCCGAGCGGTAAGGACACCGTGAACACCGATCCGCGCCCCAGTTCGCTGCTCACCTCCACTGTGCCGCCGTGCGCTTCGACGACGGCTTTGACGAGGCTGAGGCCGAGACCGAGGCCGCGTTCGGTGCGACTGGTATCCCCGCGGAAGAGGCGATCGAAAATAAGCGGCAGCTCGTCGGCGGGGATCCCGGGCCCCGTGTCGCCGACGCGCATTACGGCGGCATCCGCGTCCTGGAGCACATCGACGTCAACGCGCCCGCCCGACGGCGTGTACTTCACGGCGTTGTCGATCAGATTCGCGGCAACCTGTTCCAGGCGCGTCCGATCGGCGGTCACCACCACGCCGGCTGGAGTGCTCGACGACAGCGTCACGCCCTTCGCATCCGCGACGTCGCGATACAGATCAATCGCCCGCGCGACGATCTCAGCCAGCGGCACGGCCTCGCGCCGCAACTGCATCGTTCCGCTCTCGGCCTCGGAGATGTCCATCAGCGTGTTGAGCATCACGAGGACGCGGTCGGACTCCTCCACGCAATCCGCGAGCACGTCGCGGTAGTGCTCGGCCTGCTGCACACTGTCGCCCTTGGGCGGCGACGCGAGCGCCATCTCCGCCGCGCCGCGCAGGCGCGTCAGCGGCGTCCGCAAATCGTGCGACACGTTGTCGAGCGCACCCCGCATCGCCGTGACCAGCCCCTCGATCTTGTCCAGCATCGCGTTGAACAGCGTGGTCAGTTCATCGATGGCGTCGCCTGTGCCGTCGAGGGGGACGCGCGCGTCGGTACGCCCGGTGCGGATGATCCGCCGGACCGCGAGTGTCAGCCGCCGGATTGGAAACAACGCCGAGCGCGTGGCCAGCCAGCCGCCGGTCAGCGCCACGGCGACGATGACCAGCGTGACCATTCCCAGCGTGGCGCGAAAGCGCGCGAGCAGATCGTCGCGCGCTTCAGTGCTCTTCCCCACCTGCACCAGCGTGCCGTCGTCCAGCGTGGCCGACACGGTCTCGAGCTTTGACGGATCCCAGCCGTCGGGATTGCTCAGGACGACTGCCTCGACGCCGCGATCGACCACCCGCACGAACAGACGCTCGGGCGCCACCTGCTGCTCGGCGCGCACGGTGGCCGCCAGCACACGAACGCCGCCGCGCACGTAGGCGGCTGCGTAGTCGCCAAGCTTGCCGTTGATGATCTGCCGATCGCGCTGTGCGAGAGACGCCGCGGTCAGGTAGTAGGTGACCAAGACGATCGCAATCGCGCCCGAGACGAACAACGTCGCATACCACAGCGCGATGCGCAGGCCGAACGTGCGCGCGAATGCCGGGACCGGCGGCTCATGCTCGGAGGACATAACCCACGCCTCGCACGGTCTGCAGCAGCTTGGCCTCGAATGGCCGGTCGATCTTTTCGCGCAGGCGGCTCACCAGCACGTCGACGACGTTGGTCTGCGGATCGAAGTTGTATTCCCAGACGTGCGACAGAATCATCGTCTTCGAGACGACGTGTCCGGCATGGCGCATCAGGAACTCGAGCAGCGTGAACTCGCGCGGACGCAGATCGAGCGTCTTGCCGCCGCGCGTGACACGGCGCGACAGCAGGTCCATCACCACATCGGCCACGGTGAGTGTCGTCGGTTCCGGGGATCGCGTCGCCCGGCGGACCAGCGCCTGCACTCGCGCCAGCAGTTCGGCGAAGGCGAACGGCTTGGTCAGGTAGTCGTCGCCGCCGGCCTGCAACCCACGGACGCGGTCGTCGACCGATCGGCGGGCGCTCAGGATCAGGACCGGCGTCGTCACACCGCGGGTCCTCAGCGTTTCGATCAGCGACAGGCCGTCACGCTTGGGCAGCATCAGATCGACGATGGCGACGTCGTAGGCCTGCTGCGTGGCGGTGGTCAGGCCGGCGTCGCCGTCCGGGACGTGATCCACCACGAACCCCGCCTCGCGCAGACCCCGGACGACAAAGTCCGCAATCGTCGCGTCGTCTTCAACGAGGAGCGCCCGCATCAGCGAATCATACCGAGATCGTTGTTGGCCACTTCTTCGTGTCTTCGTGGCTACCTCGAGGGTGTATCCCGGTGCGCTGCACGCAGATACTGTGACGGCCACGCGACTGTCTGGCCGAGCGTGTCCGCGGCGTGCAGCGGCCAATACGGATCGCGCAGCAGTTCCCGCGCCAGGAGGACGAGGTCGGCCTGACCGCCGCTGACGATCGCCTCGGCCTGCTCGGCCTTCGTGATCATCCCGACGGCGCCGGTCGCGACGCCGGCATCTCGACGGATGCGTTCCGCGAACGGCACCTGATAACCAGGGCCGATGGTGATCTGCTGATCGTGCACCGCCCCACCCGACGAGCAGTCCACCAGGTCGACTCCGTGTTCACGCAGCCGCCGCGAGAGCTGGACCGCCTGATCCAGATCCCAGCCTCCCTCTTTCCAGTCGGTCGCCGAGATGCGGACGAACAGCGGCAGGCGATCGGGCCACACGCCGCGCACCGCGTCGACCACCTCGAGACAGAAACGGATGCGGTTGTCGAAACTGCCGCCGTAGTCATCGGTGCGCGTGTTGATGAGCGGTGACAGAAATTCGTGGATCAGGTAGCCATGGGCCGCATGTAACTCAATGACATCGAATCCGGCATCGAGCGCCCGTCGCGCGCCGCGCGCGAACGCGGCGACGATCGCCATGATCTCGGTGGACGTCAGCGCCCGCGGCGTCGGGTAGGTGTCGGAAAACGGCACGCTGGTCGGCCCGACGGGTTCCCACCCGCCGTGCTCGCGCGTGATCGTGCCGCCGCCGTCCCACGGCCGCGCCGTACTGGCCTTCCGCCCTGCGTGCGCCAGCTGAATGCCCGCCAGCGTCTTTTGCGAATGGATGAAGCGCACGCAATGCGCCAGCCCCCCGACGTGGCCATCGTCCCAGATGCCGAGATCCTGTGGACTGATGCGGCCGTCGGCGGTGACCGCCGTCGCCTCGGTCAGCACCAGCGCCGCACCGCCAACCGCGCGGCTACCCAGATGCACCAGGTGCCAGTCGTTGGAAAATCCATCCACGCTCGAGTACTCGCACATCGGCGAGACGACGATGCGGTTGTTGAGCGTACGGGAGCGAATGGTCAGGGGATCGAACAGGTGCGCCATGGACTTCCTATTGTGCCACTCGATCTCAGCTGGCAGACGCCGTCGAGAAACATACGGACGGTCCGTGCAGCCAGCACGAGTCCGACAATTCGTGAGCGTCGCGCCGCATTCGTCTGACGTTCATCCAGCGCGCGGGACCGGCCATCATCGCCTTGCCGATGCGATCGTTCATCTCGGGATCGCGGATGCCCAACGCGGAGTAGACCGCCGCGACCGTGATCACGCGGACGTCGAAGGTGCCGGCATCGGCGCGGGTCACCAGGAGCACGAGGCCTTTCCCGAGCGTCGGGCCCATCGCCGCCGTCAGCGGGAGCATCATCCGTCCGCGATGCGCGAGCGCATCCAGCCAGTTGTCGAGCGGGTGCGTAACACCGGCGTTCACGAGAATCGCGTCGAACGGACCATCGAGCGGGCCTGACGCGTCGCCGTGCCGCATATCCACCCACGGCCGCGAGGCGAGATTGCGCTGTGCGCCTGCCGCCAGCGCTTCGTCTACTTCGTACGAGACGAGGCGACCCGTCGGACCGACGCATTCGGCGATCACTGCCGTGTAGTACCCGAGACCGCTCCCCACGTGCAGCACGCGGCCGCCGGGCGTGAGATCCAGCGCGTCGATCCAGCTGCCGAGCGTTGACGGCTGGCCGTTGAACAGCTGCCGCTCCGGATCGATCGCGACCGCGATGTTGTGATGCACGCGAGCCGGGTCGGCGTCGGGCGTCACCCGCGTGCGGACGCCGGCGCCCATCATGAACCCCTCGCCGCCCTCCGAAAGCACGGTCCACGGACCAGGCGGCAGGAACTGTTCGCGGGCTACGCGCGCAAACGCGCCGACCAGTTCCGGCGTGCGCAATTTCGCAACCGCCTCCAGTTCTTCGGCGAAAAATCGGCGACGCAGATCGATCTCCATCAGTCCCTCGCTCTCTTACGCTTCGACGCAGCCTTCGTGTTCGGCCGGTACGGCGGTGGATCGTCGTGCGCCCGCATCGCCTCGCGCTCGAGGTCAGCATCGCGCATGAAGGCCTTGATGTCGGAGCCGAGCGCAACAACGTGTCGGCCGTGGTTCCAGATGTAGGCGTGTTTGGCAGAGTCCCTTCCACCGACTGGCGCAAAACCCTGGGGGATGAATCGAAGCTCACCAGACTCGTTGAGCCGCTTCAGGATCGTGTGAATCGCGGCCAGATCGTTCGAGTACTTCGAGAGGTCGAAGCCGATCGACAGCAGCCGCTGCCGCACGTCGGTCGGCGTCACCGGCACGCCGGCGCCGCGGACCACGAGGCGGCAGGCATCGGTCAGTCCGAGCGGCACGGTCGGCACGAGACCGCACAGCCGCGAGAGCGTGCCGATGGTCTGCATGACTTCGGCGAGCCGCCTGTCCACGTCCTGCCGTTGCTGGCCGAGCGTCTCGTACTCGCGGATCGCGGTCGCCAACGCCCGCCTGTAGTCCTCGGTCGTCATGAAGCACTTTATACATACTGTGCAATATCGTGTCAAACGCAATTGCGGCCTTAGACTGCGACCGCATGCTGCAGGATGTGCGGTTCGCCTTGCGTCTCTTCGCCCGCCGACCCGGCGTGACGGCATTGATCGTGTCGACGCTGGCGATCGGGATCGCGGCAAGCACGGTCGTCTTCAGCGTCGCCGATGCGATCCTCTGGCATCCGCTTCCCTTCCGTGACCCCGAGCGTCTCGTCGGACTCTGGGGCTACAACCCTGCGCAGAAAACCGCCAGCCGTTCGATTCCTCTCGCGTCGCTGAACGCCTGGGAGGCGAAGACACAGATCTTTGAAACGGTCCACGCATACGGTCTGGGCGCCAATCTGCTCACCGGCGACGGCGACGCGCAGGCTGTCACCGGAGGATCCGCATCGCTCGGACTCTTCGCCGCCCTTGGCGTGTATCCGCAGGCGGGCCGCGACTTCATGCCCGGCGACTTTCAACCAGGCGGCGATCACGTCGTGCTGCTCAGTGACGCCTTGTGGCGCTCCCGCTTCGCTTCCGCGCGCGACATCGTCGGCCGCGCGATCACGATCAATGGCCAACCACACACGGTCGTCGGCGTGATGCCTCCAGGATTCGGATTCCCAGTCGATAGCGTGCGCTTGTGGGTACCGCTCGTCACGGACTCGCGGCCAGCCAGGGTCAACGCGATCGGGCGGATGCGCCCTGGCGTGTCCTTCGTGCAGGCACAAGCCACTGCCGAGTCTACGACGCACGGCATGCTGGACCCCGCAGGGAAGGCGCTTCCCGAAGTACGCGTGAGGCCGTTCATGGCCAGCAACCCGACGACGACGACGGCGATCATCGTGCTGGTGGGCGCGGTCGCACTTCTGCTGTTGATCGCGATCGTGAACGCCGCGAATGTCCTGCTGGCCGAGGCGATTCGCCGCGACGCGGAGATGGCTGTCCGGGCCTCGCTCGGCGGTAGCTTCGCGCGTCTCGCGCGCCAGATCGCGACCGAGACGCTGATCCTCACGACGAGTGCCACGGTGATCGGCGTGGCACTGTCGCTTGCGGCACTGCAACTCGTGCTGGCCGGACTGCCGTGGATGCTGAGGTTTCAGTCGTTGCGGCCGATCGCCATCGAATGGCGGGCGATGATCTTCGCGTCGGTTACGGCGACGTTTGTCGGTGTCGGCACCGCGCTCGCGCCGATCGCGCGCGTGCGGCGCGCCAGCATGCAGTCGTCCCTCAAGGGCACCGCTATCTCGACAACCTCGCACGCGCGCCTGCGATCGACATTGGTGGTGATCCAACTCGCCGTCACGACCGTACTGCTTGTTGCCGCCGGTCTGCTGGCCAACGGTTTCGTGCGAATGAATCGCGTCGACGTTGGGTTCTCGCCCGCGAACCTGCTCACGATGTCCGTCGACCTGCCGTCGACCATCCTGCCGACGGAGCGTGCCCGGACTCAATTCCTCGACGAGTGGCGCCGACGTGCCGCGAATGTGCCCGGCGTGCTTGCGGCGACCGTCTCTGGAGGCGCCATCCCGCCTTTTCTCAGTTCGCACGCGGCCGCCATTGAAACCGCAGATCGGGGCGTCGTGACCGGCGCAAACATCGTCGTGGCCGAAGACGACGTGGACGAGGGATTCTTTGCGACGCTCGGCATTCCGCTGCTGAAGGGCCGCCCGTTCGCGACGAGCGACAGCGCCGGCGCATTGCCGGTCGCCGTCATCTCGCGCACTCTGGCCGAGCGGCTGTGGCAGGGCACCGACGCCATCGGTCGCCGTTTCCGAACGGGCGCGGATCAGCCGTGGTACACCGCCGTCGGCGTCGTCGGCAATGTGATGAACGGTGGGATCGAACAACCGCCCAGCAGCCTCGCGGTGTACCACGCGCGGGCGCAGGTGAAGGAGACGTGGTCGTACCAGAGTTTGACCGTCCGGGCCAGCCGGGATCCAAGGGGTCTCGAGCGCCAGTTGCGCGACATTGTGCGCGCGATCAACCCCGGCGTTCCGGTGACCGCAGTCGAAACGGCGGACGAACTCATCGCTGACGTGAACGGGCGCGTCCGCTTCGCGACATTCCTGATGTGGGCGCTTGCCGCAATCGCCACCGCGCTCGCGTTGATCGGTGTCTACGGCGCGTTCTGGTGTTCCGTGCGTCAGCGGACGCGAGAGATTGGCGTGCGCATCGCGCTCGGTGCTGAACCGTCGGCGATCATCAGGATGGTGCTTCGAGAAACAATCGGAATCGCACTGCTCGGTCTCGCGATGGGCCTGCCAATCGCGTTCGCCTCCTCTCGCCTGCTGCGTGGCCTGCTCTTCGGCGTCGAACCCACCGACCCCGTCACATTCGCCGTGGCCTCGGTCCTGCTCGTCGCCGCTGCGCTGGCCGCCTCCTACCTACCCGCCCGCCGGGCGGGGCGCATCGACCCGACCGAGGCCCTGCGATACGAGTGAGATCGCACGACTAAAAGTCCTTTTTCACCGCTGGAGCGCGTAGGACACCTTCACGAACACCTGGCGGCCGGACTTCACGAGCTGGTCGCGATCGGTCAGTTCCCGGTCGTCGCCGTAGCCGGCAAACATCACCGACTGCCAGTTCAGTTTGTAGGCGAGCAGAAACTGTCCACTGAGAGACCCGGACTTCGCGGACGTGTCGAAGGTGTAGAGGCTCGGATCGCGATCGGTCGACACGTATTCCACGATGCCGCGCGCGAACAGGCGTGACGAAAACGTGTAGGTGCCGCGCACCCGTGAAACCCGCGCGATGAACAGCCGGCGGCTGACGCTGGACCGATCGTCCACGTTCACCCATCGCTGGTTCTGCACCAGGACGACGTTCAAATGGTTCGTCGGATTGAGCGTCGCCTGCAGGTTGATGGTCGAACCGGTACCGGCGCGCGAGTTCGCGTAGTCGATCTCCTGCCCGGTGGTGCCGTTCAACGACAGCTGGGTGACCCTCCTCGACGGGCTGAACTGCACGATGTAGCCGAACCGCCTGGTCGGAAACGTCCGATCCCCGCTCCGCCCTTGGTCGTCCA
Organism: Acidobacteriota bacterium; assembly: GCA_025358945.1. Classification (GTDB taxonomy): domain Bacteria; phylum Acidobacteriota; class Vicinamibacteria; order Vicinamibacterales; family CAVVIG01; genus CAVQFC01. The sequence goes on from JANYHS010000321.1 coordinate 8,723, forward strand.
TGTAGCGGAACTGCATGAAGCCGTTCCAGCGCGTGTCCATCCCGACGCCAGGCTGCACATCACTGCTGATCAACGCGCCAGCGCGATCCGTCTGGCGCTCAGCGATGAGGGATGTTCGAAGACGCGTCAGGAAGTTGGTCGGCCGAAACGTCCATCCGGTGCTCCCGATCACTTCGCGAGAGCCGACCTGCGGCACGAACCCGGTGTCGGCGCGGAAGCCGTCGCCGAAGTCGCGGTACTGCGCGAACGCGTCGAAGCGGGTCGTGTTGTGGTTCCACGAGACATGGGCGCCGTGAGAGACGAAAGACTGCCCAGTCCACTCGATGGCGAGATCCGGGCGGTTCGGCGTCCGCGTGTCGCTGTACAGCATCTGCCCGGTCACGACATCGGTCCCCGACGGCCGCCACTGAAAGTCCGGTCCGCCGACGCGGTTGTGGCTGTTGCCTGACTTGGCCTCGCGATCGGTCGCGATCACCCCGACGAACGACAGGCCGACGTCGCGCTTCGCCCGCCCGACGACGACGATCGAACCTTCGTCGACCGACGCGAGCGACGAGCCGTTCGGCCCCGGAATGATCGCGCTGCCGCCGCCGGCATCGTCGGCGACCAGCGCCGTGTAGCGGACGCCGCCTTGCTTGCCGGTGACGCGGCCGCCCCAGATCGGTGCGGTGATGGTCCGGGTGTAGACGGCCTGGATCGGTGTCTGGAACAGATCGACCCCTTCGAGGAAGAACGGCCGCTTCTCGGGAAAGAACAGCGCAAAGCGCTCGTTCGCCGAGATCTGGGCGGTGTCGGATTCCACCTGCGAGAAGTCGGGCTTCACCGTGAGATCGATCGCGTTGTCCGCGTTCGGCGTGTATTTCACGTCGAGGCCGACATGCGGCTTCACGCCGTCCCCGACCAGCGGCGCGCCCGTCTCGCCATCGCGGGGGTGCGCATCGGCGCTCGCGCTGACGTACGGCGCCGCCACGAGGTGACCGCCGGCCGGCAGCTGCGACATCCCGGTGAGCGTGTTCGATCGACAGACGAAGCAGTTGCCACCGCGCGGCAGCTTCGCGGAAAAAAACTGGTAGTGGCGATCGCGCGGAAAGTTTCTGTAGAGCAGAATGCCCCATGTCTGCGGATCGACGTTCTGGTAGCGCAGCGACGAGAACGGGATCCGCATCTCGAGCGTCCAGCCGCGCGCCGTGATCTTCGTCGCGGACTCCCAGAAGAAGTCCGGCGACGGATCCTCGCCCGACGCATCGTCGGTGACCGCGTCGTACTGGATGTTGCGCGGCGTGACGACGAAGAAGGTGGCGGTGCGGCCGGTGTTGCGCGGGTCGATGATGATGCCGCCGTAGTCGTTGAACCCGTTGCCGATGTTGTCCCGATCGGCAAACGGGGCGCGAATCGCCTTGAGGTCCGGATCATCGAACTCGAAGCCGGCGTAAAAAAACTTGTCGTCGTAAGTCAGATACCCCACATTGTGAACCTGGGGCTCTGTGTTATCGCCTGGGTTCGTCTCGTACCACTTGTCGATGCGCGCCGCATTGCGCCATCCCTGGTCCGAGAGATCGCCATCGACCGCGATGGGCCCGGAGGCGCGCGTGATGTGAATGGACTCGCCCGAGAGCGCCGACTGCCCGGCCGCGGGCGCAGCGGACGCGAGACAGACCATTGCAAACGCGCAGAATCCGCTGAGCCGGCTGGACATCTGGGCGTTAGACGGTCAACCTGCGCACAGGGTTCTTTTTCCGCGGACCTCGCATAGTACACTAATCGTTGCGATATGAACCATCAACCAGTTAGAACGTTTTTGCTGCTCGCCTTCGGGGCCGGCTTCTTCCTCAGCCAACCCGCGGCGGCTCAGCCGATCACGACACCCCCGCCGCCGGGTCAGCCGCCCCGCTCGTCGCCACTGGCAATCCCACCCGGCAGTTTTCAGGGCGGGATCCCGACTGGAACGCTCACCGATTCCTCGCTGACGCTGAACGTCGTGTCGGTGATCACGCGCGCGCTCGAGCACAACCTCGGCGTCCTGACCGCCGAACACAGCCTTGGCAAAGCCGAAGGCGCCCGATGGCGCGCGCTGGGCGGGCTGCTGCCGAGCGTCAACGCGCGGGTCGCAGAAACACGACAGACGATCAACCTCGCGGCGTTCGGATTCAGCAGCGGCCCGGACACGCCGTTCGCAAACATCCCCACGCTCGTCGGACCGTTCAACGTCTTCGACGCGCGCATCTTCCTGTCGCAGTCGATCCTCGACCTCGGCGCGCTCAACAGCGCGCGGGCGGAAGCGCACAACGTGGAAGCGGCGCGCCTGACGTTCAAGAGCGCGCGGGACTTCGTCATCCACGTGGCCGGCAATCTGTTCGTACAGGTGCTGGCTGCATCCGCGCGCGCCGACGCTGCGCGCGCGCAGCAGGACACCGCGCGGACGCTGCACCAGCAAGCGCTCGATCTGAAGCAGGGCGGCATCATCGCCGGCATCGACGTCCTGCGCGCCGAAGTCCAGTTGAGCACGCAGACGCAGCGCACCACGATTGCCGACAACGACCTCGAGAAAACCAAACTGCAGCTTGCCCGCGTCATCGGCCTGCCGCTCGGCCAGCGTTTCACTCTGGATCCGACGTCGCCGGAGCTGCCGGTCGCCGACCTCTCGATCGATGGCGCCGTCGCCCTCGCCTACACGAACCGGCCCGACTACCAGGCAGCGCTCGAACGGATCAGCGCGGCGGAAGCGATGCGGCGCTCGATCGTCGGCGACAACCTTCCCTCGGTTCGCGTGAATGCGGACTACGGCGAAATCGGATTGTCGCCGTCGGACGCGCGCGCGACGTTCGCGGTGACCGGCGCCGTCAATGTGCCGATCTTCCAGGGCGGCAAGATGAAAGGCCGCCTCCTCGAGGCGGACGCCGACATCCGCAGCCGCCGGGCGGAAGCCGAAGATCTGAAGGGCGCGATCTACTACGAAGTGCGCGGCGCGTTTCTCGATCTCGACGCCACCAGTAAACAGCTGGCCCTCGCCAACAAGACGCGCGACCTCGCCGGACAGCAACTCACGCAGGCGCGCGACCGCTTCGCGGCCGGCATCGCCAACAACGTCGAGGTCGTGCAGGCACAGGACGCGGTGGCCGTCGCCACCGAACAATTGATCACGGCGACCTATGGCTACGAACTCGCCAAGGGCGCGCTCGTGCGCGGCGTCGGCACATCGGAAGATTTCCTACGACTGCTCGGAGGCTCACGGTGAATTTTCTTCAGCAACCTCGCGTGCGTTTGGTCATCGGCGCTGTCCTGCTGCTCGGCCTCGGCGCCGGCGTCTGGGCGTGGTCGAGCTCCGCCCGTGAAAATACCGACGATGCCCAGGTGGACGCGCACGTGACGCAGATCGCCGCGCGCGTCAGCGGCACGGTAACCAGGGTCGCCGTCGACGACAACCAGCTCGTCGAAGCCGGCGCCCTCCTCGTCCAGCTCGATCCAGCCGACTATCAGGTCGCGGTGGACAAGGCGCGCGCCGAACTCGCCGACGCGGAAGCCAGCGCCGTCGCGGCGCAGAGTTCCGTCCCGATCACCTCAACGACCGCCGCCAGTAACGTGACGACGGCCCGCGGCGGGATCACGCAGGCGCAGAGCGGCGTCGCGGCGTCGGAAAAGGAAATCGAAGCGGCGAACGCGCGACTCATCACGGCACAAGCGCGCCAGCGCGAGGCCGAAGCCAATGCGGTGAAATCCGCGCGCGACGTCGAACGGCTGCGCGGACTGCTCGCGAAAGACGAAGTGTCGCAACAGATGTTCGACGCCACGACGACCACCGCCACCGCGCAGAAAGCGGGCGTTGATTCCGCGCGCTCGCAGGTGACGGAAGCCGAGGCCGGCATTCGCGTCGCCGAGAGCAAGCTCGCGCAGGCGCGCGCCGGCGAAGATCAGGCGCACGCCGAAATGCAGACGGCGCAAACGGGTCCCTCGCAGATTGCCGGAATCAAGGCCAGGGCGGCGCAGGCAGAAGCGCATGCGCAGCAGGCACGCGCGAACCTGGCGCAGGCCGAGTTGAACCTGCGGTATGCGACCGTCAAGGCGCCGGTGCGCGGCGTCGTGTCCAAGAAAGGGATCAACGTCGGCCAGGTCGTCCAGGGCGGCCAGCCGCTACTCGCCATCGTCCAGATCGACGAGGTGTGGGTGACGGCGAATTTCAAGGAGACGCAGCTCAAGGACATGCGGCCCGGACAGCGCACGGAGATCGCCGTTGACGCCTACGGCGGCCGCACCTACACAGGCAAGGTGGACAGCATCGCCGGCGCGACTGGCGCGCGCTTCAGCCTGCTGCCACCGGAAAACGCGACCGGCAACTTCGTGAAGGTCGTGCAGCGCGTGCCGGTCAAGATCGTGCTCGACCCAGGCCAGGACCCCGAGCATCTGCTGCGGCCGGGCATGTCGGTGACTTCGACGGTGTTCCTGAAATAGATGGATCTAAGGATCTGAGGAATTGAGGTCAAACTAGATCCTGAGATTCTCAAATCCTCACCTCCTCAAATGACGCCGAAGCAGATCAATCCCTGGCTCATCGCGGTCTCCGTGATGTTCGCCACCTTCATGGAGGTGCTCGACACCACTGTCGTGAACGTGTCGCTGCCGCACATCGCCGGCAACCTGTCGGTATCAATCGACGAAGCGACGTGGGCGCTCACCTCGTATCTGGTCGCCAACGCGATCATCCTGCCGATGACCGGCTGGCTGGCGAGCATGTTCGGCCGCAAAAACCTGCTGATGTTGTCGGTGGTCGGCTTCACCGCGGCATCCTTTCTCTGCGGTCTCGCGCCGACCCTCGGCTCGCTGATTTTCTTCCGCATCCTGCAAGGGGCGACCGGCGGCGCGCTGCAGCCGCTGTCGCAAGCCGTACTCCTCGAGGCGTTCGCGCCGCAGGATCGCGGCAAGGCCATGGGCTTCTGGGCGCTCGGCATCGTCGTCGCGCCGATTCTGGGACCGGTGCTCGGCGGCTGGCTGACGGACAACTACAGCTGGCGCTGGGTGTTCTACATCAACATCCCGGTCGGCATCGCGTCGCTGGTGATGACCAAGATATACATCTTCGATCCGCCGTATCTGAAGG
>JANYHS010000329.1 GCA_025358945.1 Acidobacteriota bacterium
GTCAGCGCAGGCGACGACTGGATCGCTTCCTTGGTCACGACGCTGACGCTGGCCGGCACGTCGCCGAGCCGCTGCGCCGAGCGCGTCGGCGTCACCGTGATTGTTTCGAACAAGCTGGCTGGCACCAGCACGAGGTCGAGCGCCTTCGACGGATCGATCACATGCTCGACCCGTTCGGCGAAGCCGCCTGCCAGCACCGTGACGATCACATCGCCGCTCGCGGATGTGTCGACCGTGAAGCGGCCATCCGGGCCGGTCATCACGCGAATCTCAGGAGCGGAGCCGACGCGCACCACGACGGCGGCGCCGGCGACAACGCCTCCGCTCGAATCGTGGACGATGCCGGAGATCAATGTCGTCAATGCCAGGAACAGTGCCGCGATCAATGCCGTCCTCCAGGTAAATAGTGTCCGGCGTCAGCCGGACCGTCAAGCGCGAATGCGACGAGCGACGCGTCCTCGCCGCCACCGGTCGCGACGACGACGAACTGCCGTCCGCCCGATCGATACGTCATGGGGGTGCCGTTCACCCGTCGCGGGAGCGTGGCGTGCCACACGTCTGAACCGCTCGCCGCGTCGACCGCGTGAAGCGCCAGATCGCCGCCGCCGCCGATCACCAGACCGCCAGCAGTGGCCAGCATGCCTGGCGCACCAGCCACACCGAGCGCCGGCGGTAATGCGACGCCTGTCAGCGCCGGGTGCTTGCGCAGCGACGGTGTGTCGCCAAACGGCACGCGCCATTTGATCGCGCCGCGGTTGAGGTCGATCGCCACCAGATGACCGTACGGCGGTTTGAGCAGCGGCAGGCCGTCCATGAAATCCGCGTTCGTGTCGCCGACGCGCGTGAGTTCCGCATCCACTTCAGACGCGCGGGGATTCACGGCGGTGCGATCCGGCTTCCCCAGGCGGGCGATGTTCGCCTGGTTCGAGGTCTTGACGAACAGGATACCGCTCGCCGGATCAAACGCGCCGCCGCCCCAGTTCGCGCCGCCGATCAGACCTGGGCGTTGAACCGTGCCACGCAGCGATGGCGGCGTGAAGACGGGACCGATGCGGTATTTCGCCAGCTCCTTCTGCGCCGCCGCCTTCAGCGCCGGCGTGAAGTCGATCGCATCGTCGAACGTGACGCCCTGTTCGCTGATCGCCGGCGGTTTCGTCGGAAATGGCTGCGTCGGCCACGCGTGCTCGCCGTCCACGTCGCTGGCTGGTACCGCGCGCTCTTCGATCGGCCAGACCGGCTTGCCGGTGACGCGATCGAACACGTACGCGAAGCCCTGCTTCGTCACCTGGACGACGGCGTCGACGCTGCGGCCGTCCACGCGAATCGTGACGAGATTCGGCGGTGACGGGTTGTCGTAGTCCCACAGTCCGTGATGCACGATCTGAAAGTGCCACCGGCGCTTGCCCGTGGCGGCGTCAAGACAGACCAGCGATTCGCCGAACAGGTTCGCGCCCGGCCGGCGGCCGCCGAAGAAGTCGTTGCTCGGCGTCGTGACCGGCAGGTAGACGAGTCCGCGCTCGGCGTCGAGCGTCATCGGCGCCCAGACGTTGGTGTGACCGGTATAGCTCCACGAATCGTTGTGCCAGGTGTCGTTGCCGAACTCGCCCGGCTGCGGAATCGTGTGGAACGTCCACACCATCCTGCCGGTGCGCGCGTCGAAGGCGCGCACGTCGCCCGGCGGATCGTTACGATACGTGAGCCGATCGCCGACGCCGTTGCCGACGATCACCAGATCTTTGTAGATCGTCGGCGGCGAGGTGTTCGTGTAGTGCGTCTTGTTGATTTCCCAGACCAGGCCCTTGCTCAGGTCGAAGACGCCGTGCGTGCCGAAGCGGTCGACCGGCTGTCCGGTCGCCGCGTCGAGGCAGATCAGGTGGTAGCGGCTGTTGATGAAGATGCGCAGCTTGTTGCCGTCGGCGCTGTCGCGCCACGCGGCAACGCCGCGATGCACAAAGCCGGTGCCGTTGGGCGGCTGGCCGTCCTCGTACGCCTTTGGATCGAAGGACCAGAGTTGTGCGCCGCTCTCGGCGTTCAGCGCGACGACGCGGTTGTACGGCGTGCTGAGGTACAGCACGTTGTCGATCATCAGCGGCGTGGCTTGAAAGTTTCCGGGGCGCGTGCCGAACTGCGCGAGCGCCTTCTCGCGAGGCGACCATTCCCAGGCGATCTTCAGACGCGGCGCGGTGGACGCGTTGATGTCGGTCAGCGGCGAGTATTTCATCCCGCCTGGATCGCCGCCGTAGAACGGCCAGTCGTGTTCTGTCGCTGGACGGTCCGGCTGCGTGCCCCGAGCATCGCCGAGGGGAAGCCGGACACTACCGACAACGGCAACTGCGCCTGCGATGAACAGAGCGGCAACCACAGGTTTCAACATGGAATGAGTCAGAGGATTATAATGCGCGTCATGAAATTGAAGGTCGCTTTGTTTGCCGTGTTATTGGCCGCGCCGTCGCTCCTGGCGCAGAACCAGACCGTTCGGATTCACGCGGCGACGGTGCTCGACGGCGCCGGCAAGACGTTACGAAACGCGACCATCGTCGTGCAGGGATCCAAAATCACGTCGATCGAAACGGGAACTCCGGCCCGGGGCTCGAGCGCAACCTACGAGCTCGGACAGTTAACCGTGCTGCCCGGCATGATCGACGTCCACGCGCACGTCGGCTGGCACTTCGACAAGGATGGCCGGTATGCGGCGCGCCCGGGCTCGCCGGCGCAGGAAATTCTGTACAGCGCCGAAAACGCCTACGTGACGCTGCTCGCCGGATTCACGACGGTCCAGAGTCCCGGGCAGCCCAATGACGTGGAGCTGCGCGACGCGATCGCCCGCGGCGTCTTCCCCGGCCCGCGCATCCTCACCTCGATCCGTCAGATCAACGAGCGCAGCGGCACGCCCGACGAAATCCGCCAGAAAGTTCGACAACTCAAGACCGACGGCGCCGACGTCATCAAGATCTTCGCGTCCGCGAGCATCCGCGACGGCGGCACGCAGACGATGACGGACGAGCAGCTCAACGCGGTCTGCGGCGAATCGAACGCGCAGGGTATGCGGACGATGGTCCATGCGCACAGCCCGGAGTCAATCAAGGCGTCGGTCAACGCCGGATGCCTGCAGATCGAGCATGGCGTGTTCGCGACCGACGAAGTACTGAAGCTGATGGCCGACAAGGGCGTCTACTTCGACCCGAACGTCGGCGTCGTGCTGCAGAACTATCTGAAGAATCGCGACAAGTACAACGGTATCGGCAACTACAACGACGAAGGCTTCGCCTTTATGGAAAAAGGGCTCGGCCTGAACAAGACGATGATCCAGAAGGCGGTGGCGACGCCGAAGCTGATGATGGTGCTTGGCACCGACGCGGTGGCGGGCGCGCACGGCCACAACGCGGACGAGATCGTGGAGCGCGTGCGGCAGGGCGGCCAGAAGCCGATGGACGCGATCATCTCCGCGACGTCGATGGCCGCGAAATCGCTGCGGCTCTCGGGTACGATCGGCACCCTCGCCGCTGGCTACGAGGCCGACATCGTCGGGCTGGATGGCGATCCGCTGACCGACATCACCGCCGTCACCCGCGTCGCGTTCGTGATGCGGGGCGGCAAGGTCTACAAGCGCTAGTCAGCGTCGGAGCCGCGCGACCAGCTCGCTCATGTCGTCAGGCAACGGAAGATCGAACGCCATGTCGCGGTCATCCGCGGGGTGACGAAACGTCAGACGCCGCGCGTGGAGCGCCTGACGGGGAAACGCGATCGGGCGCAACTCGTCGGGACCGTAGATGTATCGGACTTCCCCAACGAGCGTGTGCCCGCGCAGCCGCGCCTGAATACGGATCTGGTTGCGCTTCCCCGTCACCAGCGCCACTTCAATCAGCGCAGCTCCCGCCAGTTGCTCGATCACGCGATAGTGGCTGATCGCTTCCTTGCCTCGCGGATCCCGCGGCGACGTTTCTTTCTGAATCAACGCTTTCAGATCCCAGACCAGATGATCGTGCCAGGTCCCCGTCGTCGGCGAGGGATGGCCGTAGACCACCGCCTGATAGATGCGCTCCGGCTCGTGGCGCTTGAACTGTTCCTTCAACATCAGCTGTGCCGGTTCGGTCTTCGCAAACAGCACCAGACCTGACGTGTCGCGGTCGATCCGATGGACCACAAACGGGCGGCGACGGCCGCGGCGACTCAGGTAGATCTTCAGATCCTCGAACACCGAGCGCGCGTCGTTGCGCCGTTGGAGCGGCAGCGGTACGGCCAGGAGGCCGGCAGGTTTATTCAGGACGATCAGCGCATCGTCTTCGTAGACGACCGGCAGATCGCGGTCAGCGCCGAGCGACGACCGTTTCTTCGCTGTGCCGGGACGGTCCTCCCAGAAGCGGACGACGTCACCGGCGGCCACCCGGGCCGGCGCATCGGCCATCGTCATTTCACGATCGTTGACGAACACCTTGCCGCGTTCGAGCGCGGTCGCCGCGCGCGCGCGCGACCCGGCGCGATCCGGCGCGGCGAGATACTTGTCGAGGCGCGTGCCGACTTCCTGCGCGGCAACCGTCCATTGCGGCATACGTCATGATACGTGCGCTGCCATCCTGAGGCGCTCGCGGGTACAATCTCGCTCATGTCGATGCAACCAGAACAGGCGCTCTTCCTCCGCGACAACGCGATCCGCAACCTCAAGATGGAGCAGCCGGTCACGCAGCGCGTGATCGAGGCCATCCCGCGCGACAAGGCTGACTACCGGCCCGATCCGAACGCCCAGTCCGCCATCGAGCTCGCCCGCCACATCGCCGGCGCCGAGCACCTGTTCACCCTGAGCGTGATCAGCGGGGCCTTCGATTTCACGAACAGCGGCAAGACCGCGGAACTGAAAACGTCTGCGGACGTGGCACGCTGGTATGCCGAGACGTCCCAGCAGGATCTCGCGCGCCTGGCGGCCGCGCCGGCCGAAGCGCTGATCAAGATCGTCGACTTCCGCGGCCTGTTCCAGCTGCCGGCGGTCGCCTTCCTCGATTTCTCGCTGCGCCACATCGTCCACCACCGCGGCCAGCTGTCGACGTACCTGCGGCCGATGGGCGCGAAGGTGCCGGCGATTTACGGCGAGAGCTACGACAGCGCGAAGGCGAAAACCGGCGCGTGAGACAGCTCGTGGTGATCGCGTTGTGTGCGCTGGGCGTGGGTGCGGCTGCGTGCTCGAAATCCGCTGATCCGCCGCCGGCGTCCACCCCTCCGCCTGCGGCTGCGGCGGCCGAGCTCTCGTCTGCCAGCGGCAGCGTGATCGGTCAGGGCCCGGCGCCGGGCTCGGCCGGCGCGGTCGTCGTCGTACTCGAGCCGAAGATCGCGCGAACATTCCCCCTGACGGGCGAGAAGCCGGTGATGGATCAGGCGGGACTGACGTTTGGGCCGGAGCTGCTACTCGTGCGGACCGGGCAGCCGGTCGAGTTCCGCAACAGCGACGACACGTTGCACAATGTGCGCGTGAGCCACGAAGAGACGCGCGCCTCGTCGTTCAATGTGGCGATTCCCACCGGCGAGTCGTACACCTACACCTTCGAGCGCGACGGGTTCTACCGCGTCGGCTGCGATATTCACCCGGCGATGGCGGCGTCGATCTTCGCGGCGTCCACGCCGTACACGACGCTGTCGGACAGCAGCGGCCGGTTCACGTTCACGGACGTCGCGGCCGGATCGTGGACGGTGACGCTGTATGTGAACGGGAAGACGCTGCGCAAGGACGTCGAGGTCACCGGCGAAGTGACCAGCGTCAGCGTCGAATAGCCACACGGCTCGCAGGGCATGAAGCCCTGCGCCACATGTCGATCAGATTTTCCAGTCGAGCGTCGCAGACTGCCCCGCCACGTACAGCGACGTGTTCCAGTCCTGGACGAAGAACCACCACGAAAATGTTCCTGGCGGCGGCGCCGGCAGCTTCGGCGGAATCTCCAGATCGGACACGGGGCCCGCATCGATCCGGAACCCTCTCGGATTCGGCCGGACGATGACGTCGGGCGGCGCGATCACGCACCAGGCCAGGCCGCCGATCCGGATGCGTCCCGGCTTGCGGCGTTCGCGCTCCAGCGGTGTCCTTGCGTCAGGCGAACCGACCCAGAGATCCAGGTCGAGCGACAGTGTCGCTTTGGCATAGTCCACGGCGAATCGCAGCAGGTTGGCGTCGTGGAAACCGTTGGGCAGCTGGCGGTCGACGTCGGTGAGCGTCATCCCAGCATGCTATCGGAAAACGTGGCGTGCGGGACCGCGCCATCCGACGGCCGACTGGGGGTGATCCAGTCGGCCATGCCCGATCCGTCTATCTGACGCTGACCAGCAGTTCGTTGGACGGCGTGCTCGTCGCGCACCCGTTCAGCGAGAGCACGCGTACGAAATAGTTGCCGACCCCGACGTTGACGGCCGTCAGTGTCGTTGCGACCGACGGGAGGGTGGTGTCGAGCACGTCGGTTCGACCCGCGGCCGACCCGGCCTGCAGCCGATACGACGTCGCGCCGAGGCCCGCCGTCCACGACAGGACGACCGTGGAACCGGTGATCGTCGCTGCGAAATTACTCGGCGGGCCGAGCGTCGCGCATGTGGCTCCGACGACGAGCACGACTTCGTTCGACGCGGCACTGGTGCCGCTCGCGTTTGACGCGAGGACTCGCACCAAATACGTGCCGGCCCCCACGCCTCCCGCGGAGAAGATAGTGGTGGCGTTCCCAGTACTGAAATTCGCGAGGTCGGCGATGCCCGGACTGGATCCGGCCTGCACCACGTAATTTGATACGGCGCCGCCGGTCGTTGGTGCGGTCCAGGCCAGCGCCACACTTGATCCGGACGCCGTGGCGATGAGCCCCGTCGGTACCCCCGGCTTCAGCGAAGGACTCCCGATCGTGGCAACGATTTCGTTGGACGGACTCGAAGTGCCGGCGCCATTCGTCGCGCGCACGCGAATGAAGTAGGTGGAACTCCCGCTGACGGTGATGGAGAACGTCGTCGCGGTGGACCCGGTCAGGAAATTGGCCACGTCCGTGCCGCCGCTGGACGAGCCCACCTCGACTTGGTAAGACGTCGGCGGGTCGCCGGCTGGGGGCGCCACCCAGGTTAACGCCAGTGTCGAACCCGTCAGGACGTACGTCAGGTTCGTCGGTGAGGTCGGCACCGAGATTCCCGCACCGACCGTAATTTCGCAACCAATCACGCACGCGACCTTGTTGTAGAGGTTGTCGGCATGCACGCCGCCAGCAATCGACGTGCGGCCCTGGGGCACGAACGTCGGCTTCGCCGAGGGCCGGACCGAGACGGTCGGCGAGAGCTTGAGCGTCGCGCCGCCGGCAGTCGTCGAGAGAGCACTTCCGAAGCCGCCGTCGCACGCGAGGAACGGCGTCATGACGCCGCCGCTCTCCGACGAGTCGGACAGGCCCAGCGCATGGCCGAGTTCAT
>JANYHS010000072.1 GCA_025358945.1 Acidobacteriota bacterium
CGGATCCCGCGATGGTCGCCTGCATGGCGAAGTCAATCGGCACCGGAGAGAGGCGGCCTTTGAACGTTTTCGGCTGCTGCGCCGAGAGCGCGACGAACCCGACGAGCCAGACGAGCGGGAGGAACGCCAGCCAAAGCCATGAATGATGACGCATAGGTGCCGGCAATCATAATGCGGGCGCCGCCCGAGCGGCTGAGATAGTGGGGAGGCTGCTGTGGCGCACCTGTTGCACCCTGACCGGCCATGGATCTCAATCTCCGGGCGCGTCTGGATGAGCTATCACTGAAAGGCCGTGAGTTGCGGCAGCGGCATCCCCGGATCGTTCTCGTCACGGCCGTGGCCGCATTGGTCGTCACGACCGCGTCGGTCGGCGGAGCGGTATGGTATGTCCACGGTTTGCGCGACGGCTTGCCCGATGTGAATGCGATGCGCCACATGTCGGAAATGGATCAGTCAACCACCGTCCTCGACGATATGGATCAGCTCGCGTTCAGCATCTTCAAGGAACAGCGAATCGAGGTCCCGCTCTCGGACATCTCACCCAACCTCACGAACGCGATTCGAGCCATTGAGGATCAGCGGTTCTACGATCATCATGGCTTCGACCTGATCCGTATGGCGTCGGCAGCGATGTCCAACGTGCGCCACTACCGGCGAGCGCAAGGCGGCAGTACGATTACGCAGCAGCTGGCGCGGCAGAGTTTTCTGACGCCGAACAAGTCGTTCCGCCGCAAGTTTCAGGAGCTGATTCTCGCCGCTCGCATCGAGCGTCTCTACTCGAAGCCGCGCATTCTCGAGCTGTACCTCAACAAGGTGTACTTCGGCGATGGGTTGTACGGGGTCGAGGCCGCGTCGCGCGGGTTCTTCGGCAAGCACGCGTCGGCGCTCAGCGTGCCGGAAGCCGCGATGCTTGCCGGCCTGGTGAAGTCGCCGTCGAGGTACGCACCGACGATCAGCCTGGAGCGCGCGGTGGGGCGACGCAACGTGGTGCTGCAGGCGATGCTCGACGCGGGCGCGATCGACAAGGCGACGTGGAAGAGCGCGCGCGCCGCGAAACCGGTCCTGCACGATTCGCTGCGATCCGAGGAGCCGCACGGACAGTACTTCAAGGAGCAACTGCGTCAGGAACTGGTGACGCGCTTTGGGTGGCAGCGCGTCTACCAGGGCGGGCTGCGGGTGTTCTCCACCATCGATATGCCGATGCAGATCGCGGCGGAACTGGCGATCGCCGATCAGATCGCATCGATCGAGACGCGCCGCGCGGCGTGGCAGGTCCGGCGGGCATCGGCGCGCAAGGCGGCCGGTAAGCACGTCGTCGACGAGCCAGCGGATGCGTTGCAGGCCGCCCTCATCGCGCTCGATCCGGCCTCGGGCAACGTTCGCGCGATGTCGGCGGTCGCGATTTCGACGACAGTCATTTCAATCGCGCGGTGCAGGCGCATCGCCAGCCCGGCTCGGCATTCAAGCCATTCGTCTACGCCGCGGCGCTCGAGGCGGGTTACTCGCCGGCGACGATCATCGATCGCCTCGACGATCCGATCGAGACGGCGCAGGGTAGGTGGACGCCGGAAGACGAGCATTCGTCCGCTTCGTCCATGAGCCTGCGCACTGGCCTCCGCACGTCGAGCAATCGCGCGGCCGTGCGCCTGCTGCAGGACGTCGGCATCTCGCGCACGGTGCAATATGCAAAGAGGATGGGGGTTGGCGACGTGCCGAGCGTGCCGTCGCTGGCGCTCGGTTCCGGTGAAGTCACGCTGCAGACGATGACGGCGGCGTACGCAGCGTTTGCCAACCGCGGCTTTGTGCCCAAACCGCAACTGATCCGCCGCGTCGAGGATCTGGATGGCGTTGTCCTCTACGAGGCGCAGCCTTCGTCCGTTCGCGCCATCAGCGACACGACGGCGTATCTGATGTCCACGATGCTGGCCGATGTGATCAACGCGGGCACCGGCAGCCGCGCGCGCGCGCTGGGCTTCACGCTGCCCGCCGGCGGGAAGACCGGGACGACCAACGATTTCAACGACGCGTGGTTCATCGGATTCACACCGAAACTGGTGACCGGCGTGTGGGTCGGCTTCGATCGCCCGCGAACGATTCTGCCGAATGGCTTTGCCGCCGACGTCGCCGTTCCGGCGTGGGCCAGGTTCATGAAGACCGCGACGCGACACGACAAGCCCGAGTGGCTGACTCCGCCCGATGGTGTGACGACGGCGAGGGTGTGCCGCGCGTCAGGCCGCCTGGCCGGTGATGGATGCGACGACGTGTATACCGAATTCTTTGCACCCGGCACGGAGCCCAGGGGTTACTGCGAACGGCACCCGTCGCGAGGCGTGGTCGCGGGTCTGTTCGGCATCGTCACGCTGCCGCCGGCTCAGAGTGTCGCGGATCCGAGCCAGCCCTCGCACATGACCGGCGCCTCGCCGGAGATCGACGTGCTGCCGCAGCCCGCGAAGGCGAAGCGTGGCTTCTGGTCGAAACTCTTTGGCGGCGGCAAAGACGACTGGCCAGACGATCAGGAATCACCGCCTCGTCCCGGCAAAAAGATCGGCGGCTAGCGCGTGATAGCATGCCGACAATGCCCTTCCGGGACGTTGTCGGCCACGTCCGGCTCGTCGATTTGCTCTCGCGTTCTGTCGCCGGCGGCACGCTTCCGCCGAGCCTGCTGTTTGCCGGCCCTGCCGGCGTCGGCAAGCACCTCACGGCGCTCGCCGTTGCCCAGGCGCTCAACTGCACGAACATCGACTCCGGGCAGAGGACTCAGGGCTTAGGGCTCGACGCGTGCGGGACCTGCGCGGCCTGCGCGCGGATCGCGCGTCGCGTGCATCCCGATGTGCTGTTCGTGGCGCCGGGTGACACCGGTGCGATCAAGATCGATCAGGTGCGCGACGTTGTCGATCGGGCGATGTATCGGCCGTTCGAAGGACGCCGGCGCGTGGTGATCATCGACGAGGCGGACGCGCTCGCGCATCCGGCGCAGAACGCGCTGTTGAAGACACTGGAGGAGCCGCCGTCCCTCTCCGTCTTCATTCTGGTGACCGCTCGTCCCGACATGCTGCTGCCGACGGTGCTGTCGCGGTGTCCACAGTTGCGGTTCCGCCTGTTGTCGGCTGATGAGATTGCCGCGGCGCTGATGGCGCGCGGGCACCCCCAGACCGAGGCGCGCGCGGTGGCGGCGACGGCGGACGGCAGCCTCAGTCACGCGATGCAGGCGAGCGCCGAGGACGTCGTGGTGTCGCGCGATCTCGCACGGCTCGTGCTGGAGAAGGCCGCGGCGCAGGCCGATCCCGCACGGCGCATCGACAGCGCGAAAGAGCTACTGACCAAGCCTCCCAGCGGCGTCACCGAACGGGAGCAGATGTCGACGCATCTGCGCGCGATGTCCGTGCTGCTGCGCGACGTGGAAGTGCTGGCCACGCACGCCGACGCGCGCACGCTCGCCAATCCTGACATTCGCCCGGCGCTCGAGCGGCTGGTGATCGCCTACCAGGGCGAGCGCGGCACGCGCGCGTTTGCCGCTGTCGATCGCGCGCTGTTCGCGCTGACGAGAAACGCCGGCGTCAAGCTGGTTGCCGACTGGCTGGTGTTGCAGCTGTGAGCACGCCGCCACGTGTCCCGCTCGTCGCCGTGAAGCTGACTCCGGTCGGCCGTGTGGGTACATACCTGCTCGCGGACCAGCGCGCGCAGCCACCGCTGACGGGTGATCGGGTGATCGTGCAGACGGAAGGCGGCCCCGCGGTGGGGACGGTCGTGCGCGGAATCCCGCAGCTGGATGCGAGGCGGCGACCCGCAGACGATTCGCCTCAACGGGTCGTCCGCGTCGCGACCAAAGAGGACATCGTCGCGCGACTGACGCATCAGCACCGCGAGCAGGAGGCGTACCGCGTCGCACTGCTCAAGATCCGCGAGCGCAGCCTCGGGATGAAGCTCTCGCGCGTCGAGCAGGCGTTCGATGGCTCGAAACTGGTGTTCTATTTCACCGCGGACGGGCGCGTCGATTTCCGCGAACTGGTGCGCGAGCTGGCGGCGGAATTCCGCACGCGCATCGAGATGCGGCAGATCGGCGTTCGCGATGAAGCGAAGATGTACGGCGGATACGGCACCTGCGGCCGCCCGCTGTGCTGCACGACGTTCCTGCAGACGTTCGAGCCGGTCTCGATCAAGATGGCCAAGCAACAAGGCTTGAGCCTCAACCCGTCGAAGCTGTCCGGCCTCTGCGGCCGGCTGAAGTGCTGCCTGCGCTACGAACTGCCCAATGCCAAGGGCGTGGCGCATGGCGGCTGCGGCAGCGAGGGCGGCTGCGACAATCCTTCCGGTTGCGGGTCCGGCGGCGGCTGCGGATCCGACGGCTGCGGATCAGGGGGCTGCGGTTCATGCGCCCACTAAATACGCAATCCAATCCGCACTCCGATCCACAATCAAATCCGCAATCCGCAATCCGCAATCCGCAATGACACCGCGGGTGGCGATCACCGTCGGAGACCCTTCCGGCATCGGGCCGGAAGTCGCGGCGAAGGCCGCCGCGGATCCTCGCGTCCTGGCTGCCTGCGAGCCGGTGATCTACGGTCCGCCTGCCGGCGTGACGTTCGCCGCCGGCGCGTTGAGCGCCGCTGCCGGTCGCGCGGCCTACGACGTCATCGTGC
>JANYHS010000012.1 GCA_025358945.1 Acidobacteriota bacterium
TGCCGAGGTTCACTTCCATGAAAATCCAGTGGCTTCCCTGCCTTGCCACGTTCTTGTGCTCCGCTCAGCAAGCTCCATGGTCCGGCGAACATCGAACGAGCGCGCCGCTGAAGATTTTCATCCTCGCGGGCCAGTCCAACATGGAAGGTCGGGCCGTCGTCTTTCCAATCGGAAGTCGGGTCGCGAATCGCTCACGAGCGAAAATCAGCTTTGCTGGCAGATCGGAACTCACCCTCCCAACGCGCCATCACCACGGTCGCCAGGCAGTTCCCGACAAGATTGATCGACGTGCGCGCCATGTCCATGAACGCGTCGACGCCCAGGATGAGCGCGACGCCCTGCAGCGGCAGCCCGAATGAGGTCAGCGCACCCGACAGGATGACCAGCGACGAGCGCGGAACCGCGGCGACGCCTTTGCTCGTCAGCATCAGCGTCAGCATCATGAAGAGCTGCTGCGACAGCGGCATGTCGATTCCCGCAGCTTGCGCCACGAACACGCTGGCCAACGCCAGGTACAGCGTGCTGCCGTCCAGGTTGAACGAGTAGCCGGCCGGCATCACGAACGCGACGATGCGCCGCGGCACGCCGAAGCGCTCCATGGCCTGCATCGCTCGCGGCAGCGCGGCTTCCGAGGACGCGGTCGAGAACGCGATGAGCGCGGGCTGTCGCACTGCGCGAACGAATTCGGCGAGCGGGATCTTGAATATCAGCGCGACCGGCACGAGCACGCACAAGGCGAACACGATGAGCGCGCCGTACAGCGTCAACACCAGCAGCCCGAGATTCTTGAGCACGCCGAATCCGCTGGTCGCGACCGTGACCGCGATCGCCGCGCCGATGCCGAAGGGCGCGAAGGCCATGACCAGGGCGACGAATTTGAACATGACCTCGGACAGGCTCTCGAGCAGGCCCAGCATCGGTCGCTTCTGCTCGTCCTTGACGCGCGACAACGCGACAGCGAACAGGATCGCGAAGATGACGACCTGCAGCACTTCGTTCGACGCGGCGGCCTCGAAGAAACTCTGCGGCACGGCGTGCTCGATCACGCCGGCGAGCGTCACCTTCTTCTGGGCGAACTGTTCGCCAGCCTCGGCCGTGGCGGAGCCCAATCCGATGCCGACTCCGGGCTTCACGAGGTTCACTGCGAGAAGCCCGACCGCCAGCGCGAGCGTGGTCACGACCTCGAAGTAGATGATCGAGCGCAGCGCCAGCCGGCCGACTTTTTTCATGTCATCGCCGTGACCGGCGATGCCGATGACGAGCGTGCTGAAAATCAATGGCACGATCAGCGACTTGATCAACCGCAGAAAGATCGTTGACAGCGGCTTCAATCCAAGCGCGAACGCGGGAAACAGCGCGCCCAGCAGGACGCCGATCGCCATCGAAATGAGAATCCACTGCGTGAACGAGATGCGCCTCAGCCGAACGAGCATCGACTCACGGTAGGCACGCGTCCGCGACGTGTCGAGGCGGCGGTGGGGGAGCAAGTTGCTCGCACGCTGAAGCCGTTGCTCAGGGAACTCTGTAGCCTCGCGTTTGCCCGCGCATCGCAACCGCCCGGTGGGTTGTTGCGAAAGAAATACGGCAAAAAGCTCGCGCTGTCCGGGCATGAGTGCGCATCCCAAGGGCTGAAGCGAACCGACGGGACGACCGGGCGCTCTCCTGGCTCAGCGGCACTTGCCCGAACCTTACCGCGACCGCTCCCCGACGGGCGCAAGTCGTGTTCTAATCGTCGGGTTGGAAGTGGCTTGCGCTCTGCGTGCAACGCACGAGCGGCGGCTGCTTCAGCGACACTCCGACATCAACTTGAGGAATCCCATGAATTGCCTGCATCGAGTCCTTTCAGTTTCATGCCTCGTTTCCGCCGTCATCGGCAGCAGCGCATTCGCACAGACTCGGCCGGCGCTCGCCACGCGAGTGGTCGTCACGCCTCAGGGTGCATTTTTTCAGGAGCAGAACGGCCAGGCCGCGAACGCATCGGGCGGCTACGCGAACACGACGCCAGGGACGCGCTGGACCTTGACCGACGGCGGCCTGTTCTGGATCGGCTCCGCGGTCTCGATCGGCAACCGAGGCACGCAGGTCTTCAGCGAGGTCGATCTCAACAACGAGCGCGCGCTGCTCCTCTCGGCCTTCGACAGCCAGCCCCCGACGCCGATTTGGCAAGACACAAGTGCGCTCGCCAGCGAATTCCGCGTGGTCGTTTCGGCTGACGCCACCAACACGCATGTTTCCATCCACCAGATCTTGCTCGGCGGAAACCTGGCCACGCGTCAGGCCGTGCTTACGAAGTACAGCTCGAGCTCGGGCACGGCAGATTGGTCGTACACGTTCACTCCCGTGATCAACGCCGGCGCCAACGTGGGCATCTCGCGCGACGGCTCTCGGATCGTCGCGGCGATTTACAACGATGGCGCGAACCAGGTCGAGATCGCGGTCTTCGGCCCGAATTCGAACGTGCCGCAGTCCTACACGATCGTTCCGTTCAACGTGAACGATTACATGCGCGGCTTCGACCTCTCCGCGGATGGCTCGACCTTGTACTTCTCCGCGGGAGTCACCGCGAACGTGTTCGACATCGCCTCGCTCACGGTCATTCACAGCCACAATATCGGCGCGAGCTTCGACAGCCACGCCATCTCGGGTGACGGCTCGGTGTTCGCGACCGGGAACTTCAATCAGATCAACGTCTGGGAGCGCAGCGGCGGCGTCTACACCAACACCTACAACCGCATCGTGGGCGGTTCGTGCTATGGCGCGATCGTCGACATTTCCGACGACAGCTCGACGATCGCCTACGGCTTCACGTTCTACGATCAGTACCTGAAGACGCAGGTCGAAGCGCTCGACGTCGCCACGAAGACGGTGACGATGACGCACATTGCGACTGGCGCCGGCGGGTTCCAGAACATCATTTCCGACGTGTCGATCTCGGCCGACGGCAGCCGCTTCGCGGTCGGCCGCTGGGGCGATGCGGCGGGTCTGGTCAACGAAGTCGATGTCTACGATCGCAACACCAACACGCCGATCCTCAGTTCGAATCTGCCTGGCTCGGTGTTCTCCATCGACATTTCCGCCGACGGCCAACGCGTGGTCGCCGGCAGCAAGGCCGTGCACGCGAACACCTTCGGCAACGGCGGGCGGATCGATCTGCTCGACAACGGCAACGAGGACTTCGCGTTGCGCACGGTGCCGCACCTGGGTGCGACGCTGAACTTCGACCTGTACGGTCTGGCCAACAAGACCGCGGTGCTGCTCCAGTCGCAGGCCGAGGCCCACCCGCCCAAGCTTTTCCCGGGCGTCGGCACGCTGTTCATCCAGCGCAGCACGATGTTGTTCCTGCCGCTGGGCACGACCGACAACAGCGGCCTGGCGAGCGGCACGCTCGCGCTGGGTTCCAACCCG
>JANYHS010000025.1 GCA_025358945.1 Acidobacteriota bacterium
TGTGGATTGTGAGCGGCGGCGCCGAGGCAGTTCCCGGTATCCAGCGCGCGCGCGCCATGGGCCTGCACGTCGTGGTCAGCGACATGAACCCGTCGGCGCCCGGGTTCGCCGTGGCAGATGAGGCGATCGTCGCCAATACCTACGACGTGGACGAAACTGTTGCGGCGGCGAGCGCGTATCACAAGACGAAGCGGCCGATCGACGGCGTGATGTGCATGGCCGCCGACGTTCCGCTGACCGTGGCCAGCGTCGCGGCCGCGTTGAACCTGCCAGGCATTCCTGTCGAGTCGGCACGGCTGGCGTCCGACAAGCTGGCGATGAAGCAGGCGTTTGCGCGCGCGGGCATTCCCATTCCCTGGTATCAGGCGATCGCCTCGATCGACGAGTTGCGTGCGGCGATTGCCGAACGCGGATTTCCGCTCGTGCTGAAACCCGTGGACGGCCGCGGCGCGCGTGGCGTCCTGCGCCTCACCGAGCAGACCGATCTCGCGTGGGCGTTCGCGCACGCCACCGGTCAGTCGCGGCGAGGCGGCGTGATGGTGGAGGAGTATCTCTCCGGACCGCAGATCAGCACGGAAGGCCTGCTCGTCGGCGGCGAGGGGACGACGTGCGGGTTCATCGATCGCAATTACGAGCACCTCGAGCGGTTTGCGCCCTACATCGTCGAGAATGGCGGAGAGCAGCCATCGGTGCTGCCGCTGCCGGCGCAGCGTCAGATTGCCAGCGTGGCGATGGACGCCGGGCGCGCGATGGGGATTGTCAGCGGCAACGTCAAAGGCGACATGGTGTGGACCGAGCGCGGGCCGTACGTGATCGAGATCGCCGCGAGGCTGTCTGGCGGCTGGATGTCCACGGACCAGATTCCGCTCGGCACTGATGTGGATCTGATCGGCTGCGCGATCCGCGTCGCCCTCGGGGAAACCGTGCCGGCCGAAGACATCCGCCCGCGGTGGCATCGCGGCGTCGCCATCAGATACTTCTTCCCGCCGCCCGGACGCGTGGTCGCGATTGAAGGTGCGGACGCGTTCGCCACGGTGCCGTGGGTGCACCGGATGGGATTCTTCGTCGAGATCGGGGAAGTGGTGCAGCCGATCACCGATCACACCAAGCGCGCGGGATTCGTGATTACTACCGCGGCGACACGCGAGGAAGCGGTCGCCAGGGCCCAGTCGGTCGTCGAGGGAATCCTCATCCGGACAAAATGAGAATCTCCACCGCCGTCTCCTCCGTGTCCGCCGTGGTGGCGAGCTGCAGATGTTGAAGCTGTTCTCGATCTTTCACCTGAACCTGGCTTACTCCTCGATCGAGGAAGCGCAGCGCCCTGACGTCGTCCAACGCTGCTACTGGCCGCTGCTTCGTCTGGCGGAGCGGACCGGCGCGCCGATTTCCGTCGAGGCCACCGGCTTCACGCTTGAAACCATCGCCGCCATTGATCCCAAGTGGCTCGACGCGCTGCGGGTACTCGTCGCGGGAGGCCAGTGCGAGTTTGTCGGCAGCGGGTATGCCCAGGTGATCGGACCGCTGGTGCCGGCCAGAGTCAACGCAGAGAACCTGCGCATCGGTCATCAGGTGTACGAGCGGCTTCTCGGATTCAGGCCGCGGCTGGCGTTCGTCAACGAGCAGGCGTACGCAGCGGGACTGATTCAGCATTATCTCGACGCCGGCTACCAGGCGCTGGTCATGGAGTGGGACAACCCCGCTCGGGCGCACGCGGACTGGAATCCCGAGTGGCGCTACTTCCCGCAGATCGCGGCGGGCCAGCACGGCGAGACGATGCCGTTGATCTGGAACAAGGCGATCGCGTTCCAGCAGTTCCAGCGCTACGCCCACGACGAGTCGTCTCTCGACGAGTATCTGGCGTACCTCGCCGGTCATGTGTCCGAGGGCCCACGCGCGTTGGCGATGTACGGAAACGACGTCGAGGTGTTTGATTTCAGACCGGGCCGTTACCGTACCGAAGCCGCGGTGGCGCAGTCGGGCGAGTGGCAGCGCATTGAGCAGCTCTACAC
This sequence comes from Acidobacteriota bacterium, assembly GCA_025358945.1. Lineage (GTDB taxonomy): Bacteria > Acidobacteriota > Vicinamibacteria > Vicinamibacterales > CAVVIG01 > CAVQFC01. Next base: position 2,010 of record JANYHS010000025.1, read on the forward strand.
CACACTCGTTGGCGACTCGCGGTTCGCGCTGATCCGGCCGTCGGAGGTGCTCGCGCTGCGCGACGAACCGCAGTCGGGCCATCGTCTACACCTCGAGTCTGCCGCCGATCCGACGCCGGTGAAGAAGCAGCGAAAGTACAACATCACGCGGTGGGCGGTGACCGGGCGCGACGACCTCGGCATCAACACCGCGTGCTGGCGGCGATACGAAGCGCTGGCGGCTGACGCCGGCGCGACCGACGCGCAGTGGCGCGAGCTCTGCGAGTTGTGGTCGAGCGACTACCGCACGCACATCACCGACGCGCGGTGGGCGGCGTATCGAAAGCGGCTTGCGTCAGTCGCGCGAAGGGTTCCGGAGGCTGATCAGCCGAGCGTGGACTCGCCCAACGTAGCGCGAAGGCTTCAGCCGAGCGAAGATGATCCGGCAGTCACCCGCGACGGTCCGCTGCTGACCATCAAGACCGGCGGTGTGACCCTCGTGCTGAACTGCCGGCGCGGGCTGTCGATTCATGCGCTCGGATTCCACGCGCTCGGCGGCGATCCGCTCTGCGGCAC
>JANYHS010000034.1 GCA_025358945.1 Acidobacteriota bacterium
TGCAGGACCTCCGCGATGAGCGCAGCGAAGAAGCGGATGGCCGCGTGGAAAATTTGGCGGAACTGGTGTCGGCTGCGCAAGAGTACGAGAGCCGCGATCCGGAGCCGACGCTGAATGCGTTTGTCGATCGCCTGTCGCTGCTGTCTGACGCAGACGAGGAATCCGGGACCAATAACGCGCGCGTGTGGATGCTCACGCTGCACAGCGCGAAGGGGCTCGAGTTTCCTGTCGTCATTCTCGCGGGACTCGAAGAGGGCCTGTTCCCGCATTCTCGATCGGCTGAGGATGATGAAGAGCTCGAGGAGGAGCGGCGGCTGTGTTACGTCGGCATGACCCGCGCGCGTTCGCGCCTGGTGCTCACCGGCGCCGCGCGGCGGCGCGTGTTTGGCGAGTACAAGTCGAGCGAGCCGTCGCGGTTCATCGACGAGGTGCCCGCGGAGCTCGTCGATCGAGTGACGCCTTCCTTCTCCTCGTCAGGCTACCAGTCGAACTTCTCGCACTCGCACTACAGCTTCAAGACCAATCCGTACGGCCGCGGTGGCGGCAACCGCGTGAAAGAGTCGTCGCCGACCTACGCGTACGAGGACGAGGATCAGTCGACCGGCATGGCGCTGAAGCTTGGAATGAAGGTGCGTCATCCGCAGTTCGGCATCGGCACCGTGTTGAGCGTCGAAGCGGTGGATGACGACACAAAACTGGTCGTGCGGTTCGTGAACATCGGCCAGAAAACGCTCCGCGCGAAGTTCGCACGGCTCGAACCCGCATAAGATGAAACCGCCGAGAACGCAAAGACCGCCGAGTAGACACTCATTCTGATGAAATCCAAGGGTTCGATCTACGTCGCGGCCGTGTTCGCGGCGCTGTTCTTTTATTTCGGCTACCAGTGGTGGTTCAACCCGGCGCGCGCGGTGAAACTGCGGCTCGGCGAGGTGGCCGGAGCGCTCTCGATACCGACAGGTGAGGCCGACATCGCTCGCATCGCCAGGCTGGTGCGGCTGCGCGGCTTTCTCGCCGACGATCTGCACATCCGTGCCGGCGCGGAAGATTTGAACTCACGCGACGCGGCGGTCGCGCTGGCCGCCAGCTGGAAACCGGCCCGCGGCGGCGGGGATGTGCACTTCGCCGACGTCCAGGTGTTCATTGAATCCGAGACGGCCGCGCATGCGTATCTGGCGGTGGAGTTGACGAGAACAGATCCTGGAAGCGGTCAGCCAACGGTGGACGTGCGCGACGCCAGCGTCAGCCTCGAGAAGCGGAACGATGTGTGGGTGGTTACGAAGGCGGAGTCGAAGGAGATCCCGATCGCCCGCTGATCGCAGTGATCAGGCCGTGCTCGATGGTGACCGTGAACGTCTTCACCAGCGTCTGGCCGTCCGGCAATCTGACTGGCGCCGAAATCGACAGCGTCCGCCGCGCCGCGTCGCCCGACGCTGACGTGATCGCGAAACCGGTGACGACCCCGTCAACCGCCGGCTCGAACACAACCGTGGACAACTTGCTCAGCGCGGTGAGATCGCGCAGCCTGCACGCGTCAAAAAACCTGGTGAGCTGCTGCTGCTCGACCGACGTCGAGCAACTCACGAGCGCCAGCGTCATGAAGACGACGGAGGCGGCTCGCCTGACGCGCATTACTCCGCGGGCGGTTCGGTGGATGGCTCTGCCGGCGATTGGGCCGCAGCCGACGATTCCTCGTCCTCTTTTTCCACGAGGCGGGCAATCGACACGACCTTGTCGTCCTCTTCCAGGTCGATGATCGTGACGCCCTGCGTCGCGCGGCCGATCGACCGCACGTCGTTGGTCAGCATCCGGAGGATCATGCCCTGCTGCGTGATCACCAGCAACTCGTCACCCGCCTGCACGTAGGACACGCCGACGACCAGGCCGTTGCGCTCCGAGGTGGTGATATTGATCACGCCGACGCCGCCGCGCGTCTGCACACGGTACTCGTCGATCTCTGTCCGCTTGCCGAAGCCGCGCTCAGTGACGGTCAGCAGCGTGCCGCCCGGTTTGGCGACTTCCATCGCGACGACAAAATCCTGATCCCGAAGCGTGATGCCGCGGACGCCGTACGCCGTCCGGCCCATCGGCCGCACGTCGGTTTCCTCGAAGCGGATCGCCATGCCGTCGTGCGTGCCGATTAATACCTGACCGGTGCCATCGCTCTGCTGCACGGTGATCACGGCATCGCCGTCTTCGACGCCCATCGCGATGATGCCGCCAGCGCGCGGGTTGCTGAACGCGTCCAGCGACGTCTTCTTGACGATCCCCTTCAGCGTGCCCATGACGACAAACTTGTCTTCCGGGAATTCCTTCACCGCCAGCGTCGCGGCGATTTTTTCGCCTGGCTCCATCGACACCAGGTTGGCGATCGACTTGCCCTTGCCGTCCGGACCGACGTCTGGAATCTCGTGGACCTTCAGCCAGTACGCGCGGCCGCGGTCGGTGAAGATCATGATGTAGGCGTGCGTCGAGGCCACGAACAGGTGGCTGACGAAATCTTCCTCGCGCGTTCGCATCCCGATGCGGCCTTTGCCGCCGCGCTTCTGGTTGCGGTACGCGGTGATCGCCGTCCGCTTGATATAGCCGGTGTTGCTGACGGTGATCGCCATGTCCTCTTCGACGATCAGCTCTTCGATGCTGAGGTTTCCGGATTCGCCGTCGATGATCACCGTGCGGCGCTCGTCGCCGTGTTTCTCGCGGATCGCTTTCAGTTCGTCGACGATGATCTGCATCAGCAGGCGCTCGCTGGCGAGGATTCCGCGCAGCCGCTCGATCGTCTTCAGCAGTTCCGCCAGCTCGTCGAGAATCTTTTGCCGCTCCAGGCCGGTCAGGCGCTGCAACTGCATGTCGAGGATGGCCTGTGCCTGGATCTGCGACAGGCTGAACTGCGTCATCAGGCCGTCGCGCGCTTCCGCGGGGCTCTTCGACGCGCGGATCAGGTTGATCACCGCGTCAATGTGGTCGAGGGCGATCTTCAGGCCCTCGAGAATGTGGTACCGCGCCTCGGCCTTCCGCAGTTCGAACTCGGTGCGGCGGCGCACGACGTCGCGGCGAAACTCGATGAAAGTCTCGATCAGCTCGAGCAGCGTCATCACCTTCGGCCGCCCGCCGACGATGGCGAGCATGATGATGCCGAAGCTCATTTGCAGCTGGGTGTGCTTGTAGAGATTATTGAGCACCACCTCTGGCGTCTCGCCGCGCTTCAGCTCAATGACCATCCGCATGCCATCGCGATCGGACTCGTCGCGCAGGTCGGAGATGCCCTCGATGATCTTTTCGCGCACCAGGTCGGCGATCCGCTCGATCACCCGCACCTTGTTCACCTGATACGGAATCTCGGTGACGATGATCGCCTGGCGGTCGCCCTTCTTATTGGTCTCGATCTCGGTCTTCGCGCGCATCATCACCGAGCCGCGGCCGGTCATGTACGCTTCGACCGAACCCTGGCGACCGATGATGTAGCCGCCGGTGGGGAAATCCGGCGCGGGCACGATGCGAATCAGGTTGCGGAGCTTGTCGAGACGCGAGAGCGGCGCGCTGGCGTCGGCGAAGTGCGTGTTCTCGATCAGCCAGATGCAGGCGTCGACCACCTCCCGCATGTTGTGCGGCGGCACGTTGGTCGCCATGCCGACGGCAATGCCCGCGGATCCGTTGACCAGCAGGTTAGGGAACGGCGTCGGCAGAACGGTCGGCTCTTCGGTGGTCTCGTCGTAGTTGGGCGTGAAGTCGACGGTCTCCTTGTCGAGATCCGCCATCATGTCGTCGGCAAGCGCCTTGAGCCTGGCCTCGGTGTAGCGCATCGCGGCCGGTCGATCGCCGTCGATCGATCCGAAGTTGCCTTGGCCATCCACCGTCGTGTAGCGCATGTTGAAGTCCTGCGCCAGGCGGACGAGCGTGTCGTAGATCGAGGCGTCGCCGTGGGGGTGGAAGTTGCCCATCACCTCGCCGACGATCTTCGCGCACTTGCGATACCCGCGGCCCGCCGACAAGCCCATCGTCTTCATGCCGTAGAGCACGCGGCGATGCGCGGGCTTCAGGCCGTCGCGGGCGTCGGGCAGCGCGCGTCCCACGATTACGCTCATCGCGTAATCCATGTACGACCGCTTCATCTCGTCTTCGATATTGATCGGGTGCGTGTGTAGGGCGAAATCTGTCATGTGTGTTTAGAGCGGGGGCTTGGGTCTAGAGGCTCGGGTCTTGATAACGGCTAGCCTCAAGTCCCCAGGCCCCAGGCCCTAGACGTCCAGGTTCTTTACGTCCAACGCATTGTCTTCAATAAATTTGCGGCGCGGCTCGACCTGGTCGCCCATCAGTGTGGTGAACATCAGATCCGCCTCGGTGTGATCCTCAGCGCGCACCTGCAGCAGCGTCCGCACCGTCGGATCCATCGTCGTGCTCCAGAGCTGATCCGGGTTCATTTCACCCAGACCTTTGTAGCGGTTGATGGCGATGCCTTTCTTGCCGGCGGTGATGAAGTACTCCACCAGTTCGTCGAGCGAGTGCAGCGTGACGTCCGGTGTGGGCAGCTTGCTTTTCGCGGGCGCCGGCTTCGCGTCGGCGTCCGGGGCTTCTTCCGGCTCGTCGGCTTCAGCAGCCGTGGCCGTCGAGACGATGATGTCGCCGGCCAGTGTCGGGATGTCGCGATGATTCGCGAGCAGCGTGCGGTACTCGCCGGCGGTGACGAAATCAACGCCGATCGTGTGCTGACGCGGATAGCCGCTCGAGCGATCCTCGATGTGCAGTTGATAGCGGTTGTGCTCTTCGTCGCGTTGCACGGTGACCGTGCGCGTCGGCATCGTCAATTTTTCGGCGACGCCCTCGAGTTGGTCCTTGTCGGCGAAGTATTCGCGGTCGGCGCCGGCGGAGAGCAGGGCTTCGACGATCTCGCGCGGGTGGCCGCGGCGCTCCACCGTCTCGAGGAATTTCTGGTGGGCGATCATGCGCTGCAACAGCTTCTCGAGCTCGGGTCCGACGATCTCGCGATTGGTGGCCGGGATGCGTACGACGCGCCCCTCGACGGATCGCTTGACCAGGAACGCTTCCATCTCGCGCTCGTCTTTGATGTAGGTCTCGGACTTGCCGCGTTTAGCGCGGAACAGCGGCGGCTGCGCGATGTAGACGTAGCCGTTCTCGATAATCTTGGGCAGCTGGCGGTAGAAAAACGTCAGCAGCAGCGTGCGGATGTGCGAGCCGTCCACGTCCGCGTCCGTCATGATGATGATGCGGTGGTAGCGGAGTTTGTCGAGGTTGAAGTCATCGACACCGATCCCGCAGCCGAGCGCCGCGATCATGGTCTTGATCTCGTCGCTGCTGAGCATCTTGTCGAAACGGGCCTTCTCGACGTTCAGAATCTTGCCCTTGAGCGGCAGGATGGCCTGGAAGCGGCGATCGCGACCCTGCTTGGCCGATCCCCCTGCCGAATCGCCTTCGACGATGTAGAGCTCACTGAGGGCCGGATCACGTTCCTGGCAATCCGCGAGCTTTCCAGGAAGCGAGCTGCCGTCCAGCGCGCCCTTACGGCGGACCAGGTCGCGGGCTTTGCGCGCGGCGTCGCGGGCGCGGGCGGCGTCGATTGCCTTGCCGATCACGCGCTTGGCGACGGCGGGGTTTTCTTCGAGATACGCGCCCAGTTTGTCGTTGACGATTGCCTCGACGATGCCCTTGACCTCGGTGTTGCCGAGTTTGGTCTTGGTCTGGCCTTCGAACTGCGGATGCGGAATCTTGACGCTGATCACCGCGGTGAGGCCTTCGCGGATGTCTTCGCCGGACACGCTTTCCTTGAGATCCTTGGCGAGGTTGTTCTTGGTCGCGTACGAATTGATTGTGCGCGTCAGCGCCGCCTTGAAACCCGAGAGGTGGGTGCCGCCTTCGTGCGTGTTGATGTTGTTGGCGAACGCGTAAATCGTCTCGGTGTAGGTGTCGTTCCACTGGAGCGCGATTTCGGCGTCGATGCCTTCACGCTCGCCGCGCATGTAGATCGGTTTTTCGTTGACCAGCGCCTTGTTGGTGTTCAGATGCGTGACGAACGAGACAATGCCGCCTTCGTAGTGAAACTTGTGGTTCTTGCCGTCGCGCTCATCGTCCAGCGTGATGGTGATGCCGCCGTTGAGGAACGCGAGTTCGCGAAGACGCTGCGCCAGGATGTCGAAACTGAAGACCGTCGTCTCGAAGATGGTGGTGTCCGGCTTGAAGGTGACCTTGGTGCCGCGGCGCTTCGTGGTGCCGGTGATTTCAAGGCCGCCGGTCGGCGTGCCGCGCTCGTAGCTTTGTTGGTACACCTGGCTGTTGCGCCAGATCTCGAGGTCCAGGTTTTCCGACAGAGCGTTCAC
>JANYHS010000079.1 GCA_025358945.1 Acidobacteriota bacterium
TCCACCTCGGCCGCCGCCGCCATCAGAACCAGATCGGCCTCGGCGCCCATCGTCTGGCGCATCACAATCGTCAGCGCATCGGGCGGCGGCGCGGACGAACTGATGTCCGACGCGAACCCGTCCGGGCTCCAGTTGTCGCCGCCGGTGGAACTGATGTCGCCGGCAAACGACGGCATCGCCGCCGACGCCATGCGGTGCTCACGCGACTTCAGGCTGAGGGCCGCCGCGCGTCCGAGGACTTTCCGGTAGCCGGGCTCGAGCGCCATCAACACCGGCAGCGCCGCGCCGGTTTCCGGCTTCAGCAGATCGATCAGCCGGTACTGCTTCTTGATCGGGTTGATCACGTCCACGACCATGTGGCTGCCGGCCGGCGCCTGGAACGCATACTCGTCGGGGACCGGCATGTTGCGCGACAGGAGCGATCGCACGCGTCGCAAGCCGTCGTAGTCGACGATGTTGAACGGGTCGTAGCGGTTGCCGTGCTCGATGAGCGTGCGCCCGACGACGTAGGCTTCACCGTCGATGATGAATTCGTAGTCGTGGTTGCCGCGGACGCCGATGCGTTCGGCGAGCCGCTTCCGCACGGCAGGCAGCGTCAGTTCGATGTCGTGGTTCCCCAGGAGCAGGACGAGCCGGTGTCCGCGCTCGAGCAGCTGGCCGAACGCCTGGAACAGCGGGAGCTCGCGATCGATGATCGCGTCGAGCTTTTTCGCCGCTGCCTGCTGATCGCTGGTAAACGCCTTCCATCCGCCGCCGTCGTCTTCCTCAGCGAGAAAGTCGACCATGTCACCGTTGACGATCAGCTCGATGGGTGACGGCTTGTCGGCCAGCGCCGACACGAACTGCGCCAGTTCCGCGCCGTGCGTGCAGATGCGGAAGCCGCGGTCCTCCGGATCGCCCGAGGCGGGATGCGCGCCGCCAAGGTGCAGGTCGGAGATGATGTAGACATCACGCGCCATCACGTCTCTCTTTCACGATACGGGCTGCAACGACTTCAGGTACTCGATCACGTCGAGCCGTTGCTCCCCGGTCCACGCCGTGCCGTACTCGTGCCCGGCGTTCGAGTTGCCCGGTTGGGACACATCGAACTCGAATGTCGACGCGGGCTCAGATGGCGCCTGATACCCGAGATGCACCGGATCGAATTCACGCTGGCCGACGCGGAACTTCGCCGGGCGCTGCGCGCGTGGCAACAGGAGGTCGTAGATTGTCGGCACTGATCCGTTGTGCAAGTAGGGCGCGGTGGCCCAGGCGCCCGCAAGCGGCTTCGCCGGATACACCTTGCCGACGCGTGTGTCGTCGTAATCGGCCGACTCTTTGAGCGTGGCGCGGAGGCGCGGCGTCCATTCGTTGCCGGCGCGAACGGCGCGCGCTTCCCATGTGGCCTGTGTTTCGGCCGGCACCTTGTTGCGTTGATAGTAGGCGACCTTGATCTTCTCGAGCACGTCGAGCGCGGCGTGCGGGAACGGCTGCGCCACGCCGTTCACCGTGACCGGTTGATCGAAGTTGACTGCAACCGCCGGGTCGGTACCGACTTCCGATGGCGAGAACAGCTTGTACACCTTCAGGCCGGTCGGCGTGACCCGCAGCGGCGTTTCGTGGCAGGACGCGCACGTCGAGTTGAACAGCGCGCGGCCCCGTTCGGCGCGCGGGCGATCGATCGGACCAAAGACGTTCTCCGGCCACCTCGGTTTCTTCAACTTGTAGCCGAGCGTTTCGAGGGTATGAGCCGCCGCGAGGTCGATCGTGCTGTCGAATGTCTTCGAATCGTAGGTGACGCCAGTCGCGAGCGCCTGCCCGAGGTTGCGTTCGATCACCGAGTTTGTGTTCGCGCCCCAGTGCAGCCACGCCGTATGCTCCATGTCCCAGATGTCCGGCGTGCTGACGGGCGCATCGATTCGGCGTTGGTTGGCCTTGTCGGTGAACAGCACATTCCGCGCGAAGCCGAAGGCGTCGATTCGGCTGTAGCCGGCCGTTGTGCCGACGCTCGCTGCGAGATCGGGGAAGCGGTGTGCGGTGGACAGGCCGCTCCGCAGCAGGCGGAGGTCTTCGAGGGTGGGGCGGTTCAATCCTTCGTCCGGGTCCGGATGCGCCTTCGACCACGTCCACACGTGGTCGATAAACCGTTGCGCCCGCGCGCCACCCTGGAACGTTTCGGTCAGCGCACCCTGGAGGTCCGCCATGATGTCGAACACCGGCAGCGCCATATTCGGACCCCCGTCGATCCGCAGATGAGCCCCCTTGTAGGTCACCTCTCCGACATGACACGCCGCGCAGTTGATCCCGGCCCACCGTATTTTTCCCAGCTTCATCGTCGTGAAGCCAACCGGCAACCCGTACGGATTCGCCGGACCCGAATCGTCGGGGAGCAGGCCCCACTTCGCGAAGCGCTCGGTCATCGGGCGCAGCGTTTTCTGTCCGGACGCGTCGGTTTCCTGCACCTCGATCGCGTAGAGCCACGCAAGCGGGAACAGCGCGCTGCCTTCAGACAGGTGATAGAACGTCGAGCGATCGGCGGCCGTCCATCCGTCGGCAGTCGGCACGAACGCAGCACTCGGAGTCGACGACAGGGTCGGCGTAATGTCGCGAGGCCGCTCGTTCGAGCATCCCGCCACGAACGCCAGCGCGGCGACTGCGGCGATTGATCTCCTCATGTGAGGATTCCTTTCGGCGGCACGTCCAGGTGTTTCGGCTCGACGCGCTCGACACCGTTCATCTCGTGCCGCAAACGAGAAATCGTTTCGTAGACAACGCGGCGTGTCCGGTTGATGCTGCCGAGCGGCTGATGAACCGGCAGCGCGTGCCAGGGGGTAAACGAGAGGTTCTCGGCTAGGGCGAGCTGATCCGGCGAGTCGAACACCTGGCGCGGGATCCGAATCGTCGCGACTTTCACGAACGGCGCGATCTTTTCTGACCACTCCACCGTTGCGTCCTCGACGGGCAACTCTTCACTCGTCCTGAGCTGCACGAGGAAATCGAAGGCCGCATCCGATCGATTGAGGTGTTTCGCCATCGCCATTCTGAGGTAATCGCGCGAGAGGGGGAGGCCGAACACACGAGCCGCGGACGCCGGCGCTGTCGAGTATTTCACCGTATAAGGACCGAGGCGATACGCCGTCTGGCTCCAGTACCTCGCGGCGAGCGGGCTGCCGATCCGGTGCAGCGTGCGGAGAATTCGCCGGAACATCGCAACGTGCGGCGTCCCGCGCAGGCCACCAAAAAAATAGGACCATGGCCTGCCGGCGGCGATCGCCCTGGCGAACGCCTCGAACTCGGCGGCGTCCCGCGCAAACGTCACCGGGTGATCGGCGAGCACTAGATCGTGCGTCGTCGCGAAGCGCTCGGATTCGAGCAGTTTTTCGCCAGGCACCTCGAGCAGCTTGATGGCCATGCCGTGGGCGTCGAGAAAAAAATCGTGGCGAATGCTTGGATCGGAGTTTGAAAAGCGAATCCACGCCGAGTAAGCGCTCGGTGCGGCAAAGATGCCATGGCGCAGCTCAGGAGGAATGTCTGCGTCGACGATGAAGTCAGCCTTGATCAGGCCGTGGTGCTTCGCGTGCGCGGCGCGCCGAAACGGCGGATTGCCGGAGGCGTTGTAATCTCGCGCAACCCGCGTCATCTCGTCGGCAATTCGACGGATGACGCCAGCCTCGTCGGGCGCGGGGTGCTCGACGAAGTCGAGGCAGCTGGGCATGATGTGGAGCGGGGCGCATTGTGCTCAGGTGTCAGTCGGCTTGTCAATGCGGTTTCAGCGTACACTCGCGCTGCCCGGATCCAATCCATGACTGACGCGCAAGAAAATTGCAAAGGCAACGGTCGCTTCGTCATTCGCCGCCAGATCGGCGCCGGCGGCTTCGGGGTGGTGTACGAAGCATTCGATCGACAGCTTGACCGTCCAGTCGCCCTCAAGACGCTCCACCGTTTCAGTCCCGCTGCCCTCTATCGGTTCAAGCAGGAGTTCCGGTCGCTTGCGGACATCGCGCATCCCAACCTCGTCACTCTGTACGACCTCCAGTCGGACGGCGATGATTGGTTTTTCACGATGGAACTCATCGACGGTGTGCCCTTCCTGGAATACGTGAGGCATGCGGCGAGCGCGGCTGGCGCGACGTCCTTGTCCACTCAGGTCACGATCGAGGAGACGCTCGGGATCGATCCGGCGATCACCGCCGCGCAGCTTAACGGCCCCGTCGGCCGGATCGACATGAGACGTCTTCGACCCACACTTGCGCAGGTCGCCGAAGCGATTCTCGCGATCCACGACGCGGGTATTCTGCATCGCGACATCAAGCCATCCAACCTGCTCGTGACGCCTGAAGGACGCGCGGTGCTTCTCGACTTCGGCCTGGTGTCGGATCTTCAGCGCCAGCGCACCGACGAGCCCTGGACGATTGTCGGCACGCCGGCCTACATGGCGCCCGAACAGGCGGCGGGCCATCGGGAAACGGACGCAGCGGATTGGTACGCCTTCGGGGTGATGCTGTACGAGGCGCTGGCCGGACAGCGACCCTTCAGGGGTGACACCCGCCAGATGCTCGCGAGCAAGCAGCGCGACGATCCGCCTCCGCCGACGCGGCTCGCGCCGGACGCGCCAGACGATCTGAGCGCCCTTTGCATGGAACTACTCCGCCGCAACGCCGCCGATCGTCCGGCGGGTCCGGACATCGTGCGGCGCCTGGCGCTCGACGCCTCACCCGTCGGGGAACGACGTGTTCGCCGCAGCGATCGCGCGCCATTCATCGGCCGCGAACGGCATCTGCGGGAGCTCACCTCGGCGTTCGAGGCGGCGCGCCGGAGCCGGCCCGTGGTCGCGTACGTGCGCGGACGCTCCGGCATGGGAAAGAGCGCGCTCCTTCAGCGGTTCCTTCGCGACGCCATGGAAATCGCACCAGGGACGGTCGTCGTGGTCGGCCGCTGCTACGAGCACGAGTCGGTCCCATTCAAGGCGCTCGACAGTCTCATCGACGAGCTGACGCAGTACCTGAAGACGTTGGCGCCCGATCGGATCCGTGAGT
>JANYHS010000092.1 GCA_025358945.1 Acidobacteriota bacterium
TGATTCACGATTACCTGGAGGGGCAGGGGTACACGGTGCTGAGCGCGAGTACCGGGGAGGAAGGCATCGCGCTGCTGCACGACGTGTCCGATCCGCCGGCTCTGCTCATCAGCGACATCGTGATGCCGGGCATGAACGGCCGCGTGCTTTCGGATCACCTGCGCGCGACGTACCCGCATCTGAAGGTGCTGTACGTCTCGGGCTACACCGACGACGGGCACGTGCGGCACAGCCTCTTGCCGCAGGGCACGCATTTCCTGCAGAAACCGTTCGCGCTCTCGACGCTCGCGACCAAGATCCGCGACATCGTTGACGCCGCCGGCGTCTGAGGACGTCAGCGGCAGAAGCGCGGATCGCGGATCAACGCCCAGCAGAACCAGTCGCGGCCGAGCGCGCGCGTTTCGAGCACGACCTCGTGCGAACCGGCGCCTGACGCCGGCACGTCAAACGAGAACTCCACCCACCGGCGATCGCCCTCGCGATGGACGACATCCAGACTCGCGAAGAAGCCAGACGAGCCATCGACGGTGATGGTGAAGTCCACGGCGCCAGTCTCGGCGTTCTTCCACACGTCCGGGTGCATGGCGACCGCGCCGACCAGGCGGCCGGCGCCCGCCCCCGAAACCGTCCAGCGCAACTCGGATGCCGGGTGCAGGAAGATTGCGCGGCTGCCAATCCCATCGAGGGTGACGTCCCACACCGCCGCCTGCTCGGGACGGCCCTTCACACGCTGCGCGTCCCCGAAGTGATCGACCAGGGAGTAGATGTCCGCGCCATCGGAGGCGTCGAGCCTGCGGATCACCGGCTGCCACTGCGCGTGCAGCCAGGTGTTGGCCGCATGCAGATCCGTGTTGACCTCCTGGACGAGGGAGACCGCTCGCGCGAGGCGCGCCGGATATGTTCGCGCGATCCGCTCGAGCGCCGCATGCCGCGTCGCGCGCATGTGTGCGGCATCCGTGCTCATGCTGCCGGCCGAGGTGCGGTAATACGCGAGCTTCTCCCCGACAAACAGCGCCCGATGGCCCTCGGCCGCCAGCCGCATCCACATTTCGTAGTCGGCGTTGCCGCCGAGCGCGAGATCGAATCCGCCGATCTGATCGAGCACGGCCTTGCGCACCAGGACCGTGTGCGGCGGGAAGTATCCGCCGATGACGAGTGAATCGAAGATGTCGCCGCTCAGGACACGGCGCGAGGCCTCGACGGAGAAATCGCCAGCGGGTTGACCGTCGACGTCAACGGTGATGATGTCGCAGTACGTCATGCCGAGCCGCGGATCCTCGCGCAACGGCTGCGCGAGGCGCGCAATGTGCGCCGGGTCGAGATAGTCGTCGGAGTCGAGAAACGCGACGTAGGCGCCGCGCGCCTCGGCCAGGCCACGGTTCCTCGCCGCGGCCAGACCCTGGTTCTCCTGTGTGATCACCGTCACACGGCGGTCGTCCGCCACGCGCGCCAGGACTGCGGGTGTGTCGTCTGTCGAACCGTCGTCGACGATCACGACCTCGATCGCCGGGTAGGCCTGCGCGAGCGCACTCGTCACAGCCTGCGCCAGATACTGCGCCTGGTTATAGGCGGGGATGACGATGGAGACGAGGTCGGGTGCGTGCATATGAACGCCGACTAGATCAGCGACAGCCACGTCGTGGCGGTGATGTGACGCGCAATTTCCCACGCATCCGGGGTGAACGCCGCGGACTCAGGGATCGCGAGAAACGGTCGGAGACGATCCAGCGCGCCGGCGAACGGCCGGTCGCCTCGCGTGATCGCGGCGTCGAACAGCAGGGGCATCGCCGCATAAATCGACTGGCGCGTCAGGACCAGCGGGTCCTCGGATGCGCCTGTCGTGGCCGTGAAGTAACGCGTCATCGCGCACCCCAGATCGAGGTCGGCCTCGGCGCGGACGAACACGGCGATTGCCTGGCGGAGTGTATCGATCAGCCAGGGCCCGGCCGTTGCGATGTCGCCGATCAGGTCGCCCATCGTCTCGTAGTCCGGCTGCAGCTTGAACGCGTAGGCGCGTCGGACCGCATCGATCAGTGACGCCCGCAGCTGCAGACCCGGCGCCAGCGAGGTGAAGCGCGTCAGCCGCGTGCGGTACGACGTGTCGTACGCGCCAGCGCGAATGAGGTGCCAGTCGCCGAGCGCCATCATCGCTTTCATGTACTGGTTGGTCAGGTAGCGGCGCTCATCGGCGAGGGGCGCGTCGCCGGCCAGGAAGCGTCCGCGCAAGCCGGTCAGCAGGCCGGCAATCCGGTTGCACAACAGCTGCACGCCTTCAAACACCGGCAGGTCGGCGGCCGCGAACGCCGGCAGCGCGTCCAGCAGTCGTGGATCGCCGAGTAGAACCCGGCTGCCATAGCGGATGTCGAAGTCCGCGAGCGTCACCGGCAACTGGGGATTCACCGACGTCCACAACGAGAAGTGCACGTAGTCGATGTCAAATGCCTCAGGCAGCGTGCGCTCCAGATCTTTCAGCCGGTCCAGATGTCCATGCGCGCCAATCAGCAGCACGTCGTAGTCGTTCACCGGGGACCAGGCGCCATCGGGGTTGCGCGACACACCGCCTTCGCCACGGCCGAAGCTGCCGGTGAGGACGATCGCCTCCACGCTGTCGACGGCGTCGGTGACGTCCGCCACGATCCGCGCCATGTGCCAATCGACGAGCGCCTCGACGTCGGCGTTGCCGCGTTCAGTAAAGCGCCCGATCGACGGACTCGTCGATCGGGGTACGACGACCAGTGGCGGGCCGACCCGATCGCTCAGGTCCAACAGATCTTCCAGCGCGGCGTGAACCGCCGTGGGTCCGACAATGCCGGCGTCACCCTGTAAGGTGTCAGACACCGGACAATCAGCGACACGCCGGCGGTCGCGATGGATGGCGAAGAATCCCTGGTTGTCGGGGCAGTCGGGGTCGTAGCCGTGCATGCCCTTGACGAGTGCGCCTGCGCGCTGAAAGAAATTCGGAAACACGAGCACGCCTGGAGCGACGAGAAAGATCGCCTCGCCGTTTCTGCGATCGCAGCCGGCGATGCCGTAACGCGCCTGGGCTGCCGCATCGAGCAGCTGTCCTGGAAACGGTTCGAGTGCGGCCGCGATCCGGCGCCTCGCGCCTTCACTGAAGAACCAGAAGCGGACCATCGTCGAGTCGAGAAACGCGACGTAGTCCACACCCATCTTCAGTCCGGTGGCGTCGAGCGCGCTCCAGACGTCGACCGTGGTTGTCACCGAGACCATGCCGTGATCGCCGAACAGCACGACATCCACCGCGTCGAAGCGGGTGCGCAACGTCGTGACCAGGCGCTCGACCAGCGCATCGGTATTCGCCAGGCAGGTCTGGACGTGCGCGGACTCCGGGCCGTGCGCGTGTCCAATCCCGTCGAGTGCGCCGAGGTGTACGTAGGCGAGGCGATGCTGCGGCGTCACCTGCGCGAGCGTGTGTTCGATGATGCCGCGGTCTGAGTGATCCGCGAGGCGATTGCTCTCGGGCCACGCGCAGTGGAAGAAGTCGCTACCGCGCTCGCGCAGGCGCTCGAAGATCGAACGGTAGCCGACGCGAGGGTCCCATGGCGCGCGCTGCTCGACCAGATCGAAGCACGGCAGCAGGTGCAGCGGGATGTCGCAGGTCGAGATGTACGATGCGCCAAATGGCGTGACCCGGCTGCGCGCCTCCTGCTCGATCCGCTGTCGGATCCCGAGCTGTTCTTCGATCGCGCGTCCGCCGGCCGCCGCCGGCAGGGCGCGGGCGATGCCGAACGGCGAGGCCGCCGGATCGAACGAAAACATGTTCGTGTAGCCGTACGCTTCGGCCGTCAATCCGCCGAAATATGCGGCTCTCGGGACGAATCCGAAGTCCTCGCGCAGCCGTCCGCTGACGCCGTGCTCAGCAAGTCCGCGGATGAATGGCGCCCGGCGCGGGTAATCCGCGCGCAGAGCATCGACGAGCAGGGCGAGGGTCAACCGCCTCACGGCAGTGTCACCTGCGTGGTCAGACCGGACACGCTGACTGGCTCGAGGAAGTGCACGAAGTCGCTGGCGTGCGACATCCCCATCTTCTCGAGCTGCGAGAAGATCGCCTGCCGTCCGCCGATCGAGGCGACGATCACGAGATCAAAATTACGAGTGAGCAGCGTCTCCGGCGACCGGATCGGCAGGTCGTGCGCGGCCGTGTTCCACATGCCGGCGTTGTTGTCGACCAGGTGGCTCACCTCCCAGCCGCAGCGTGACGCGAGGCCGATCGCGCGTTTGCCGGCTTCGCCCGTGCCGAACACGACGACGCGGTGGACGTGATCGAGCGAAACCGCCGGTTCAGACGCGGGCCCGTTCTGCTGGTAGGTGTGCGTGAGATGGATCATCCCGCGGAAGGCCGGCGGTACCAGGTCGAAGTACGGCCGCAGCGCGCGCATGCGATTCTGGTGCTGCGAGGTGGTGCTCAGCATGCCGCTGCCGCTCTGCCGGTAGAGCACCAGCGGTTCGGGGACGACGTGGATCTTCAGGTTGCGCAGCGTCGCCCGCGCGAAGAATTCCCAATCCTCGCAGCCGACGCCGACGTCCTCAGTGAAGCCGCCAATCCGGTCGAACACCTCGCGGCGGATGAACGCATTGGCGTCGCCGAAGACGTTACGCAGCAGACCGGGCGCGCGCGCGGGGCCCAGGAACGGCCAGCAGGGCAGCCCGTCACGCGACGCCGGCGGCGTCGCCGTCTGGAAGACGCGCAGGAAGCAGGTGAGGATGTCCGCGCCGCTCGCTTCGGCGGCGCGGACGAACGTACTCACCTCGTGCGGTTCGGCGATGTTGTCGTCGTCCATGAACATCACGTATTTTCCGGTGGCGTGACGGATGCCTGTGTTGCGCGCGGCCCCCAGATACCGGTTGGCCTGCCGCACGATCAGCCAGCCGCGCGCGTCGAACTCCGGTTCGAGCGCATCGAGCAGGGCGATCGCCGGCGGGTCTTCGCTGCCGTCGTCCACAAGTACGACCTGGATGCTCGGGTAATCCTGACGGCGGATGGAGTCCAGCGCCTGCTGAAGCAGCACGGCGCGGTTGTGATGCGTGAGGCAGATGCTGACTTCCGGTGTGGTGACCTTGCGCGCGCGCTTCGCCGTTCGGCGTGTCGCGGAGGCGTGCCACGCAAGCCAGTCGGCTTCGGTGTCGGCCGCATCGACGCGGGGGGGCGCCGGCGTCGCGCCGTCGGTCAGTACGCCCTCGAGGCCGCGCGCGAATGCCTGCGGCGTGAGCGCGAACAGCACGCGCGCTCGATCCTCGTCGCGGATCATGTCCGGGATGCCGCCGACCTGCGATGCGATGAACGGGATGCCGGCGCTCAGGCACTCGAGCACGGTGTACGGCAGGTTGTCGATGCGTGAGGGCAGCACGGCCACGCGTCCCGGCTCGCGCAGGTAACTCATGGCGCCGTCACGATCCTTGTCGCTGACGATCGTCCATGGAAACGGCCACGTCGCGGCGCGCGTGTTCAGATAGGTGTCGCTCGGCACGCCGTTGACTGTCGCCGTCTTGCCGAGGAACGCGACCGCGGGCACCCGTACGCCGCGCGCGACCAGACGATCGAGCGCATCGCAGAACAGATCCAGACCCTTGCGCGTTTCCAGCCGCCCGAAGAACACCAGCTCGCTGACCTCGCCGTGCGCAGGCTGGACCGATGGCTTGCGATCGCGCGGCAGGACGAGATTGGGCTTCACGACAACGGTGCGCGGGAAGCGCCATCCTTCGCGTGTCATCCACTCGACCATGTACTGGCTCGGGCTCCAGAGCACGTCGGCCAGCGCGACGGACTCGCGCTCCATGAAATCCACTTCGAGGTCTTCGGCGGACGCGAGTGCGTTCATGCCCTCGATGTGCCAGAGCACCGGGCTGTGCGCGCCGACGACGACGACGCTGTTCTGGAGCGCGAGGCCCTGCCGCTTCGCGAGCACCGCGTAGAACGCGACGCCGCGCCACTCGTGCATGTGGACGATGTCGAAGGTCTTGTCTTTCAGCCAGCGATACACGCCGGCGGACATCGTGATCGCGGAGTGTCCCTGGACGTCGCCGTCCTGCGGCAAGGGCACGAAGGTGATGCCCATCTCGCGGTAGGCGTTCCGCCAGTGCGCGATCGACTCGTTCTCGCAGTACTCCCCTAGCGCGTACAGCACGGTCACACGATGGCCGGCGTCGGCGAGCGTGCGCGCCATCGAGTAGTACGCCGTGCCGATGCCGCCGTTGCGGATTGGGCCGACGATGTCGCAGGTGACGATGCAGATGTCGAGTGCAGCGCGAGGCGTCGTCATGATGGTCAGCGGTCCCCGGTCGGGCGCCCAGCGCCGACCGCCGAGCGAAGGTCATCGAGTGCGAGCGTGCCGCCCGCGAAGGCCGTCCAGTCGCGCACGGTGGCTGCGTCCTCGCCGGCCAGCAGTGCGTGCACGGCGGGGACGAGGGATGGTGGCGCCAGTCGCGCGCCATGCGCGTGCCGCAGGCGCCGCTGGATGTCGTCCTGGTTCAACACTGGTGAACCCTGGAGTCGCAGCGAGGCGAGAGCGTGCGTGATCGAGCCGCCGTGAAGAATGCCGGCGCCGGTTGCGTTCATCACGCGTCCCGCCGGTTCGGCGGCGCTGCGATCCACGAGCCAGTCGCGAAAGGCGACGAGGTGCGCGGCGGTTCGTGCTGGTGCCCCGTTCATGTCGGCCACCTCGACCGCTGGCCAGCGATCGACCTGCGTCTTCCAGATATTGTCGTAGGTGTCGCCGCCAGCGACCCAGCATGCCCACTGCGCTTCGAAAATCGTGCCGCGACAGTACGGCCGGTTGTTGGTGAATGCCAGGTCGGCGCCCGCGAAGATGATCGGCGAGCAGCCGAGCCGCAGCGCCAGGTCGAACGCCGCCGTCAGGACGGATCCCCACACGTCGAGCGTGCCGCGATCGAGGCCGTGGGCGCCGAGCCACGGCCACGGATGGCGGTGGCCGACGCGGAAGAAAAAGGTGCGATCGGCAAACTGATCGAGCGCGCGCGGGTGCAGGCTCCCTTCGGCCACGAGCCACGAGCGCTGCGGCTCGTTCAAGCCGCCGAGGTGGCAGCCATTGGCGACGCTCGGATCGAGTCCGACGACGAGATGCGGGGGGATGCCGCGCGTCAGCAGCGGGCGCGTCGCGGTGTCGCACGCGATCATCAGCGCCCGATCCTGGGAGACCCAGAGGTCCGGGGCATTGGCGTCGAGCGACGGCCCGGCCGCCGAGATGATCGCCGGCACACCGGTGAACAGGCCGTTCAGCGTGGCGACATCGCCTTCGCGCGCCATCGTGGCTGCGTTTGTCAGCGTCTGCAGCAGGACGCGCGATGCGCCCGCGCGGCGAGCTTCGCCGTTGGCGGCCGACTCGAACCGCAGGCGCGAGACAACGTCGTGCGCCGCGCGGACGCCATCGGGCAGCGAGCGCTCGACGACGGGGTGCACCAGCACCGGAGCCCGGTGCGCGTTGGCCAGCGTCTGCGCGACGGCCGCTGCGCCGGCGTACTGCGGGCCGACCAGGATTGACAGCCGTCCATCCGCTATCCAGTGACGCCAGTCACGGCGCTCGATCAACACCCGCGCCATGGACGCCTCCGGCTCGACGATCACCACACGCGTGACCCAGCCGCGCCGCTCGATTTCGTCCAGCAGGAACCCTGCGCCGGCGCCGATGACGAACATCAGCGCCGGGGCGGCGCCGTCGTGCGTCGCCGCGAGGGACGTGTCGAGCCAGCGCGACGCCTCGGCCGATGGATCGTGCGCGCTGTGGACCCGCGTCCACTGCCCGGCGTCGGTCAGGAGTTCCACGATGGGGCCGGTCGCCCGCTGGAGGACCCGGGTACGTTCGGCTGATTCAGTGAGCTGCATAACGCGCTTCTCGTCATCGCAACAGTGACGTGCGGCCGACACCTGGGGCCGGCTGACCGACAGGAGAGTCGCCGATCCCGTCGAATTCGCCCGGTGTCGCCGTGGGCGAGTGTCTTCAGGTGTGACAGGGGCAAACGGTGTGCCCGGCTTCAAGGAATGTTCGGGGGGGCCGATTCCAAGACCGAATGGAAGCCTCGCCCGGATCGAAAGCGATGGGTGTCGCCGATCGTGTGAGCCGCCTGACCTCCGCGTTCAGCGAGAACGCGATTGGCACGTCGGCCACGCTGCAGGCGCTGCTGATCCGTCTGTATCGCGGCGATCCGGAGGCGTTGGCGCACGCGCATCGCGTTGCGCTGCTCTCGGTCCGGATCGGCGAGGAGCTTGGGATGGCGGCACGGGCGCTGGATGACCTCGAGCAGGCGTCGTGGCTGCACGATCTCGGACGGCTGGCGATCCCGGACATGCCGGGCGCCGATCCCGAGTCGCTCGACGGCGAAGGCGATCGTCACCGCAGCGAGCAGGTGAGGGCGGTGCAGTCGATCACGCAAGGCACGCCATTCCTTCACCCTGCCGCCGAAATCGTGGTGGCGTCGCGCGAATGTTTCGATGGATCCGGTGTGCCGACCGGACTGCGCGGCGACGCGATTCCGTTCGGCGCGCGGATCCTCCACGTCGCGGATGTGTTCGACTCGCTGACGTCACTCTGCATCGCGCTGGCGTTCACGACGGAGTCGGTGAACGTGGAACTCGTGCGTCACTCCGGATCGCGCTTCGATCCCGACGTCGTTGCGGCCTGGTTGCGCTGCTCTGATGAGGCGCCGGCCGCGCCGGTCCCCTGGTTGTCGTCGCGCGAGCGGCGAGTGTGAGCGTCCCATGTTCGTAATTATCGGATTGCTGGTCGTGATCGGATCCGTGGTCGGCGGCTACCTGATGGAGGGCGGCGCGCTCGCCGTGCTCGCGCAGCCCTCGGAGTTCATCATCATCGGCGGCGCCGCGATCGGCGGTCTGCTGATTTCGACGCCACCTTCCGTCCTGTCGAAGCTCGCCACACAGGTGCAGGGCGTCCTCGGGCCGGGTCTGACGAGCGCGGACTTCGCGGATCTCCTGGCCATGCAGTACCAGCTGTTTCGCACGATGCAGCAGACCGGCGTCATGGCGCTGGAGTCGCACATTGATAACCCGGCGCAAAGCTCGATCCTGTCGAAGTATCCCAAGCTGATGAGTCGGCACGCATCGCTCGCGTTCCTGTCCGACTCCATCAAGGTGATCATCGTCGGCGGCATGACCCCTCACGACCTCGAAGCGTTGATGGATGAGGATCTCCAGGTCCACCACGACGACGAGGGCCGGCCGGCGTCGACGCTGAACAAGGTCGGTGACGCGCTGCCCGGCCTGGGCATTGTCGCCGCCGTGCTCGGCATCGTTATTACCATGGGTGCGATTGACGGTCCGCCCGCGGAGATCGGCCACAAAGTCGGCGCCGCGCTGGTCGGCACCTTCCTCGGGATTCTCATGTCCTACGGTTTCATGCAACCCCTGGCGTCGAGTCTCGAGCAGCGCGTGCAGGACGATGGGCGCTACGAGCAGTGCATCAAGGCGGGCGTCATGGCGGCGTTCAAAGGGATGCCGCCGGCCATTGCCGTCGAGTTCGCGCGGCGCGTGCTGCCGCACGAGGTCCGGCCGTCGTTCGAGGAGACCGAGCAGTTCTGCCGCGCGTCCCGCAGCACAAGTGAACAGGCAGCGGCGGCGTAGCCATGAAGGACCACGCCCCCGTCATCATCATCAGGAAAAAGAAGGGCGGCCACGCCGCTCATCATGGCGGTGCGTGGAAGGTGGCGTACGCGGATTTCGTGACCGCGATGATGGCGTTCTTCCTCGTGATGTGGCTGATGGCCCAAAAGCCCGAAGTCAAAGCGTCGGTCGGCGGCTACTTCCGGGACCCGGGCGTGTTTGACTACGAGAAGTCGCAAGGCATCCTGCCCGGGGGGAAGCCGGGCGTCGAGCCGGTGCGCGCCTCGGAATCGGCCGCGATCGATCCCGCCGCGCTGAAAAACGAAGAGCACGTGCTCGCGCAAGCCGCCGACCGCATCAAAGAGAACCTGCTGAAGGTGAAAGCGTTCAAGACGCTGCGCGATCAGATCGAATTCGTCGTCACGTCGGAAGGCCTGCGCATCGAACTTGTCGAGCGGGCGGGGTCCAGCTTCTTCGACAGCGGCAGCGCGGCGCTGCGCGGTGAGAGCGAGCAGATCCTGACGCTGATCGCGCACGAACTCGGCAATCTGAAGAACGACGTGGTGATCGAGGGGCACACCGACAGCCGGCCGTTCTCCAACGACGCACGCTACGGCAACTGGGAACTGTCCGCCGACCGGGCCAACGCGGCCAGGCGCGTCATGGAAATCCATGGCCTGGGGGCGCATCAGGTGCGCACGGTCCGCGGCTTTGCCGACACGGCGCTCCACACCAAAGATCCGCTCGACCCGCGCAATCGCCGGGTGTCGATCGTTGTCCGGAGCCAGGCCGCGGTGACGCTCGATCAGTCGCTCCACGCGCGTCCCTGAGCCTCGCCCAGATCTCAGGTCATCACACTGAATGGATCGCATTGACAGCGCATAAAGCAGAAGGACACGTCCAGACATGTCTCGATTCAACCTCACGTGGCGAATGGCTCTCGGGGTCGGCATCGCGGTGCTGACCGGCGCCGGCGCGTCGGGAATACTCGCGGCGCAACTGCAGCGCACCGGCAGGACCTACGACAGGGTGCTCGGTCAGGACGAGGTTCAGCATCAGCACCGCACCCGCGTGATGCAGGTCGAACTCACGAAGCAGGTGCAGGAGTGGAAGGATCTGCTCCTTCGCGGCCACACGGTTGAGGACTTCCAGAAGCACAAGACGGCGTTCAAGACGCGTGAGGCCGCGGTCCAGGCGCTGGCGCAGGCCCTGCTGAAGGACGTGACGGATCCGGAAGCGCACAAGCAGCTTCAGGAATTTACGGCCGCGCACAGAAAGATGGGCAAGACCTATGACGCGGCGATCGCGGCGTTCTCCGGGACCAAGGGCCTGGACGTCAGCACCGCCGATGGCATGGTCAAAGACCTGGACCGTCCGGCGACCGACGCGATTGACGCACTCGTGCTGCGGCTGCAGGCCGTCCTCGTCGACGTGCGCGAGACGCAGAAAGCCAGCGTGGCGTCGACCGTCCGCGCGTCGGTGATCATCGTGTCGATTCTGTTTCCCGCCATCCTCGGCGTCGTGGTGTTCATCATCCGCGATACGCGCCGCGAGATGGAGGAGCTCACGATCCGGCTCACGCACGCGGCGGCCGGCACCGCGTCGGCGTCCGGCCAGGTGGCCATTTCGGCGCAGTCGCTCTCGCAGAGCGCCACCGAGCAGGCCGCGTCGCTCGAGGAGACGTCGGCATCGATGGAAGAGATGGCGTCGATGACGCGCAGGAACGCCGAGAATTCCCAGACCGCTGCCGGGCTGATGGGTGAGGTGGATGTGCGGGTCAAGGAGTCCAATCAGGCGCTGAACGAGATGGTGGCGGCGATGGCCTCGATTCAGATGTCGAGCCAGCAGGTCGCGAAGATCATCAAGACGATTGACGAGATTGCGTTCCAGACGAACATCCTCGCGCTGAACGCCGCGGTGGAAGCGGCGCGCGCTGGGGAGGCCGGGATGGGCTTCGCCGTGGTTGCTGACGAAGTGCGGAATCTCGCGCAGCGCTCGGCCCAGGCGGCTAGGGACACGGCCGACCTGATCGAGGCGTCAATGGCCAAGGCGCAGGACGGCACGCGCAAGGTGGAGCAGGTGGCCGCGTCCATCTCCGGCATCACCGGCAGCATCACGTCGGTGAAGGGCCTGGTCGAGGAAGTGAGCGTGGCGAGCCGTCAACAGTCCCAGGGCATCGATCAGGTCGCGCAGGCGATTGCGCAGATGGAGAAGGTCACGCAGACGACGGCGGCCACGGCGGAGGAAAGCGCGGCCGCGAGCGAAGGGCTCAGTACGCAGGCAGAAAACACCCTGGCCGTGATTCAGAGGCTGGAAGCGCTTGTGGGCGGCAACAGCCCGTCGAGGGTCACTACGACAACAAAAACCACGAGCGCTGCGGGGCGCGACCAGGCCGCGGTCGTTCATATGATCACACCGTGCGCGACGACGATGAACTCCGCCGGAGACGAGCTGCCAATGACGGGCACCTACGGCAAGTTCTAAAGCGGCCCCTGTCGTGATTGAAGCCTTTCCGCGCACTGCCGATGTCCCCTATGCATGGACAGCCCTCGCGACCAATTCATTGACGGGATCGAACGTCAGCTGACGCGGCTCGCGTGTGACGTGATCCTGGACCCGACTCCGGCCGCGGTCTCCGCCGCGATCGACGCGCTCGCCCAGGCGTTGGCCTCCGGGGATGCCGCCGAACTCGCCAGTCGCATCCGCGACATCGCTGTCACGACCGATGCGCAGGGCCTCGCGCCTGTGTGCGAGGCGCTGTGGCGAGAGTGGATCGCCGAGGATGAGGTGCTTCGCGACGTCGTCGCGCTGTCCGCCGACGCGGAACTCTCCGGGATGTTTGTTGCCGAAGCGCTCGATCATCTGGGCACGATCGAGGCGACGCTGCTCCAGCTCGAAGACACCCCCGACGACAAGACGCTGCTCAACGACGTCTTCCGTCCGTTCCACACCATCAAAGGCAACGCCGGCGCGCTTGGCGTGACGACCGTGCAGGCGTTGGCCCATCAGGTCGAGAACCTGCTGGATCGCTGCCGCTCCGGCCAGCATCGCGTCGGATCGGCTGAAGTGGACGTGGTGCTGAAGGCGGTGGATCTGATCACCGCGATGCTGATCGACCTGTCCGCGCGCATCGCGGGCAAGCCGGGTACGCCGCTGCGCAACGACCGCCTCGTGCTCGTCGCCGCCGTGGAGCGCATCATCGCGCGTGGTCCCGAAGAGCCTACGGCGCAGCCGCAGACCGACAGTCTCCCGCTCAGTCCGTTCGTCGATGGGGCGCAGCCGATCGGGTCGAAACGGACCGACGAACCTAAGCGTGCGGCCGCGGTCCGCGCGGACGCCGGCGAGAGTCAGGCGTCGGTCAAGGTCGACACCCGCAAACTCGACGGGCTCGTCGACATCGTCGGCGAACTCGTCATTCTCCAGTCATTGATCTACGAGGATCCCGCGGTCAAGAGCGTCAGCGACGAACGATTCACGCGCAACCTTGCGCAGCTGCGCAGGATCACCACCGATTTGCAGCGCGGCGCGATGTCGATGCGCATGGTGCCGATTCGGCAGACGTTCCAGAAAATGGCGCGGCTGGTTCGTGATCTGAGCAAGCAGTCCGGCAAACAGGTGGAGCTGACGCTGGCGGGCGAGGATACCGAACTCGATCGCAAAGTCGTCGAGGACATCAACGATCCGCTGATGCACATGGTGCGCAACAGCATGGACCACGGCCTGGAGTCGCGCGAGGGGCGGCGTGCCGCGGGCAAGCGCGCGACCGGCCAGCTCTCGCTCCGCGCCTTCCATCAGGGCGGCAGCATCGTCATCGAGATCGCCGACGATGGCGCCGGCCTCAACACGGACCGGATCGTCGCGAAGGCCATCGCCAACGGCCTGATTCAACCGGACTCGGCGCTCGCGCCGGCCGACATTCATCAATTGATCTTCGCGCCCGGCTTCTCGACTGCCGAGCAGGTGACGGAGATTTCCGGCCGCGGCGTCGGCATGGACGTCGTCAAGCGAAACATTCAGGCACTGCGCGGTCGGATCGACATCGACACGTGCAACGGACGCGGCGCCACATTCACCATCACGCTGCCGCTGACGATGGCGATACTCGACGGGCTGCTGGTGACGGTGGGCGCGGAGCGCTTCGTCATCCCGACGTTCGCGATCCGCGAGTCGTTGCGTCCGATCCCGTCACAGATCCACACCGTTCAGGGATCCCCACGGTTGATCCAGGTGCGCGATGAGTTGTTGCCGCTGGTCTGGCTGAGCGATCTGTTCAACGTGTCCGGCGCCGTGTCGGACCCGACGCAGGGCACGGTGGTGGTGCTTGAGGAGGCCGGCCGCCGAATCAGCCTCGTTGTGGACGCGCTGATCGGCAAGCAGGAAGTCGTCGTGAAGTCGCTGGGCGCAGCGTTGACCGGCATTCACGGCGTGGCGGGTGGCGCCATTCTCGGCGACGGACGCATCGGGCTGATTCTCGACGCGCACGGCATCGTGAAGCTGATGGACGCCGGCGCGCTGGCTGCGGCGTAGGGGTGTGGTCGTCCGTCATGAGTCGTAAGTCGGTGGTGGAAGGAGTGGGTCATGAATGAACAGAAGACGAGCATCGCGGCCGCCGGGAAGTACCTGACCTTCGCGCTCGCGCTCGAAGAGTACGGTCTGCCCGTGCTGAAGGTGCGCGAGATCATCAAGCTGATGGACATCACGATGGTCCCGCAGGCGCCGAGCCACGTGAAGGGCGTCATCAATCTGCGCGGCAAGGTGATTCCGGTCATCGACCTCCGCCTCAAGTTCGGGCTGCCAGTCGCGGAGTACACCGAGCGGACCTGCATTATCGTCGTCGAGGTCGAACTCGACTCGCGCCGCGTGATGCTGGGCGTGATCGTCGACTGGGTGTCTGAGGTGCTGAACATCTCGACCGACGAGATCGAGGAGACGCCGGACTTCGGCGAGCGCTTCGAGACGCACTACATGCAGGGCGTCGCGAAGATCAGAGGGAAGGTCAAGATCCTCCTCGACCTCGACCGGATCCTGGCGGCCGACCACGCGTTCACCAAGGCGGCGTGAGGAAGGTGTCCGTGTTCGATGCGTCGCAAGAGCTGGTCCTGACGGATCGGGACCTGCGCAAGGTCGTTCGCCTGGTCTACGACCACAGCGGCATCACGCTGCACGAGGGCAAGCGATCCCTGGTGATGGCGCGGCTGCAGAAGCGGCTGCGCCACCACGGCATGTCGTCGTTCTCGGCGTACCTCACGCATGTGGAGCGCGACGCGAGCGGTGAGGAACTGGTCCTGCTGCTCGACGCGATGACGACGAACCACACCTATTTCTTTCGCGAAGAGCAACACTTCGCGTACCTCACCTCGCGCGTGCTCAGCGAATGGCGCGCGCGCGGGAGCGGCGGGCCGTTGCGCATCTGGTGTGCGGCCTGTTCGACCGGCGAGGAGCCGTACACGATCGCCATGTCGCTGGCCGATACGACGCCGGCGGTGGAGTTCGGACTGCTCGCATCGGATCTGTCGACCAAGGCGTTGAAAGCGGCAAAGGCCGGCGTCTACAAGATGGCGGCGGTCCAGTCGGTGCCACTGGAGGTGCTGCGGCGGCACTTCGAAAAAGGGATGGGCGAGCAGGCGGGTTTCGCGCGGGTCTCGGCCAACCTCAGGCGGCGGATCGCGTTTCGCAACATGAACCTCCTGGAGATCGGTGACGCCGGCGAGCGCTTCGACGTGATCTTCTGCCGCAACGTGATGATCTATTTCGACACGCTGGTCCAGCAGCGCGTCGTCGGCATGCTGGAGCGTCACTTGAAGCCGAACGGGTACCTGTTCATTTCGCACTCGGAAAATCTGAACGGCGTGACGCACGATCTGCGCTGGATGGCGCCGGCGGTGTACCAACGGGGAGCCGCGTGACAGTGGCGCTGCCGCCTGCGGCCGACGTGGTGGTGCCGGTCAACGACCGGCCCGTCGTGATCCACGTGAGAGTGGGCAGCGCATGACGCCGATTCGTGTGCTCATCGTCGACGACTCGGCCGTGGTACGGAAGCTGCTGTCGGACGCACTGGGCCAGGAGCCGGATATCCGCGTGGTCGGCGGCGCAGCGGATCCGTTCATGGCGCGGGACCTGATCCTGAAGCACAACCCCGACGTGATCACGCTCGACATCGAAATGCCGCGCATGGACGGCCTGAGCTTCCTGCGGCGGATCATGGAGCACCGGCCGATGCCGGTAATCATCGTCAGCTCGATCACGCAGAACGGATCCGCCGCCAGCGTCGAGGCGCTGCGGCTCGGGGCGATCGATGTGATCGCCAAACCGGGCGGCCCTGGCTCGGTCGGCGAAGTCGCCGACGCCATCAAGCGGCGCGTGCGCGCGCTCCACGCCGGACCGAAGCTGCAACTGCAGCGGCTCAACCCATCGAAACCGCCGGCCATTGCGGCCCGCGCGCGATCCGCGGGCCGGTATCAGGGCGGTGTGATCCTCGTCGGCGCATCGACCGGCGGGACGCAGGCGATCGAAGCCCTGCTGACGCGGTTGCCCGCTGACGTCCCCCCAATCGTGATCGTGCAGCACATGCCGCCGCTGTTCACCAAGGCGTTCGCGGATCGCCTGGACCGCACCTGCCCGATGCAGGTCATCGAGTCAGTCGGCGGCGAAGCGATTCAGCCTGGCGTCGTCTACATCGCGCCTGGCGACCGTCATCTCGTGATCGAACGTCACGGCCTGAAGCTGATGACGGCATTGCGGGACGGTCCGCCCGTGCATTACCAGAAGCCCGCCGTGGACGTGCTGTTCCATTCGGCGGCGCGCCTGCAGGGCGTGCCGATGGTCGCCGCGCTGCTGACCGGAATGGGCCAGGACGGCGCCGACGGCATGGTCGCACTGCGCCAGGCCGGCGCGCTGACGCTGGCGGAAGACGAACAATCGTGCGTGGTGTTCGGCATGCCGAAAGAAGCGATCGCGCGCGGCGGCGCGTGTGGCGTCGTCACGCTGTTCGAGATGCCCGACATGATTCTTGATGGGATGAACCGGCTCTGCCACGCGAGCCGGCAGACGTCGTTGGTGGGATCATGAAAACCGTATTGGTGGTCGATGACGAGGCGGACATCCGGGAGCTTGTGGCGAAGATGCTGCGATACGGCGGCTTCGATGTGCTCGAGGCGGAGTCGGGTGCGCGCGCGTCCGACGTCTACGCCGCCAACCGGGTCGATGTGATGGTGACCGATGTGGTGATGGCGGGAGAGACCGGGCGCGAACTGGGCGAGCGTCTTCAGCACGCCTCACCTGACCTGAAGGTGCTCTACATATCCGGGTGCCCCGGCGCTCGCCACGATCAGCAGACCGAGCGGACGGCGTTCCTGCCCAAGCCGTTCACGATCGCCGAACTCGTAGGCTCGATCAGTGAACTCCTGGCACGGTGACTGGAGTCCTGGCCGTGCGTGTCGATTATCCGGACGACGTGGCAACTCCGGTCGCACGCGAGATCGGTCTGCGGGCGGGCGCCGGGCGCTCCGTGGAGTGGCTCGCGGCGCCCTCGAGCGCGGACGTGACGTTCACGCCAGAGGGCGTCCTGCTCGCATACAACAGCGCCGCTGAACGGATGTTCCGCGTGCCGACCGGCCTCGACCTGCGCGGCGAGAACGTGCTCGGCTACTGCGTGGTTCCGGCTCGGCTCGTCGACGTCGTGCGAGGGGTGCAGCTCACAGGTCGGATCGAGAACTGGGACTGCGAGTTCCGGCGGATGGACGGCAGCACGCTGCACACCGTGGTCAATCTGGTCGGCAACTTCGACACCGATCGCACGCTCACGTCGCTGCGCGCGCACATCTTCAACATTACCGAGTGGCGGCGTGGTCATGATCGCGCGCTGTTCGGCTGCCGCCTCGAGGCGCTGGGACGTCTCGCCGGCGACGTCGCGCATGATTTCAATAATCTGCTGACGGTGATCCTCGGTAACGCGGAGCGATTGCGGTTCGCCGCCGGAGACGGTCCGCTGCGGCCGGCTGCAGACGCGATCATCGACTCGTCAACGCGCGCGGCGGAGCTGACACGCCAACTGCTCGCATTCGGCCGCCGTCAGGTGCTTCAGCCGCACGTCGTCAACCTGAACGATGTGCTGCAGACCGTGGAAGCCGATGTGCGCCGGACGTTCGGCCGCCGGATTGCGGTCGCCGTCGATGTCGATCTGTCGCTGGCGGCGGTGCATGTCGACCCGGATCAGATCGCGGACGTGCTCAGTACGCTGGCGGCGCACAGCGTGGACGCGATGGCCGATGGAGGCACGCTGGCGCTACGCACCCGCCACGCCGAGATCAGCGCCGATCGACCGGCGGCGCTCTGCTTCGTCCAGCCAGGTTCGTATGCGCAGATCGAAATGGCGCACAACGGCGATCCACTCGACTCCGACACGCACGTGCGACTGCTCGAGCCGTTCTGTGGTGACGCCGGACCGGGACGACAGGGACGCGGGCTCGCGGCCGCGTTCGCCGTGGTGAAGCAGAGCGGCGGCTACATCTCGGTCAGCAGCGCGATCGGCGCGCCGACGACGTTCACGTTATGGTTTCCGGTTCACGAACAGCCGATGACAGTCGCGGCGACATCCGAGGCGCTGGACGTCGCGACCGCCACGATTCTCGTGGTCGACGATGAAGATGCGATCCGGCGCTTCGTCGGCGACTCGCTGCGCGCCGCCGGTTACGCGGTGCTCGAGGCGTCTGCCGCTGCGGACGGCGAGCTGATCGTGGCGTCATCTCCAGGCCGCGTGGATCTGGTCATCACTGACGTCAACCTTGGTGGCGTCAGCGGTCCGGAACTCGGCGCGCGGCTCCGCCAGCAGTCGCCGCACCTGAAGCTGCTCTACATATCCGGCGGCGACGACGACCTCAATCTTGGTGCTGAGGCGCACACGTCGTTTCTCCAGAAGCCGTTCGGCACGAAGCTCGTCGTTCAACGGGTACGCGAGCTGCTGGCAGCCTGATCCGCTAAGATTTCAGCGTCCTCACATGGCCTCGCCCCTCGAGCCGTTCGACCGTCCGCTGAGTTACGGCAAGCGCCGTTACCGGACGCTGGCGAGGGCGAGTGCGCAGGCGATCTGGATCGCCGGTACGCCATGAGTGAGCCGATCGCGCCGGCGACGATCGCCGTGCTCCACCTCGAGGACGAGCCGGAAGACTCGCGCCTGATCAGCAGCACGCTGGTGGCCGACGGCCTGCCGTGCGAATTCGTCCGGGTGAACGATGAGCCCGGATTCCGCGCGGCGATCGCGCGCGGCGGCTTCGACATCATCCTCGCGGACCGTTCGCTGCCGACGTTCGACGGCCTGTCGGCGCTCGGCATTGCACGGGAATTGTGTCCGGACGTGCCGTTCATCTGTGTGTCGGGATTCCCTGGCGAGGAACTCGCGATCGAAGCGCTGAAGAACGGCGCCGCCGACTACGTGCTCAAACAGCGGCTTTCGCGGCTCGGGCCGGCCGTCCGTCGTGCGCTGCAGGAGTACCGCGAACGCGCCACGCGCCGCACAGCCGATGCGGAGGCGCGCACGCTCGAGCCGCAGTTGCGCCATTCGCAGAAGCTCGAAGCGGTGGGGCAGCTGGCCGGCGGGATCGCCCACGACTTCAACAACCTGCTGACGGTGATCAACGGGTACTGCGAGCGGCTGCTGGCGTCGGTCGGCGAGCACGCGCCGATGCGCGAGGACCTCGATCGGATACACAACGCGGGTCGCCGCGCGGCGACGCTGACCCGCCAGCTCCTCGCATTCAGCCGCCGCCAGGTGCTGCAGCCGCGCGTCATCGAGCTGAACACGGTCGTCCAGGGCATCGACCAGATGCTGCGCCGCGTCATCGGCGAACAGATCACCATGGTCACCGACCTCGATCCGCTGCTGGGCGCCACCTGCGCAGACCCGGCGCAGATCGAACAGGTGATCATGAACCTGGCGATCAACGCGCGCGATGCGATGCCGCAGGGCGGCATCCTCCGCATCGAGACATCGAACATTGATGTTGCCGACGCTGGCGCGGCGCCGTATGGCCTGAAGGCCGGCCG
Source organism: Acidobacteriota bacterium (assembly GCA_025358945.1). Lineage (GTDB taxonomy): Bacteria > Acidobacteriota > Vicinamibacteria > Vicinamibacterales > CAVVIG01 > CAVQFC01. Next base: position 19,634 of record JANYHS010000092.1, read on the forward strand.
GTATGTCTCGCTGCTGGTCGGCGACACCGGTCACGGCATGGACGAGGAGACGCTCTCGCACATGTTCGAGCCGTTCTTCACCACGAATGAGCTGGGGAAGGGGACCGGTCTCGGCCTGCCGACCGTCTACGGCATCGTGATGCAGAGCGGCGGCGAAGTCGCGGTCGAAAGCACGCGCGGCCATGGCACGACGATGCGGGTGTTCCTGCCCCGGGTGCCGCCGACGCTGGACCACACCGTCCTTCCCGGTCAGGCCTCGACTGTGGCGCGTGGTACAGAGACGCTGCTGCTGGTCGAAGACGAAGCGCTCGTGCGCGAGCTCGTGCGCGAGTTCCTCGAGAGCGCCGGCTACACGGTGCTCGACGCGCCGGACGCGGAGGCGGCGCTGCTGCTGGCGGAGGCCAATAAGCACGTGATCGATCTGCTCGTGACGGACGTGATTCTGCCGAGGATGAACGGCGCGGATCTGTCGGCGCGCGTCGCGGCGCTGATCCCGGGGATGAAGACGGTCTTTGTGTCCGGTTATCCAGGCGACGCCGTGTTCCGCGATGGTTCGTTCGATCCACGCGGTACATTTCTGACGAAGCCGTTCACGCGTCAGGTGTTGACGCAGAAGGTGCGAGAGATTCTCGACGAGACGCCGCGGGCCGGCGTGTCGGTGATGGTCATCGACGACGATGCGGACATCCGGCGGCTGCTGGGACACATCCTGCGGACGGCGGGTTATCTCGTCGTCGAGACCGGCAGCCCGTCAGGTGTTGAAGGATCTGATGCCGCGCGCATCGATGTTGTGCTCGCGGACGTCGTGGCGAATCCGCGGAGCCGGTTGGTGCTGCAGCGGATGCGGCTCGAGCATCCTGAGGCGCACATCGTCTTGATGGCTGGGGCGTTTGGCGATCGCCTGCTGCGCGATGCGACCGAGCTGGGCATGCACGCGACGTTGCAGAAGCCGCTGAACGAGCAGAGCGTGCTGGCTGCGGTGAACGATGCCCTGAAGGGCTGATCAGCTTTTCGCGGTCCAGTAGCCGACGTGCGCGGCGCGTCGTTCCGCGTTGCTGAACCGCACGATCCACACCAGACCCCACGCTAGCCAGAACGCCGCCATCCACCACGCGGTCCAGTAGCCGGCCGTCACGCGCTGATTGGTCCACGGTAGATAACGAAGCAGGAACGTCCACGCGCCCATCAGCGCGATGAGCACGCCGGCGGTGCGCGGCCGTCTCGGATAGACGAGCAGTGCAGCGGTCAGCAGCGTCGTCCAGACGAAGAACTCGAGCATGCTACGGCACCACCGCGACGACTTCGTTCGACGCCGGGCTGGTCCCGCACGCGCTGACACCGATGACGCGCGCGTAATAGGTGCCGGGCTTGACGCCGGTGGCGGTGTAGGTCGTCGCGCTGCTGTGGAGATCGGTGCGGCTCTGGTCGGCTGTGCCTGGCGCCGACCCGGCCTCGACGATGTAGGACGTCGGCGCGCCGGCTCCTGCGCTCCACGAGATCTCCACGGCGCTGCCCTTGACCGACATGAGCTTCAGATCGTAGGGAGCGGGCAGCGGGCACACGGCTTCGGTCTTGCCGCCACCGCAACTGGTGGCCAGCAGGGCGAGCAGAAGCAATCCTCCGGTGGTCATCTCGGGCACATGGCGTGTCATGCCTCTAGTCTAGACGACCGAGGAAAATCGTGTGGCGCGGGCCGCCTTTTTTTAATCGCGCGCGCACGCGTTCGACCTGCACCGTAAATCCGCCGTGGCGGAGGCGCTGCTCGAACTTTCTGTCCTCCCACGCGGACCAGACCGCCAGCACGCCGCCATCCTTCAGCGCCCCTCGCGCGGCGGCCAGCCCGGCATCGTCGTACAGCCCAGTGTTGAGTGAGGCCGTGAAGGCGGCGGGACCGTTGTCGACGTCGAGTAGCACGGCGTCGAAACGGCGCGTGCTGGACCGCAGCGTGGCGGAGACGTCGCCGACCTCGATCTGCACGCGGGAATCCTTCAGTGGATGTCCTGCGAGCGGACCGAGCGGTCCACGGTTCCATTCGACAACACCTGGAACCAGTTCCGCGACCACGACCGTAGCGTCCGGCCCAAGCAGGTCGAGGGTTGCGCGGAGGGTGAAGCCCATGCCGAGGCCGCCAACCAGGACGCACGGCGCCTCGCGCGTCCGCGCGACCGTGCAGCCAAGCGAGGCGAGGGCTTCCTCCGAGCCGTGCATGCGGCTCGACATCAGCGGTTTACCGGCAGCCAGGATGACGTACTCGTGACCCTGGCGGGTGAGGCTCATGTCCTCGCCGTCAGGGGTGCGCGTGTGCCCCAGCAGTTCCCAGGCGATCACCGGTGTCCGGCTACCGTCGCGCGCAACCGGCGGTTCACGGCGGCGCCCCCGCGTCGCGCGTGGAAGCGCGAGTACGTGAGGCCGCATCGAAGGTTGAAATACGCGATCGCGAGGAGCCGTGCCGCACCGGTCCGCGTTCGCGTGCGGGCGATGCAGTGCCAGAGGTACGGGTAGTACGTGCACTCGCGGATCAGATTGCAGCTGACGAGATCGAACTCGCGCTGGACGAGCGCGATCAGGTCCCAGAATCGGAAGTCCTGCGGGTGTTCGGCTTCGCCCCACGGGCGATCGACGTGGCACGTGACGCACACGTGGCCGGTTGGGGCCAGGCTCGGACGCAGCGTCGCGAGCAGCTCGCCCGGGTCG